>JAKMAE010000037.1 GCA_022014875.1 Vulcanisaeta sp. | reverse complement strand
AAACCAAGGAACTGAGAGGCTATTGCACTACCCGACCTGGGAGGCCATTTATAATGCTCAGGCGCCCACTGAACCTTAACCATCAATTACACAGATGAGACCCTATTTTTAAAAAATACCTTTTTAAATACATCATTCTTCAACGATGGTATAGCCACGATAAAACTTGACATTATAATAATAAAAAATATGTAACACGGTTTGGGGGATTGAATGGGGAGATTGAAGGTGGGGGTGGTAGCCGGGCCCGGATTCGAACCGGGGTCAACGGGTCCAGAGCCCGCCATCCTTGGCCGCTAGACGACCCGGCTAAACCAATCATAACAACCCAGTTTAAAAGCGCTACGCACCGTAAAAGCAATGCCTAATAATATGGCATCAGGTTAAAGCATGACCCATCAAAACCGTGCAATCCACACTCCACATCTTAATTACGGTTATTTCAGAGCCAATTCCGAAGAGCCCCATTCCCAATATATTCAGGAGAACTATCGCCAAGGATAATCAGCGACTTCACATTTCACATAAAATCCCACAGTTAAGCCACCCAAACACGTAGTGAACCACGTGCATCACCCGCCACTTAGGGACTGATTGACTCAGCATATTACGAAGGAGAACCAGATACCAAACGCGATAGCGCCTCAGAAGCCCCTTGTCGATAAGGCCTCGCAAGCTTATATACGCATGAAACGGAATAATTACCAAGCCCACCAATCCCATAAAAAGAAATTGAATATCTTGGTCCCCCGGCCGGGATTCGAACCCGGGACCTGCCGGTAACTACCGCGCCGTGGCTTTAGCCGATGTCGCCACGGCGGCTGACTACAGCCGGCCGCTCTACCGCTGAGCTACCGGGGGGTTACGGTTCTATTTTGTCGATGTTTTTTAAGTTTTTCTTCGTGTGGTTTTTGTTCCCCGTAGGTGTGGGTTTGGGCTGCCCTGACGAGGAATCCCGAGGCCAAATGGGGAAATGGGGCAATTAAAGTGGTTCAACGCGTACATAGCCCTCACGGCCCCGTGGTGGCTTAAGCGTGGAGTTGCCCGTGGGGTCCTCAATAATTATCGTGAACCTAAACCTACCCTCCAAGGCCTCCTTGACCTTGCGTTTAAACTCCCTCAACCTTGCCAGCACTGTTTCATTGCCCTCATTCAAGACCTCCATCCTATCGGCAATGTCAAGCAACCTATATAGTAATCCCTCCATCGTTGTTATCATAGCCTCCGCCTCGGGTCCAGGGTCTATCTCAAAGCCAAGCTCTGGGCTACGTAGGCTTGCGCCTCTTGACCTGAATATGTAGGTCCTATACACATCCTCCGCATCCCTGACCTCATAAGCAATGCGCGTGGGCCCCCTTGAGTCTAGGTATTGAATATCGGTTCTCCTATACCCACAGCTACTGCAATAATTACTGTATAGTATTAATTCACCAAACACTGGGTCGCTATATAGCGTCTCGGTTACCTGTAGCGTATCCCTACCGCACACGGGGCACCTCTCGACACCCGTATATATAACCCTACCGTGAACCTCGACATCGCCTTCCTCACTCATTGCCCGACAAAGGCCATTCCTAGGTTTTAAACCTTGCTAGGGTCATGGTACCTGCTTCTCCGGCTTACCGTTGTGTGAATAATGCTTAAAAGAGGCCCTCATTCATGGAGGTCAATGATTAGGCCAACGCCCAGTAGGTGGCTTGCGGCGATAGCCATAATCGCAGTGCTGATTTTGGTACTATTCGTAATGGGTTTTTGGCAGGCCGTTTACACGCCCGGCGCGGCGGCTGTATGCGCCGGCCCATTTACGCTAATCGAGATATTAGCCCTCATAATGGCGATACCCGGCGTAGTGCTAATAATGAATTACCTAGGCAAGGGGGAGGTTAATGACTTACTTCTCCTGGCTTTCGTGGCCCTACTCGTGGTGTTTACAATAGCCCTATACCTCCTATCAACATCCTCCTACGCAGGGATATGCTAAAAACAGGGCTGTGAGGCAAACCCCTGATGGATTGCGTATTCTGTAGAATAATCAGGGGTGAGGAACCTGCGTACGTAGTCTACGAAGACGATTACGTAATAGCAATACTCGATAAGTACCCAATAAGCAGGGGGCACACCCTGGTAATGCCTAAGAAACACTATCGGGACATAACCGAGATACCTAGTGAAGAGTTATGCCGAGTCATTGAGGTAGTCAAGGTAGTCACTATGGCGGTGATGAGGGCCCTGAAGGCCCCCGGCGTCAGGATTGTTCAAAACAACGGCGCAGAGGCCGGCCAAGTGATCTTTCACATACACTTCCACGTTATACCAATGACAGGGCATGCAAGTAGTAGGCATTATTTAACTGATGAGGAGGGCCGTGAGGTATCGGCCGCTTTATCTAGGGAGGTGAGGGAAATACTTAGAGCAGGCGGGGATAACACTTAATTTTTTAATTTATTTAATTAACCGTGGGGTAATACATATGGAGATCTTTGGTTTAACCTTAACGCAGGTGGTTAGTGTACTGGGTCTATTCGTCCTCGGCCTTTTGGTCGGTATATTAATAAGGAGATTACTGAGTGTTGCATTGATACTCCTGGCAATAGTCATACTAGCCATAGCCCTAGGTTACCTAAGCCCCTCAACCCTAGTGACTATCCTGCATTACGCGGGTTATGCAATGACGACTGCGTATACAAAGGCCCAGCAATTTATAGGCGCGATACCCTATTCATCACTGGCCTTTGTAATAGGGCTGGTCATAGGCCTCGTCAAAGGTTAACGACTTAGTTAAGATACACCACCCGGTAATTCGATCTATATAGGAAGTCGAGGAATGAGTCGAAGGATCTGCCCAAAACCCTCGGTTTATAAACCATGGCCTCATTACCACTTATAAACACGAAGCCTGTGCGTGGGGGTAGCTCATCAATGTGCTCATTGACTAAGTCGGTAAAGTCGGCGCTTGGGCCCGTACCCACAACTATGGCCCTATCTTCACGTGAGTGATACTCGAGTAACCTCCTACTCGGCAATACCCAGGGACACAGAATTATCAACTCCCTACCACCCTCGCCGAAGACCGTGTACACAACGCCGCACCTCACAACCTTACTGTACATGTATTGGCCATGCGGCCCAAGGGCCCTCCTAAGCGACCTGGCAGCTGAATCCTTAATCCCATGTATCAAGGCCTTAATCTCCTGAACCTCAATTGCCGGGTTGAGTATTAACTCGCCCGTGGAGCCGTCGAGGAGGCCATCTACCCTAGTCCTTAGAACTAAATCCCTGAAGTCCACGCCATAAATGGCCCTGAATAACCAATTAATTGGCTTAACGCCGAAGGTCGCGGCCTCCACGAGTACGAGCTCCGTAGTACCGACATTACTTAGGACCTCCTCTATCCTTGGCACACTCACGTTGCCGGAGATTTCGAGGAACCTTGAAATTAGGTACTCAGGCACGAATAACGTATCCCTGGCCCTATGCATCAAGGCCCCAACCCTTATTAAATCCTCAACCACACTGTCGGGGAAACCCATAAGTCTAAATTGAACCTTAAGTACGTCCTCGCGGCCACCAAGACCCATGTACCTCGCCAGTGCGTAGGCGGCGTCACCGAGCCCCTTAATCTTACCCATGACGTGGTCGGCAAGCAATTCGTAGTATCTCCTAACCTCCTCATTAACCCCCTCGCCCAATGACCTAAGCATGTTCCTCGCCTCATTGCATATCCTCGAG
This sequence comes from Vulcanisaeta sp., assembly GCA_022014875.1. GTDB lineage: Archaea > Thermoproteota > Thermoprotei > Thermoproteales > Thermocladiaceae > Vulcanisaeta. The sequence goes on along the minus strand of JAKMAE010000037.1, from coordinate 7,513 downwards.
TAATCACCGCCATACCTAAGCATTGCATCCCTAATCAATGCCTCATCATCCTCGTCGACGTAGTTAATTAATTGATAGAGACACTCCAGCGCCTCTACGCTGTAAGTATTCGGCACGCTAACCCCCAGAGCTAGTTCTGGCTCTGGAACTAGCTTTTAAATGCGCATCAATACGCAGATTTACGTGAAACCTCACGAGTACAAGTTCGTGAAGCTTCACGATCTTGAGGAGGTCATGAAGATAATACATAGCCTCAACGTGGTTGATGAGGAAAAAATACCGACGTGGGAGGCCAACGGCCGTGTCCTCTCTAGGGATGCCGTGGTACCTATCGATGTACCACCAATGCATAGGGCGGCATATGATGGGTACGCTGTAAGGAGCGTAGACGTGACCCACGTACCAGCTAGGTTGAGGCTCATTGGCTCGGTCAGTATTGGCTCGGTACCTAACATGGAGTTGGGTCCCATGGAGACGGCCTACGTAACCACCGGGGCGTATTTACCCAAGAACGCCGACGCCGTGGTGCCTGAGGAGTACGTGGAGGTCCTAGGCAATGGCGAAGTTGTGGTAAACAAATCAGTCAGGCCCTGGGACAATGTAGATCCAGCGGGTAGTTTTGGCAGGAGGGGTGATGTGGCGCTTAGGGAGGGTACTGTGGTTATGCCCTGGGACATACCTGCATTGCTAGAGCTCGGCATTGGTGAGGTTTGGGTTAGGAGGAAGGTGAGGATTTACATAGTCGCCACCGGTTCGGAGCTTGTGGAGGCCAGGGAACCCAATGACATAGTCAACGCGATAATTAGTGGTAAGGTGGTTGAGAGCACGGCATCGATGATAAAGAACTACATAAACACGTACATACCATACGCGGAAGTTGTGGGTAAAACAATCGTGCCTGATGATCCAAGGGCCATAGAAAGGGCCGTGGTTCACGGAATCAACAACGCCGACATTGTGATAACCACGGGGGGCACTGGACCCAGCGAGGTTGATTACATATACGAAGTTATGCAAGCACTTAAGCCGCGGGTTTACGTGAGGGGTTTGAGGATGAGGCCCGGTAGGCCTACGGGCATTGCTGTGCTGGAGAATAACAAGGTTGTTATTAATCTCTCGGGGCACCCAATATCTACGTTGAATGCCCTCACTGTAATTGTTAAGGAGGTGATTAAACAAATGGCAGGCGTTAAGGTAGGCCCTCCGGAACCTAGGGTGAGGGCTAAGCTTGTCAGGGGTAGTCTTGGCGACAGGGAGCTCGCTAGGCAGTACAGGGTAAGGGTTGTGAAGAGGGGCGATGAATACATTATCGAGGAGATCCCGAAACAGGGCAGCTCGTTGACACACACCCTGCTTATGATTAATGGATTAGTGTTCACGGGTAGGGGCCACATAGTAAATGAGGGAGAGTACGTGGAGGTCCTCCTGCTGAGGCAACCATTCAATCTCAGCGATGAAAGTAACTTATAAACCAAGCGAACATTATAAGAAGTGTGAAGCAGGTGCAAAGGCTCGATACGCATAGCTGCGGAATAAGCGACATAAGGGATTTCCTAAGGGGCTTCGTAATGCAAAACTGCGTATTAAATATCGCGAAAAGGGATGGGCAGTATAAAATAACCACTGCATGCTTTAGGGAATGGCACATTGCCAAGTACGGCATCGAACCAAAGCCGCGATGCGTAAGGGCGCTGGCCATGTACCTACCGATAATAGCCCAGGAGCAGCGATTAAAACTGGTAAAGCAAGGAACAAAGTACATACTCACGAAAACACAAAACACAAACCAACAGGAAGCAATACAACCAAAACACGCTAAAGCCAACTAAGCCACATCCATAACTACCTCAACGCACATTGTTAATCACGAGCCTAATGACCGTAAAATACAGTTAAATACCAAAAATAAACGTAACTGAAAGCGATCAACGCATCCAAGAGCTTAGTCAAGCCCGTGGATCCATGGGAAAAGCATAAGCAAATCCTCATTCACTTGGCAATAAGAATGCCGTTGTATTATTAAGTACATGCACCATTCACTCCGATTAAGAATTGAATTGATTTGGCGTACCGCGACGGAAGAATAAGCCATAAGGTATTCAGGGGATTTCACGAACAAACAGAGTATGAACGAGGAGGACAAGACATGAAGTGCAGCAACACCTTGGAAGTCCTCGTGAGGGCAGCCACAAACCCTTATTCGCGGGGCTACTTGGGATTAGGGAGGATTTGATTGGATAGATTTAAAAACAGTCTCAGAATTAAACTGCTGTGCCTCGGCGTAGGCGTACATCCGGTATGTCACCATTCATAGCGGCTGGGCTTGTGAAGTTTAATGAAGCTAAGGAGATAGAGCGTATTAAACTAAGCCCACAGGCCGTGGTATTCCTCGGAATTGCCATTTCCGTAATAATCATAATACTGAGGCTCCTACTTAATCCCTGAGTTCTTCCTAGCCATCCCACCCTCATGGGTTGATCTTATAACGTCCTTAAGGAGTTCAGGGTTTTCCTCGACTATAGTCCCCGTGACGATTGCGTCAGCGCCCGAGAAGGCTAATTCATAGGCCTTGGCCGGGTCCCTAATACCACCACCGACAATCAGTGGCTTATTGACGAGCGACTTAACCCTAGAGACCATCCTTGGCCTAACCGGCTCACGCGCACCACTCCCTGCCTCTAGATATATCATGTCGAAACCGATTAATTGGGCAGCGTAGGCGTAGGCGAGCGCTATGTCGTCCCTATCATAGGGTATTGGCCTAGCGTGGCTTATATAACCAACAGCGCCTCCGTCACCGACGATTATGTACGCAAGCGATATAGGCTCCAGGTTCCTGAATCTCTTCAGTAGTAATACGGATGCTTGAACCTGGGCACCGACTATGAAGTAGGGATCTGCACTATTCAACACGCTTAGGAAAAACACGGCATCAGCATACCTGCTTAGGTTGGCTACGCTGCCTGGGAATAGAATGATTGGTATCTTCAGGAGACCCTTAACCGCACTTAAATACTCGTCTAATTGATCCTCTGATATGCCGAGGGAGCCGCCGACCATTAAGGCGTCGCTTCCGTATTCCTGAGCCATTAACGCTAACTCCCTGAACTCCCTAGCGCTGACCTTGTCTGGGTCGAGCAGAGTCATGTGTATGGTACCCACCTCAGATATTCGACTAAGTAGGTAATCCTTAACCTTCATTCCACTACCTTTTGAACTGTGGTTAATTTTAAGTGTCACTCCTCGGTGTATTCGCCACCTTCCATTAATTCGCCCTCTCCGCCATACTCGCCCTCGAATTCGCCACCTTCGGTTAAACCACCCTCCTCACCCAGGCCTTCAGAAATCCCCTGCTCCTCCAATGATGCGTTTGCCCTCGGCATAAGCTGCGTGAGTGATATGGTTACCTCCTTCTTCGGTTTAATAACGCCTTGATAGTACAGGTCTACGAATTTATTGAAGTAATCAACGGGTAGCAGTCCAGGTATGTAGTTGAACTCGGCCTCAAGTCCACAGTTCCCACAGGTAACTAAGACCTTCCCCTCCTTCTTATCAACCTTAACGTTAACCACAGGCGCGCCACAGTGTGGGCATGTGAATATCTTAGGCAGTGTCTTCTTCGGCTTTAGAATTACTTTTTTACGGCTCTTCCTCCTACGACCCATCGGAAGCACAGCCTTATTTCAATATAAATATCTTTTCCTTATAATTAACTTCAACTACACGACTACAGCACTCAGTCGGGTAAGTTATCATCACCCATCCGCGTAACTCTGCCTCATCACTAAAACAGCTTCTACGTTGTTTTTAATAATCCTTACTAAACAATGAATAACCCATCACGGTGTTTTTAAAATAATACTTAAAAAACCCAACAACGGCTAGGGTTGATGCATGGATTAATGCTTATCATGAACGGTATCGCCTGGTACGTGGTTATTGCGGCCGTCTCTCTGGTACTAGCAATATTTCTGGCATACATCGCGATGAGGGTTAGGGTAATTACTAAGGATGCCCTGGCGCCCTCCGCAGTTGTGGGATTCATGATGCTCATGGGCGGCCCCTTATCAATAATACCTTTCATAACCTTTCTAGGTAGCTCGAGCATACTTACTAGGCTTGGTAGAGAGAGGAAGGAGGAACTCGGTACGGCCGAGGACATAAGGGGAAGGAATTGGAGGCAGGTCCTGGCCGTCGGCTTAACGCCAGCCACACTCGCCTTCCTGGCCAGTATCGCGTACATTATTAATAATATGACTCTTTATCAGTTATTAATCAACGCGTCAATAGCCGGCATCGCGTACTCCAACGCCGATACGTGGGCCTCGGAACTCGGAGTTTTGAGTAAATCAAAGCCTCGCCTATTGATTAAGCCGTGGATTAAGGTTGACGCGGGCGTGTCCGGCGGTGTCACATTGCTAGGCGAGGTTAGTTCATTATTGGGTTCTTCCGTAATAGCCCTCACGTACCTAGGCACACAATACCTGCTCAGGTACGTCGAGTATGTAAGTATTGTTAACCCCCCAACGGCAATCGTCGTATTCATACTTGGTTATCTAGGTGAGGTCATGGATAGCGTGTTGGGTGCCGTGCTTCAACCCAAGTACGTATGCCCTAAGTGCAATGTCATGACTGACAAACGCGTCCACCTATGTGGAGAGAGGACGGTGAGGGTTATGGGTAGTTACGACCTTGAGAATGAGGATGTGAATCTGCTGGTTTCGGTAATCGTAGTCATAATAGCCCTAGCGTTGGGGTTGTTAACGATCCCGCGGTAATTTTGGGTTTTATAAGTACTACGTTACCCACGCCTAATCCCCGGGTCACCGTGATTATAAGTATAGTTATGAAATGAATATGCCTGGAAATACAGGACTAATACGTATACGTACTTAATCATGAGTCCTTTAAAGCCCGCTGTCTACGTTTACTCAATGACGCAGATAACGAATATATACGCTGATTTTAAGAAAATTGAGGAGTTAGTGGCGAGGGGTTTGTGGGTCGCGGTTAAGTACGCCAGGGGTACCTGCGTGAGCTTCACGCCTAAGAAGGTCCTTGAGTATGCGGAATTTAACGATGCAATACCCGTTGTTCTAACGCTTGTCAAGCACATACTTAAACAACTCAATGATAAGGGTTACCTACAGGTCGACAACAGCAGAAGCATTGTTAGGTACAGGCTGTGCAGGGACTCGCCCCTGTGGGGACTAATTAAACAGAGCGGTGGCCCCGAGGACGTGCTTAATTTCATAGAGAAGGTCATTGAGTAGGGGGCGTTGAGCGCCTTAAATACGCGTAATTAGAACCACACACGTGAAGTCCCAGGGATTTGGTAAACTAATTAAGGAGGTTGGGGAGACCGAGTTGATAAATATCGTAAGGACCCTCGTCAATGGTTTGGAGGATAATGACTTAGAGTTTGTAGACGTGGGTGGGCATGGACTTGCCATGAAGATAGATGGATTATCACTATCCACCTCAAAGATGCCCTTCATGACTTACTATGACATGGGTTGGAAAGTCATGGCATCGGTGGTGAGCGACTTCCTCGTTAAGTTAAGCAAGCCATTATTCGCGGTGGTCTCTATAACCCTGAGGGGGAATGTTCACATTAACGACTTTGAAGATCTCATTAAGGGGTTGAGTGATGGGGCCACGCACTTCGGCGTAAAGTACGTTGGCGGTGATTTAAATGAGGGATTTGACGATGTGGTGGATGTCGCGGCCATAGGCATACCAATGGCTGGTAAAATAGGGAGGAGACCTAGGGTTGGCGATGTTCTGGTGACAATACCGCGATTTGGCTATACAGGGCTTGTCTTCAAGCTCTACTACGACGGCAGACTGAACGAGTGGGCCCACCTCAACACCGTTAAGAGGGGAATTGATATACTAAGGAGGCCAGAACCTCCACTTCACATGCTCAGTGAGTTATTGAGGTATAAGGACTGCATATCGGCGAGCATGGATTCAAGCGATGGGCTTGGTAAGGTCCTCTGGGCATTGTCCGTGAACGGGGGTGTTAAAATAACAGTAAATGAATTGCCTACGGAGCCCGACCTAATCGAGGAGGCCAAGTCAATACCTGGCATTACAATTGAGGAATTAGTGTTTAATGGCGGTGAGGAGTTCCTACCCATATTCTCCGTAAAGAGCGATTGCGCGGAGGACTTTAGAAGGCTTGGTTTTGAGGTTTTCGCTAAGGTTGAGGAAGGCTCTGGCGTATATTACGGAGGTTCAATACTTAGGTATAAGGGTTGGGACTACTTCATTGGTTGGGGCAGTTTCGGTTTTCATGATTATTCGTAGTGTTTATTACCATTGGTGATGAGATGACAGGCTTACAAACCCAATCCCAACACCTTTACTGGTTACCCTGGGGTCCCGAGACCCGCAGGGCTGTGAGACGCGGGCAAGCGCTGGAGAGCCACTGCGGTGAGCAGCTCCAGGGTGACCGTCGGGAAGGAGACGGTGGAGACAACAAGCCTCTACCGTCTCCGGAGAGACGGTACCTAGACCTCCATGGCCCTAATCTCGCCCTTCACGAATACTTCCTGGGCGAGCAGTAATATTACGAGTATGGCCACGGCATATAACGCGCTCGTTATCAAGAACATTAGTTGGTATGAGTATTTTGCGGGGAGTGTTATCCATAGCATTGGCCTGAGTGATATTAGAACCGATGCTTGGTACATACTCATTATCGAACCAGCCACCGCAGGACCCCAGGCACTACCTATGTTCCTGAATACGGTGTTTAGGCCCGTGGCAAGGCCCATGTTTTTCCTACCCACGGAGAACACTAGGATGTTTATTACCGAGACATTGACCATACTAACCCCAGCCGCCAACACAGACATGGAGACTATGACGTAAGATAAGCCGTAGAATGAGGTGTAGGTTAGGAGTATCAACCCTATTATGGCTATCGCAGAACCAATAACGGCTATATTCTTAGCACCAACATTCGTTATAACCCTACCAGCTATGGGCGCCACAATCATCTGCACGAGGGCCATGGGCACCATCATTATGCCCGCGTCGAGTATCGACAAGCCATAACCCAAGGGTTTCGGCGACTCCAATAAGTATGTGAGCGCTTGAGCCATTAGGAATAATGCAAAGCCCGCTAGGGTTACGCCTAGGTTTGCCGCAAGTACGTTCCTATTGCTCAATAGGCTTATTGGTACGATTGGGTTGTACACCGTACTCTCGTATAAAATAAACACCCCGAAGCCAAGCACGAATAATACTAATAGCGACATCACGAGGGGGTCGGTCCAACCGTAGGTTGGCGCATCCGTAACAGCTATCAAACCACTGGCTAAGGATGTTGACAGCAGGAATAGACCGACCCAATCAATGGGTTGCGGATTCCTAACCCTACTCTCCCTAATGTAAAGGTAAACGAGCAAGTCCTCAAGTATTATGAAGGGGTAAACCGTGTGGTACGTAGCTTGCCAACCGAGGGTTTGGGACACGTATGCACCAAGTGGTAGTGATACAGCCA
>JAKMAE010000036.1 GCA_022014875.1 Vulcanisaeta sp. | reverse complement strand
GTTCTATATCGCCCAGTGCTATGTTGACAAGGAGCGGTGGTAGTAGGTAGTAATCATTATCGCTTATCAACGTTATTTCCACATCAACCCTACCCCTCAATCTTTCCGCCATTCTTTTAGCGGCAACAACACCGCCAACACCACCCCCAAGGATAAGTATTTTCTTAGGCACGGCAGTGTCATTAATTGCCGCTATTTAAGTATTATTATCGACTAAATGACTAAATAATATATATAAATATGTATACAAACGAGCATATTTGCATGGTTTTAGGATAGGGTTTTAAGTTTTGGCGAGGAATTTACTGCGGTGATGATGGATCAACAATCGGATCCGATGGGTGACGAGGGAGGTGATTACTGAGGTAGAAGTGTTTTTAAGCGACCTGGATGAGTACGAGTTGTTGCATGAGTTTTAGAACCATTTTTACAATATCCCTCAGGAACCTGGGCAGTAGGAGGACTAGGGTCATCCTGACGATACTCGCCATAGTGTATAGCGTTGCCTTAATGATAACCCTAGAGACGATGACCTACGGCTTCAAGGTCGCTATCGTGAGCGAGGTCGAGAACATATTACCGACGGACTTGATGGTTTACTCAGACAGCGTCTCAATACCTGAGGTGGTGTCTCAAGTAATAGCTAAATTGCCCCACGTCGCCTATGTAGTCCCCGCAATAATAATCAATACGGCGCGGGTCGACGACCAGCCCGTAATGCTCATTGGGATACCTAATCAATACTTCTCCTACTTCGAGGTTCACATGGAGAATGGGTCCCTCCCAATGAGTGATGGTGAGGCCATAGTACAGGACACGCTGGCTAGTAAGGACAATATTAGTATTGGCGATACAATATACGTACAGGTTCTAACGGGTATCCAGGGAGGTACTAGTGTTATACCGCTCAAGGTGACGGGAACGTTTAGTAGTATACTGGGTGGCTTCCTGGGTTTCCACATAAATATGGTGGTGACTACAATAGGCACGTTACAGCAGGACCTGGATGATGAGGGCTTTGTGAACGCCATTTTTATAAAATTAACGAGGGAGGACCCAGCATACCTAAACCAATTAGCCACTGCACTTAGTAAGTATTTCCCAAATGCGAATGTTTACGAGCAAAGCTCCGTACTTGCCTCAATATCCAATGCCGTATCCATGATCAACCTATTCTTCATCGTGATAATCGCGCTCAGCCTAATCGTTACGGGGCTAAGCGTGGCTAATACTGCGATGATGAATGTTAGGGAGAGGATGAGGGATATCGGTATACTTAAGGCGTTGGGTGCGTCCAATGGGCAGGTTGTTGCGATATTCCTCCTTGAGATCCTCATAATGAGCATTGTGGGTTCGGTGTTAGGCATTGTTTTGGGTATAGCCGGCGCTTACCTGGCCAGGTACATAATGATGAAACTAAACCTGCCGGTGATAATACCCGTTATATTACTCCCAACGCTTTACGCGTACTCGCTCTTGATAGCCGTGGCAACATCGATTGTGGCGTCCATACCCTCATTGGTGGCTGTGGTCAGGGTAAGGCCCATGGAGGTGTTGAGGATTGAGTGAGGCCTTTCACGAAATTAGGTCGAGGCCCTCGCTAAGCCTAAAGTCGACCCTGTACTTCACACCCAACTCCTCGCCCTCAAGGAGCTCGCCGAATAGTCTCTGCGGGGTTGCGCCGGTGACCCTGACCTTAACGAAGGCGCCTATGTCAGCCCTCTTAACGGCCACTGGTTTGTAATTGTATGAACGAACGACGTAGTTCTCACCCTTAAAGTCTATCTCGCTGACTATTCCCCACAGCTCCCTGCCTACGAAGTACATGTTCCGCCTAAGTGCGACCTTGCTGAAGATTTCCGTGGCTATCTTACTCCTCTCCTTCTTGACCTGCTCAGGCACCTGCTCCATATATGCGGCCTCGGTAAATGGTCTACGGCTATACCTGGCTAGGTTTACCTTATCGATCTCCAACTCCTCAACCAACCTAACACTGGCCCAGAAGTCCTCATCACTCTCCCCAGGGAAGCCGACGATTATGTCTGTCGCTATTGTAGCGTCGGGCATGGCAGACCTAATCTTCCTAACAATGTCCCTGAACAGGTCGGCGGTGTACTTCCTCCTCATCAGCATCAATACGCGGTCACTACCGCTCTGTACCGGTATGTGGAAGAACCTATACACCCTCCAGTCCCTCTTAACAACATCTATCAACCTATCAATGATCCTGCTTAACTCGAGGGGCTCCATCATCCCTAGCCTAATCATGTACCTACCCTCAACGCTCCTAAGTATCTCCTCCAGGAGATCCACTAGGTCGTACCCCCTGTCGCGCCCATAGGCGCTGATTTCCTGGCCGGTTAGGTATATTTCGCGGGCGCCCCTATTCACGGCATCCCTAACCGCCCTCACTATATCATCCTTACTGTAGCTCTTTACCTTACCAAACCCCATCCTGCCAATCTTAGTGACGCAGAAGCTACAGTTCCCTAGGCAGCCGACCTGTATCGGTACTACGTACCTATGGCCATGAAGTTCCGGGTAATAAGTAGGTAAATACGTCATAGGCCTATCGTCGAATACGTAAATGTCTAAGTCCCCATTAACGACCTTATCTATCAATTCCGCGCCGTGCGACGTCACCAATACCGCATTCGGCGCGGTCTCCTTAATGGTCGCAGGCCTAACCCTCGTGAGGCAGCCAGCCACTATAATTTTCTTGCCCGGATACTCCCTACTCAACCTGCTCAACAACTTTAACTCGTTCCTCTCCGCCTCCTCCCTCACCGCGCATGTATTGACTATGACTAGGTCGGCCGAGTCGACGTTCTCCACATACTCCCAACCAGCAGCCCTAAGCCTACTAATCATTATGTCACTATCCGCCTTATTCAACCAGCACCCGAAGGTAATTACCGTAAACCTACCACCCATGGATAGTAACTGACTGTGACACGGCCCTAATAAACCTAAACCCGTGTAAGCAGTGTTTTTAAGCGGACACTGCGATAAGGGTAATCGATAAGGATGTCGCTGATATCGGCGCTAGTACTACATATAATACTGCTTATGATTAGCGCCGACCCTGGCGTACCCATATCCGTAAACAACGCTACCTGGTACTACGGGGCTTACGCAGAAGCGATAGGTAATAACACGAGTATTTACACGGGGGCCGGCATAAATGCCACGGTCTCGATAATCATCACCAATAACCTGCAATCACCGGTGAACGCGACGATCACACTGAGCGTGGGTGGAAACACGCAATCCCTTACGGAAACGCTTAAGCCTGGGACCAACATAATTAATATAACAGCGCCAGCGTTAGGTATGGGCACTTATAACGCATCGTTGGTAATAACGACTAATAGTTACTCATTGACGTATAGCTTCAGGGTGCTTTACCTAAAGCCAGGGATTACGATAACCACAACAGCGAATAAACTCTACAGCGGATTGCCCCAACAAATCACGGTTAGTGTGGTTAACTCAACCCCCATACCAATAACGTCAGCTACAATATCGATAATGGGGGTGAATGCGCAGGTTATGCCCAGTATTATGAATGTTAAACCACCGACTAATGCTAGCCTAACACTTACGCCGGGTTCCTACCTCCTGGGTAATGCGTCATTGATTATTAGGGCTACGTATACGGACGCGGGTGGTTACGTATGGAGTAGTAATTACACATTGGTGATACCCATAGTGCAGACGCCCGTAAACCTCACAGTCAATGTGAAATCCTACGTCGTTAGTTATGGGAGTTCATTACCCATAACAATAACGGCACAAACCCCAGTGGGGCCCCTTGCCAACCAACCATTGAGTATATACGTTGATGGTAACTACGTAGCGAGTATTTTAACTAACAACTCCGGTGCTGCCCAGTACGTACTATTGATTAACTATAACGTTGGTTACCACGTATTGACCATATCATTCATGAACACCACCTACTTCCAAGGCGTCACGATTAATTATACACTCACTGTGGTGCCAGGCACGGTTTACGTGACAGTTAATGTAAACAGTACAAACATCACGTACGGCGGTGCGGTCAGTATGGTAATAACAACATCACCCCCTGTGAGTGGGGGCACGTTAACTATTAGTTACGTAATCGATGGGGTTTCGTCAGTGGTAGGTAGCTACACGCCGGTGAATGGTACCGTGCATGTCACGTGGATACCCCCAGAGGCTGGTAAGTACTTAATAACGGTGTATTACCAAAACCCGCCTAATTACTTACCGAGCATGACGAACCTAACACTAACGGTAAACAAAGCCACCTGCGCATTGTCAATAATGATACGTGGGACGCCCGTGGTGTTTCACGACGTGGTGATAATAGGGCAAATGAACCCAGTTATTGTTAATGCAGGGGTTAACGTAGTAATAAGTGGGCGTAATTACACAACTAGTGGGGTTATTTACATAAACTCGAGTGGGTTCGGTGAGTACGTATTTACACCCCAACTTCCTGGCTATTACGAGGTGGTAATGGAGTGGCCTGGAAACATCAATTACGAACCGTGCCAGGCAAGCTACGCATTAATTGTAAACAAGGCATCACTAAGCATGAGTATTAGAGAGAGTAGGGATTTAATCGCCATGGGTGGTGAGGTCACCTTCACCATAGACCTCATCACCGATATACCCATTAATTACGTCACGGGTGACGTGGTAATAACCGTGGAGGGCAGTAAAGGCGTTGTGAAAACACTATCAATACCCATCAGGGACGCCCACATTGTTGTCGTTATACCGTTTTACGAACCCGGCAATTACAGGGTGTTCATTGAATACCCCGGTAATGATTACGTGAACTCCACAACCTACGGTCCCTACTACGTAACAGTACTGCCCGGCCTCCTCGGGATACCCTGGTATGTATTAACCGCGTACCTACTGTCCCTAGGCCTAGGTGCGGCGATTGGGCTCGTGATGAATCGCAAAATCACTAAACAATTTAGTTAAGGTTATGTCGGCATTACGTTACGTCGAGCTCACGGACTACCCTGGGAAGTTCATAAACACCCCTTATTACAATCTTTGTTGGGAAGTCCCTCGTCCACGTAGCCACGCCTATGTTTATCGTGCCTAACCCATTAACCATCAGTATGTCCCGGGGATGATCAGTAACGTAGGCTACCACATACGGCTCTAGATTAAGCATGTTAAGGGCCGTCCTAACGAGGTCTAATTTATCATGTCCCGGCCCTAAGTCACCAAGTGATACGCAACCCTCTATGAATTCCCTAAAACCGTAGTACCTGAGTTCATCATCTATGCGCCAACACTCAACCTCCCTACCAGTGGCTATCACGAGCCTCTTACCCATAGTGCGTAGTTCACGTAGGGCATCAAGCACGCCTGGGAAGACCTCACCGTAATCCCTCCTCTTCACGTATTCGAGCCAGCACTCATGCCAAAACCAGAAGTTTCTGGATAACCCGCCCAAGACCTCGCTAAGTGATGGGTCCCTGTAATACACGCTCAATAGGTAATCAATGTCGCCTTTTACCACCACACCGTACCTAGCAGCGCAGTCTCTCAATACCCGTAGGAACTTGGGTAAGGTGTTGACGAGGGTCTGGTCCAAGTCAAGTATTAATGCCTTGATAACCATGGGGAGGAAGTAGTGCGTTTCCCCACTCCTTAATAAACCATTCTACGTAGAAAGGACTAATATTGTAGTAATCATGAGTAGACCCAGGTAAAGGCTTGATTGGTCCCCGTGAAACGTGTTAAGGCCGTGATTGCCCAAGCATTGCTTGAAGTATTTCTGCTGAGGATTTACCGTGCCTGCCCCATGCCTCGCCGTGGTTCACGGCGCAGTCTTTAGAGTTAAGGCTCATGAGTTAACGCGTTCTCCGCAGTGCCTACTCTAAATAATCATAGTCGCTACCGCCAATGTATATGTTATGAAGTACTCTATATAGTGCGTCAAGGCCCTCACCAGTCTTTGCGCTGATGGGTATTGGCTTAGGTACCGTACCCACGGCTGAGAGCACGTCCGTAATCCTAATGCTTAGGTCGGACTCAAGCTTATTAGTCTCACTCGAGAGTAATGCCTCCCTGAGTAGATCCGTTTCCTCACCCCACTCGAGTATTTGATCGAGGGTCGTTTTATCCAGTAGATCAACCTTATTCAACACGTTGACCTGGGGCAAATTAAACCGGAACTGGGTTGATAGTGCAAGCAGCATGGAGGCCACGTAACCGCTCGGCGTCTGCGCCTGGGTTGCGTCTATTACGAAGACCACGGCCGACCTATCCATCCTCAACCTACTAATGAGGACTGAACCAACGCTCCTAAACGCGAATAGCTCCATCTGCCCTGGCGTATCAATTAATACGTAATTTGCCCCCAGGTCCATTATTTGATTCTTTATTTCCTGAGCCCTAACAGCGAGCATGTCTATGGCCGCTATCACAGATCCATTAGGCCCAAGCTTGTACTTCCTCATTAACTCCCTCGCAGAAACTATGTCTCTAATGTCTATGTCGGGTATGTAAGGTACGTACTCGGCGGCCGGGTCTAGATTGACTATGGCGACGTCGTACTGATTATCCTCAAGCCACTCAGCAAAGCTATTAACAAGCGTGGTCTTGCCAGACCCAGCCGTACCCACTATAAATACTGTAAACATACTTAGTCAATGATTTGGTTGTGATACAATAAAAATCTTTACTAAACGGTTGCGTATAGCACGGATACTATTGCCCTGGCCACGGCATCGCCAAGGAGTAGGTACCTAACACTATTCCTTAACCCGACGTGGCCCGAAACAAGCGTCACTAGGTAGCTACCCGTTAAGGATCCTATGAGGGTTCCGACGCCGTAGAATAAATTATAAAGGCCAATCGCTGTTTTCCTATCCCTGGAGTTATCGTAAACGAAGGATATGTAGGCGATGTTCGATGCGGAGTTCGTGAAGCCTGCAACGACGTTGGCTAGGTATATCACGTAGACGTTGGGGGCCAGGGCATAGGATAGTGGGAAAATTATTAGTAAAAACCTACCCAAAAACATCACCAATTTCCTGTTCCTATCAAATAGTCGACCAACCTCCCTCTGGAGCAGTACCGTGGATGCGCCGCTTATTACGTTGACTATAGCCACCTGCTCCGCGTTCATGCTTAGCAAATACACCTGGGCGAGTGGGAATAATGGCCATGCGAAGCTCCACACTATTGCAAATAACGTGTTTACTAAAAGGAACTTCGTCAACCTCTTATTGCTCATTAACACACGTAAGGGGCTGCTCAAAATTGGGGCCTGGGGCTCCGGGTCCGTCGACCTCAACGTCCATATGTTGATGGTATTTATCAGGATCAGCAGTGCGCTCGTAATGAATATGTAACGCATTAATGCGTAATTACTGCCAATAAAGACCCCCGTCACTAACGTAGCTATTAGGCTGCCTATGGAACCGTAGAACGCATACGTAGCCAGCACCCTGCCCCTACTACCCCTACTCAACCTCTCCATTATTACTGACCAGGCAAAGGAGTTAACGCCGCCAATCAACGCTATGGCTACGTAAGTCAGCACGTAAAGTAATGGATTACCATAGGCCATAAAGGCCATTATCAACCACAACACTGAAAGAAGTAGCGTTGATATCTTCAATAACGACTCGACTCGCCTAGCCCTCCTTAATGGTAATTGAACGATACCGCCAAAAAATGATGAGGCTGATGAGACAATACCGATACCGACACTGGGCACGTCTGTGACAGCAGCTAGGAAACTCATGAAGGGGGACACTAATCCATTGGCCAGGTTTTGAAGCAGAATGTAGCTTCTTAACTTACTACGCATCGCTTTATAGCCGGGTATTTCCTTGTTATAAAAGCCATTCTAGAGATGGTTGCTGAGGGATCAGCCCGGGTCCTCAAATTCATCGGTCATCCTGGTCTAGTAATCATCACCGTAACCTTCTCGGAACCCAGTGTAATAAGTCTTTTCGTAAATAAGCGCGGCTAATCTGTCCCTAATATGGCCTGGGTGCTATAAATCACCCATTGCTGGTGTGGATGGGGATATTAACGAGATCGCTGAGTTTGCGGTTGCCGTGACCAATGATTAGAAGGCCGTTTCAGTAACGGCGTGAAGTACGTAGAGCATGTGGCGGGCCACTCTCTGTCTCTATTAAGGGGTACCTTATAATAACTTATGTCTTCTAGCAAGGCGGGGGAGTAATGTGTATAGGCATGATCGTGCTATGTCAATAGGTAAGGCGATACTGGGTAATTCAATCCCTCCTCGATATGGGCTGACCTATGGCCAATCCTTAACCTAGTGGTGGCGCGACCTCGTTAATGAGCCGTGAAACAAACCGGGGGCCAATACCAAGCAACTACAGAGGATGTGTTACGAAGGAGAGCTAAAGACCTATTAGTTACTACGTAACGATTAATCAGCATTACATCTGCACATAACCAAAAGCTTAAAACCTCCTAGTGGTTCTTGGGCTTGGGCCGGTAGTCTAGCCTGGAAGGATGCCCGCTTGGCGATGCCTCAGGCACCGGTACGCGGGAGATCCCGGGTTCAAATCCCGGCCGGTCCACCAAGATCATCAAATGATTATAGCTATATCATTCTATTAATTAATAGAAGGCTGCATGCGTGAGGCACGGTTTATTTGACGGTTAGAACGCAGCTTTTTCTTCAATTCCCTTAATAAGCCTTCCTTCTCTGAACCTGCTCATTGTGAATATGTTCCTGAATGTTCTTGGTTCTCCGTATTTTATCATCTCCGTTATCATGAGCGCGAATGCAGGTGCTAACTTGAAGCCGTGTCCACTCAGGCCAACGCAGAGTATTAATTTTTTAATAGGTTCATCGATTATGGGCATCCAATCTGGCGTTACATCGTAGAGTCCCTGCCAACCACCCATCAGCCTAGCCCCCTCAAACCAGCGGAAGCGCTTGGCGGCTCTCTCCATAACATCGAGTGAGTACTCAAGGGGTGGTGGAGCTAATGGATTAAACGTGTCTGGATCCTGCCAAACATCCTCAGGTGGGTATAACAGGCCCATTAGGGCATTGCTGGAGCCCTCGGGCCTTATGTAGAAGTTATTCACGTAATCAAACACGTTGGGTAGGGATCTACCGGTATCTACCCTGACAATCCTCTCTATGATATTCCTAATCGGCAGGCTTAGCTGCGGCAGGACTTTAGGCGTCCATACACCCGTTGCCAATACGTAGTAATTAGCCCTCAAAACATTATGACTCCTCATCAACTCAATACCACGCGCCTCATAACCATCAATCAATACCCTGGCTTCATCGAGTACAAACTCAGCACCCAACTCCATAGCCCTCTTCATCACGGTATTCGTGTACAGCCCAGTGTCTGCATAGCCTGCATCCTCCTCGTAAATACCAAACTCCCCCGAAACCTCAGCATTTAGTAAGTCCCTAATTTCATCGCTACTTAGCAACCTAACCCTGGCCCCAATCCTCCGTAGCATTCCATATACGGCGCGCATGTTGGCTTCGTTGCTGCTAATAACGAGGAGCCCCGTTTTCGTGAAAACCTCGACACCAAACTCCTTACCGAAGTTCATGAAGAATTCATGGCTGTAATGCGCCATCCTGGCCACGTCCTCATTGGTGTAGTAACTCCTGACCAGGCCGAGGGAGTAGGCGGTCATGCCCTGGGCAACACCCCTCGAGTCAACAACCAAAACCCTAAAACCCTCCCTAGCCAGGTAATAAGCCGCTGTGGAGCCTGTCGAGCCAGCGCCAATAATTATTACATCAAAATTCCTAGCCATAACCATTCCCAACACTCATAGAGACTAACTTTAAAACTACTATGTAAAGCCCCGTCGAGAGTATGGTTATTGCATGCACCAGGGACTGCTATGACACATGCATATTCAATGAAAAATACGAACCATTGAGGATATTTCCAATAAACGGGTTTACATGTGCCCGCGGTAGGGCGGATTTGGTTAGGAACGAGAGGAATAGGGTATTGTCAGCGTATATTGATGGTAAGGAGGTCGAGGTCATGGATGCCGTGAGGTACGTTGCTAAGTTGTTGAAGGAGGAGCTGAAGAGGGATCCGGCCAGGATATTACGTACTGACTATGACGGTAACCAGGGGCTACTGACGTGGTATTACCCAGACAGGTTATTCAACGTGCTCGGTGCCTCGCAGACCGATAGATCCATATGCTCCGCGGAGGGCCATGCGGCAATAAGTGCGCACTACGGCACGAGCATGGGCGCCCTACCTGAAGAATTCCTAAAGTACGACGCTGCGGTGTTATGGGCGTTCCCGGCCAGCGTCTCGGCACCGCATATCTGGGCGTTGCTGATTAAGAAGTTTAAGGTGGCTATAGACGTGTGGGTAAGCGATACGGTGAGGAAGTCTGACAGGGCAATAATCGTTAGGCCCGGCACCGATGCGTACCTGGCTATAGGCGTGATTAAGGTCATAATAGAGAAGGGGCTCGTTGAGGGTAAGGTTAAGCATATCGAGGAGTTGGCGAGCTACGTTAAAAGGTTCTCGCTCGAGTATATAGCTAATGTGACTGGAGTGCATATTAACGACATTACCTGGCTTGCCGAGTTTTACCACGAACGTAAACCCATAACGCTGATCGGATTCGCCCTAGGTAGGTCTTTAAATGGTGGCGATGCAGTAGGTATGATATCGCTAATACCAGCCCTCGTCGGCCTAAAGAGGGGCTATTACTACTCGAACTCGTTAGGTTGGGGCATAGACTTTAACTATCTACGTGGTCTCCACATGGCTAGGTCCTCCAGGATAATACCAATGGCGGAGTTCGGCGACTATATCGAACGCGGTGAGGTGGGAGTAGTCTATGTGTGGAATGAGAACCCCGTAGTTACATTACCTGGCGGTGATAGGCTTATTGAGGCGGTTAGGGAGGGTAGGGTTACGTTAATCGTTCACGACCCATTCTGGTCCGACACCGCGAAGATCGCCAACGTCGTCATTCCAGCACCAACCTTTCTCGAGAAGTACGACGTGGTTTACAGTTATTGGCATGATTACCTAGTGTATAATGAACCGATAAGGCCATTAAGGGGCATCACCGAGGTAGACCTTGTTAGGTTAATAGCTAAGGAGATGGGTATCGATCACCCATTACTCGCCGAAGACCCTTGGCACGCTGTTGATGTGGCCATAAGGGGTGCCGGTGTTACCCTAGATGAGTTGAGGAGTAGGAAGATCGTCAAGATCAAACCCAGGTACT
>JAKMAE010000035.1 GCA_022014875.1 Vulcanisaeta sp. | reverse complement strand
GTTATGTGGTAACCAAGCTCCTTAACAGCCATATCGCCAGCAAGCCCCGTAATGAAGGCGCCGAGCGCTGCCGCCTCAAATATGTCCTGCACCTTGGCCGCAAGAGCCGCGACAACGCCGGTCAGTACATCGCCTGTGCCCCCAACGGTCATCCCAGGGTTTCCTGTGAAGTTCAGCTTATACCTCTGCCCATCGCTTATTATATCGACGTTACCCTTGAGAAGTACGACGCCTCCCCTGAACATGGACTTCACTACTTCATTAACCCTCCTAGCCCTCAACCATGGGTTTCCGTACGTCGTCACGTCAATGCCCGTTAACCACCTAAACTCGCCGGCGTGGGGTGTGACGACGACGCCGTCCCTCACCAGGTCCTGCCTCTTTAATTCGCCGATAGCCTTTATCGCATCCGCATCTATGATGAGTCTCTTACCCAGGTCGATAGCCCTGGACACCAACTCAACAACGGCCTTCATGGTCTCCTCCCTAAGCCCGAGCCCAGGGCCTATGGCGATTACGTGGGACTTACCGACTTGCTCCATTATTTGATCGATATGGTTAAGTGTTAGGTAATCACCATCCAGGGGTATAGCTATTATACTCGGGTCGTGGGATCGTATGTCCCTGGCAACGTCCCTGGGAGCCATCACTATCGATAAGTCAACGCCACTTCTCAACGCGGCCTTTGCCGCTAGATATACCGCGCCGGTGAACTCCCTGGAGCCGCCGATGAACAGTATCCTACCGTGGTCACCCTTCTTAGAGTCAGGCTTTCTGGCGTAATTTAGGTAATAAATATCGCCGGGCCCCACCACGTGCTCCACCTCCTCTGGGATGCCTATGTCCGCCACGATTAACTCACCCACGTATTGCGAGGCCTTCTCCCTAACAAGGCCGGTTTTCGGTCGGTGCATCGTTACCGTCACATGGGCCTTAACCGCCACATCCCTGACCTCGCCCGTATCGGGATCCAGGCCGCTGGGTATGTCCACCGCAACCTTATACGCAGCTGACTTATTGATTAACTCGATGGCCGTAGCCTGGGGCTCCCTTAATATACCCCTAATGCCCGTACCAATTATCGCGTCCACTATGACCTCAGCCCAGGGATGAAAAAGTTCCTGGTTTGCCAATAGGTCGTAGGGTGTTGGTGCCTCTATGATCTCGACATCCAGGTTCCTAAGTATTGCTAGGTTATCAACGACTAACTCCTCCCTAGCATCCGCGATGCGCCCAAGCAGTATGACTTTAACCTCCCTACCCCATGAATGTAGGTACCTAGCCGCGACAAGCCCATCACCGCCATTATCGCCTAGGCCCGCCACAACAAGTATCCTCCTCGCATTGGGGTACTTCTCTACGACCACGGTGGCCACGGCCCTGCCGGCATTCTCCATGAGAATGTGCCTATCAATGCCGAGGTAAACCGAGTTGGCATCGATAACGCGCATTTCGAGACTCGATATGGGGCTTAAAGACCAATCCCTGAAATCCCTAGGCATAGCCCGGCGGGTTACGGCTAAACTCGCTTAAAAATACTTCCATGTAAACACTGTATGGAATGGGTTTCGGCATCTTCATTGGTGTTGGGATTAGCGGTGTGGGGGAGTACCGTGGTGCGCAATATGGTAATTATGAGGAGCCTAGGCATTCAATTAAAATTGAGGGTGATTACCTAGTTATTGAGGTTGAGGTCCCAGGGGTTAATAAAGAAGACATAATCGTGAAGCTCATCGGCGATGATGAATTACTAATCAAGGCGGAGGGTAATGGTAGGAAGTACCTATTGCTTAAGCAATTACCATTACATGTCGCGAGTGAGGGGTCGCAGGCAATCTATAGGAACGGGTTATTAACGGTTAAGCTAGCGATTAAGGGTACACGCATAGGTGTTGAGTGATGATACGCGCGGCGGTACTAGACGTTGACGGGGTGCTAACTTATTTTAGGTCCGCGTGGATGCACCTGCATAGGATCCTCGGTACTGATTACTGGGCCTCAATAAACAGGGATGCCTACAGGGCGGGGCTTATTAACTACAGGGACTGGGCGCTTGTAGATGCGTTGCTTTGGTTCGGCGTACCAAGGACCTGGGCTGAACCCCCAGTAACGCTTAGGAGCGGCGCCCCTGAGTTACTAGGGCTTTTGAAGAGCAATGACGTGAAGATCATCGCCGTGAGCGGCGGACTTAGCTATACATGGGCCCCGCTCAGGAACTACGTTGATTATTTTATAAGTAATGAGTTGGTTTATGATGAGTATGGCTCGTTAATATCCGTCAGGGTTAATGTAGAGAATAAGGACTTCGTAGATAACCTAATTAAAGAGTTGGGAATTGCCTGGGATCAGGTCCTCGCAGTAGGCGATAGCGACATGGACATACCTATGCTGAGGAAGGCTAGGTACTCAATAGCGTATAACCCCACCAATGAGGAGGTCGCGAATGCGGCCCGCATCGTGATTAATTCAGACACGCTATACCCACTTGTTGACGTTGTTAAGGCTATCCTAAGTGGTTAAGTGTACGTAAAGTAAACGTTTACGTCAAGTAATAATAAATTAATACTGCCTATAAGCGATCCTGCGCAATGCCGGATACCACAATTGAGGACTTGGGCATCAGGAAGGTGTTTAATTCAAGGGGTGAGGAAACAGTTGAGGTGGAGGTATACCTAACCGATGGCTTTGGGAAAGCTGCCGCACCTACTGGTGCGTCGAGGGGTTCCCACGAGGTTGTTTATTTCCCAAACAATGACATTGATTTAGCCATAAGCATGTTTGAGAAAAACGTGGCACCCGACCTAATGGGTCTAGACGCATCAATACAGGCAGAGGTCGACACAAGGCTTGAGGAAATAGATGGTACTGAGAACTTCTCGAGGATCGGCGGCGCGGTGGCTGTGGCAACGTCAATGGCCGTTGCAAGGGCTGCCGCCAACGCGCTCGAGATACCCCTATACCAACACCTTGGCGGTGCCAACATTAGGGATGTACCTTACCCACTTGGTAATGTAATTGGTGGGGGCAAGCACAGCAGGGGCCTCGGCCCTGACATTCAAGAATTCCTCGTGTTACCCTACGGAGCCCCTGACATATACAGTGCCCTGAAGGCCAACATAGAGGTTCATAGGTCGGTATTTAAGGAGCTTGTTAAGGTCGACCCAACCTTCACGGGTGGCCGAAATGATGAAGGTGCGTGGTCAGCTAGGATTTCCACAAATACGGCACTCGACATACTAAGTAGGGTCGTGAAGGAGGTCAGTAGTAAGATGGGGTTCGAGATAGGCATAGGCATAGACGTGGCGGCATCTAATCTATGGGATGGTGAGAAGTACGTATACGCTAATGAGAATGTCTCAAGAACACCCAGGGAACAGCTAGAGTTTGTTAAGGGATTGATTGAGAAGTACGACCTCGTATACGTCGAAGACCCATTCCATGAGGAGGACTTTACATCGTTTGCTGAGTTAACCGACGCCGTTGGTGATAGGTGTTTAGTAGTTGGTGATGACATATTCGTAACAAACGCGGCAAGGCTCCTGAGGGGGATTAAGGAGGGTGCTGGTAATGGGATAATAATAAAGCCTGACCAGGTAGGTACATTAAGCAGGGCATGGGATACCGTTAGGTTAGCGGTCTCCAACGGCTATGTAACGATTGTTTCACACAGATCCGGCGATACCGAGTATGACACCCTGGCCCACATAGCTGTTGGTTTTGGCGCGCCAATAATAAAGAGCGGTGTGGTTGGTGGTGAGAGGATTGCTAAGTTGAATGAGTTAATAAGGATTTGGGACTACATGGGCAAGGTAGCGAGGATGAATAGGACATTTATGCAGAGACTAGGTCGTTAAGCAAATAAAAACCGCCACTGGTCATTATAGGTAAAACGCAATGCTTGCGTAACCTACCGTTTCGAGTGTGTAACCGCTGGTGTCGCCCGAGGTTGCGTGCCTCAGGAGGACGACGTTTTTAACGCCAAGCTTCTTTGCCGCCACTATTGCGGTGGCGACGGCGCCGTAGCCGCACGCCGATACGTCATACCTCTCTAGCACGTCGAAGAATGAGTCCTCGTCGAGCCTAAGTACTGGGTCTATAGCCTTCATATCCTTCTCCGTGGTTACTTCGTGCGGTTCGTAATGATTCCAATCACTTGATGCCACGTAAACTATGGAACCAGGTTCATGGCTTGAGATTACCTCTGCAATTGCGCTGCCAAGGTCCCTAGCCACGTCCTTAGTCTGCCTCCATAAGGCTATGGGCACTATCTTGACGTTATTGCCAAAGATGTATTGAATAAATGGTAACTGAACCTCGATTGAGTGCTCCTGGGCAAAGGCGTAGAAGTCGGCCTCGAGGTACTTCACCCTCTTCATTAATTCGTTGGCTACCTCGGAATCCACCTCGAGGACGCCTAACGGCGTTTCCCAAGCACCCTCAGGGTATATGGCCACTGGCGAGCCTATACCGTAATGGTTGGGGCCGACTATTATGAACGTCCTTGGGTTATGGAACCTATAGATCTCGGCGAATGACATCGCTGCTATAGGGCCTGAGTATACATACCCTGCGTGGGGCACGATTACTATTGGCACAGACCTGAAACCCTCACGTGGCTGCTTAACTAACTGTCCCGGCCCTAACGGGTGCCTTATCGCCCACTCTATCTGCTCAATGAGCTTGTTCCTATCTCTTTCGTAGAAGTAGCCGGCGACAGCCGGTTTCCTAGTACGTGGCATAGGGAGTAGTTAATTAACGCCTTAAACGCCTTACTACTTCGGTAACCTACAATACACCTTCGATACTTACCTTAACTTCAAACTCCTCAGGTGGGACTGGCAGGTCCTCATTCTCCTTAAGCTCGCCCCTTACCCTCAACACTTGCCTTGCCAATAGCCAGTAAATCAACGCGAGACTCCTCCTACCCTTGTTGTTGCAGGGTATCATTAAATCGACGTAGTCTATTGGCGTGTCAGTATCGACAAGCGCTATTATTGGGATCCCCATCTTAGCCGCCTCCTCGATTGCCTGCGTATCGGCCTTTGGGTCCGTAGATATTAGTAA
Source organism: Vulcanisaeta sp. (assembly GCA_022014875.1). Taxonomy (GTDB): domain Archaea; phylum Thermoproteota; class Thermoprotei; order Thermoproteales; family Thermocladiaceae; genus Vulcanisaeta. The sequence goes on along the minus strand of JAKMAE010000035.1, from coordinate 6,431 downwards.
GTCGGCCTCGATGTAGTGGTTTAGGTTCGGGTTCGTGAACGTCCCTGGCACGAACCTGCCTGTTATCGCCCTGCACCTAACGAATTTGCAGAACATTTCTACGGGCCTAAAACCGTAGGGCTTGGCTGAGTAAGCAACCACCTTCTCGGGGTCGTACCTAGCAATCATCTTTGCCGCAATCCTAATCCTCTCATCTATCTTCCTAAGGTTGAGTATCCTGAGGCCATCAGGCCTAACGGAGAATATGAACCCCCTCCTCTGTAGGTAGGCGTTGGAGACCCTAGTCCCAAGCCTAACGCCAGCGGCGAGGTATCGCTCAATCGCTACTAACAACTCCTCCTGCGGCGGTACTGGTGCCAACCCCTCCTCCCGTGATTCTTTGCGTTCCTCATTACTCATTGAATGACTGCGGCAGGGCTTAGGTTAATAAGTTTTTACTTTCTCCCGCGTTAAACCCGACCTAAGCATTTACCCATAATCGTTGGGGCAGAACTATCAGAATCTCGTTGGTGCTATTTAAAATATTGATATACTTTATATTACCACGTGAATATTACCTCCTTGCATGGGCGCCCTTAGGGTTTTCTTTGAGGTCCTCCTGGTGATAGTTGCGTTGGCATTAATATACACAGTAGTGACGCCCTTTAAGGCCTCCATTAAGGCGTATATATTCAGTATTGGTAACGAGCAGGTCAGTGAGTTGCTTTACATCATTGGTTACGTAATTTATAAATTAGGTTACCTATCCTACATGCTCCTGGATCTAATAGCCAAGTACTCATACCAGGCAATTCAGTACTTAGTTACGTCCCTACATACTTAAGAACAGGCCCGGCCCTGGCGTTTGAGGCTTCACGTTTTATTTCTCTTTTTATGAAAAAGAGAAAGATTTAAATAGAAAGGTGAGAAATAATTGTTTTGATGAGTGTAATACAGCCTAAGGAGGTTAGGACGTGGAAGGACGAGTTAAGGGATGTGCTGATAAAGTACGTTAGGGACCCATTCAAGGACAAAATCGATGAGTACCTATCGTTTCTAGACACGCTATATGATAAGTGGTGGAACGGTGATGTAAAGACGAGGGAGTACTACGCATACCACATGGCGCTCCTAATGGCCAAGTCGGACAAGTTCAACGTAATCAGGGCTAAGTTGAATAGCTACTACGCATACCTGGTGTACAGGGGCTACGTATCGGCCTATAGGCTAATGAAGGATAAGTACGTGGCAGGCGGCGAATCCATCTATACCTGGCTAAGGATGTACAGGAAGATCCTGGGTTAATAATTACGTGAATCCTTACGTTAATGTTAAAAACGGTTCTTATTACGTAAAACTGAGTATACGTAGTTATAAACTAGATCAACGACTTGTTCAAGACCTATGTATGTGGTGTCTAGCACCAAGTCAAATATTGATAAATCGTTTATGTCGATCCCGTATATAGCCAAGTACCTCCTTCTGTTTGATTCCTCGCGGATCCTTATCTCATTGAGCGCCTCGTCAATGGTCTTACCATCCCTATTCGAAAGTCTCTGCGCCCTTACGCGTATGTCGGCCTTCAGGTAAATCCTCACGTCGGCTATATCCCTTAAAATCCAGGCCGCCAGGTGTCCCTCAATTACCACATTGTCCTTCCTAGCCTCCTCAATAGCCACCCTATCCACAGCCCTATCTATACTGAAGTCATGCTCAGCAATTTTATGAAGCTCGATTAAGGAAATGCCCCTCTCGATCGCAACTCTCCTAAATAATTCCCCAATCGACACAAACCTATAACCCAACCTACTGGCCAACTCCCTAGCCACACTTGTTTTGCCGCTTGCTGCCGCTCCGCTAATGGCGACAACACCCATAGAACCCCACCTTAAAGGGCAGAGTTTCCCTTAAGGTCCTTATGTTTGGCACTTTTGCGTTTTAGGTTGCTGCCTAACTCCCCGTTATGCATCGACGTTAGTATAACTCTCAATAGCCTTATCGGGTGCGCCACGTATGATAATGACTTGCCCGGCATCTGCACGGCAATGCTTTAAGTGCATATTAACTTTATGTTGTTAGTGAGACCCTCATAAGCATGTTTTTGTCAAATTTCGAAAACATCGTTAATCCGTTGTGGAATCTAATGGGGCAATCCCCGTAAATCCTAACCGCTAAGTCCCTGTCAGACCTACTTTATTGAGCTTCCTAAGTAGCTCAACATCCACGCCCTTATCAGGGAGAATCGGGGCTACTTAGCCCTGGGGTATTAACCAAGTCTTAATGCAGTACATAAATCCACTTAATAACCTTAAGAAACCACGGTGAACTAGTCGCGGCAGCACGCCCTTAACAATACACGCCGCGCAGGTAAATAACCACTGTGGCCGAAAACACTCAATGGCACAACGCACGCCCGAAGTCTAACGAAGAAATTGACCCGGGTCTGGATTTATTACCACCAGGTCGGACTAGGCTACGAAATCCGTTGCGTATTACGCTGATGACATTCGAATAGCTAACCTAAGACCTAGGGCTAAGCATCTATGGCAGACATAGCCGCCGTAGGGCCTTGACACGGTTAACCCCCTTATGTGCTCGGTCTTGACCCTGGCCATATCGATACCACTAAGCGGTCTGCCGCAAATTGCGCACTTGGGCTTTGAGGCAAACCGTTTTTCGTAATGAGTAACTAGGCGCCCGCCAGGTGTCCTGGTCTTAATTCTCCTTAGTTTCCTCGATCGTAGGGCTGGTCTTGGCATAAATAAGTCGTTGTGGCGTTAAGCCCATGGTTTTTTAATTTTTACTTAACGTACCTATGAGTATAGGGCCCTGGCCTAGCGAGCCCTAGTGATAAATACCTACCTAGTTCATCATCGCTCATTAACACGACATGTGACTTTCTTAACGCTATCTCCACCTCCTTAGGCGTTGCGTTTAACCAATTCACCTTCTCAATAATTGACTTTGATAATGCTAGGACGGTGATGTTGTTGATCCTAACCCTATAAGCCGCCTTCTGGAATTCATAGAATAATCTATTTATTCTATCCCTCTTCGACATCGACATTATTATTGCCTCCTCAATATTCCTACCCTCAAATAAGACCCTTAGTATAATTTCAATTATCTTGTTTATCCTATCGGGAACGCCCACCACAGACCCCCTAAGCTCAATCCTGCACCTAGGGATATTCAGGGAGAGCACGTCGTATAATCTCTTGGTTTCGCCCTTAACCCTCCTCTCCTTATCGACTATACCGCCTATTACGAACGTGGAAAACCCCCTAATCAACTCCTCATTTAATGCGCAATCGCCCTCCGGGTCAAGCATAACCGCTGGGTTCTCAATCCTAGGAGGGCCCCTGTTAATAATGACGGCGTTAACGAAGCCCCTCGCGAATTTACCTAGGTATTCGAGGAATTCATCGGGTACGTCCGATAACTCGAGGTTACCATCCCATAGGTACTTCCTTATGGTTATGATCGATGTAAGCACCTGCTCTACCAGCTCGTTCTTTTCGGTCTTTGTATGGTCTCGCCAAAGCGCGAGGTCTATGATGAAGCGGGGTTTGTTGGGGATTGCTATCTCCACTTTAATTGGGTTTGGACACTTTGCAGGTTTTGCCAGCATTGCGTCGCAGGGCGCACCATCCTTACCCAGGCTCATGATTTCTAGGTCATTATCTTTAAAAAGGGTGTTCCTGCCGTACCCACCACTACACATTACGTACCTACCCAGTAGTATTGATACGGCGATGCATTGAGGCAGGTAATCGCGGCACCTTAATTTACCTATGCATAACCTCCGTATCCCGAGTTTTCTCAACTCCTCAAGTAATAACCTACCAAGCAGCATTTCAGGCAATAATTATTATATATATGCAGTTAAAAGGCAGAGATAGCGTAGAAGATGTTGCCCCTATGCGATAATCATGCCCATACAAACCCGATATCCGGGATTGGGCCTAGAGAGCTTGCGAGGAGGTTTAGGAAAGAGGGCGGTGTCTTCATCGTAATCGTCACTCTCTCGACCTGGAGCCTAGGCTTAACGCCTGGTGATTTAGATAGTGTTAGGAGGATGTACGACATTACCGTGGAGTCCGTAAAAATAATCAATGAGGAGGGTGTAAGGGCAGTTGCGGTGGTTGGTTTACACCCGGCTGAGGGTTATGAGTTGCTGAGGCGTGGTTGGTCCATGGAGGAGGTGAGGAACTTCATGATGAAGGGCATAGACCTTGCGGCTGAGTATGTGAGGGTTGGTAAGGCCGTGGGCATAGGAGAGATTGGACGACCTCACTGGGACGTGCCCCCTCAAATCATGGATTTCTTCAATGATATATTGATGTATGGCTTAGGCGTTGCTAAGGACGTCGGCGCTGTCGTCCACCTTCACCTGGAGAGGAATGGTGTTAATACGGCACTATCCATAGTCGACATGGTTAGGAGGGTTGGTAATAGACCGTACAGTGTAGTCATGCACCATGCCCAGCCAATAGCCATAGATACGGCATTTACTAATAATGTGATGCCATCAATACCAGTGGGTAGGAGGGGTGAGTTTGAGGAGGCTACTAAGCACGGCCCTCGCTTTGTCGTTGAGAGCGACTTCATCGACGATCCCAGGAGACCTGGGGCTGTTATTCCTCCATGGACGTTGGTTAAGAAATTAAGGAATTACGTGATTGGTGGTTTCATTAATGAGGATTTCCTTCATAGTCTATGTATTGAGAATGTGAAGAGGATCTACGGTATCGACCCCACCGAATGGGTCACCTAACCTAGCGTCTGTGGATGGCTTTAAATAAGGTCTTTTGACGACAATATTGATGGGCGAGGAGGATAGGGAGTTGCTCGAGAGGGTTTACAGGAAGATCATAATGTCCCGGGCCAGGGAATCGGTAATTACGGAGCACAATAGGGGGATGTGTCCCAATGGTGTATTGACGCTTAATCGCTCAAGCTTTACGTCGCTAATTAGGGAGTGCACCGCGGCGGTTATTGACTTCTACGCGGACTGGTGCATTCCCTGTAAAATCATGGAACCAATACTCAGGAAGCTTGCGCAGATCTTCGCGGGCAAGGTATTGTTTGGGCGTATTAACGTTGACGAGCACCCAGAAATAGCCGTCGAGTACGGCGTTATGTCGATACCCACGACATTATTGATGAAGGATGGAGAGGAGGTTTACAGAGTCATAGGTGCCGTGGATTTCAACACCATGAGGAGGTTCATCGAGATATACCTGGGGGTTAAACCCTAGGTATGCACTTCACTTATGATTAAGCGGCGCCCGTCCTGGGCCGGTAGTATGAATGTTAATTTATAACTATCGCCAAAAAATATGACACTAACGTCATTGCCTAGGTGCATTTCACCATCTATACCAGCTAATACGCAGTTCTCACAACCCTTCGCGTCTTCAATAATGCTTCTGAACACGTTAATGGCATCCTTACCCGTGACCAGTATTGATGCGACAATACCCGCGTGGTCCCCATGTATATGGTGGTCAATCTGGGCGTTATATTTCGTCTTTAGCATGTCTATGAATTCATTTAGCTCCTCAAAAACTTCCCTGGGCAACTCCGTAATGTGGTGATGATGAACGTGCTCCTCTTCCTCTTCATTACTTTCATTACCCTCAATGCCGCTGAAACCGAAGGTCATGTTAATTATGAGTTCAAGTTGATCATTCTGGGCAATCCTCTCGATTTCCTTACCTAATCTACGCCACTCCTCAAAGCCCAGTTTTATCTGCATCATACGTAATCCTCCGAAGATTGCCTATTAATAAAACTATGCCCTTTACAGCTCTAAGTGACGTATTGCCGTGGAAGGTAGTGGGTTTAAGATACCTATATACTGTGGATAATTGGATATATAGGTCCTTGATCGCACTAAGTATAATAAGGATAAAGCTTAAAAGGGTGTTTTTTCACATTGTTCGTGCCCACTAAGGGCTTAGAAATCGAACCTGTAGATCTATGGAGGATACTTAAGGCGTCCGGTATAAAGTATGTGAAGTTCATAATAGTAGATATAAATGGCTCGCCAAGGTCAGAGATAGTGCCCATAGACATGGCGAAGGACTTGTTCATAGATGGTATGCCCTTTGATGCATCGTCAATACCATCATACTCCACGGTTAATAGGAGCGACTTTGTGGCCTATGTGGATCCGAGGGCTGTGTATATAGAGTATTGGCAGGATGGTAAGGTGGCTGACGTCTTCACAATGGTGTCTGACATAGCCGATAAACCATCACCACTCGATCCCAGGAGACTCCTCAATGATGTGCTTGAATCCGCTAAGTCAAAGGGTTACGAGTTCCTGATGGGTGTTGAGGTGGAGTTCTTCGTCGTTAAGGAGGAGGGTGGTAAGCCCGTACCTGCTGATCCGGGTGTTTACTTCGATGGTTGGAACGTGACTGTGCAGTCCCAGTTCATGAAGG
>JAKMAE010000034.1 GCA_022014875.1 Vulcanisaeta sp. | reverse complement strand
TTGGTATCGAGAGGGAGGTGACTTGGTATCAAGTGTTGACCTTAGGTATTGGCGTTAAACTAAGCGTGAATAGGGTTAGGCTGAGCCTTAATGTTAACGGCGCCTCGGCTAAATTAACCATTGAATTTATGGGTGGGGATCGAGCGAAATCCTCCGAGGAGTTCGTGTTTTCCTGCGATGGATCTGCCGATTCGATCTATGGGAAGACCGTGGTGGATGCATTAATAAACATCGACCTAATCTCGAGGTTCCTCAACACGGTTAAGGATAGGAAGAAACTGGGCGAGGGCTTTATCGATGACTTAGTTAGGTTTCTAATGGGCGCCAGGTCCAGGGTTGATCAGGACCTGAGGAGGTTGTTCGGTATGTATCAATGGCTGGATGAGTGATTTTAATGGTCAAGAACGTGGTGTTTTTCCTCGAAATGCACCAACCCAGGAGGTTGAGGGCTAATGTTCTCGATAAACTATGCGATCTAAGGCCGAGCGAGATTAACGAGCAAGTGGTCTCATCAATAATCTTCGACGACAATACTAATAGGGATGTCCTAAACAGGGTTGTTGATAGGTCGTACATACCAACCCTGGAGTTAATGGGGAGCATCGCCGACGAGGGCTTTAGGGCATCCCTCTCAATCTCTGGTTCATTGATAGATCAATTATTAATGTGGAGGCCCGAGGTCGTCGAGCTAGTGAGGGGGCTCGTGAAGAGGGGTGTTATTGAGCTTGTTGCCGAGCCATACCATCATTCGTTGGCGTCATTCATAGGCGATGAGTTGTTCATAGAGGAGTTGAAAAGCCACGTGGAGACCTATGAATCATTATTTGGGCAAAGGCCCGTTGTTTTTGAGAATACGGAGTTCCTGTACAGGAATGACTGGGGCGCGGCAATGGAGAGGGCGGGTGCATTACTCGTGTTGACAGAGGGTGTTGATTGGGTGTTGGGTTGGAGACTGCCAACGTATATTTACGGTGCGCCGAATTTAGGGATTAAGCTATTGCTCAGGCACTACAGGCTGTCCGACGATGTTGGTTTCAGGTTTAGCAATAAATCGTGGGACCAATGGCCATTAACAGCTGATAAGTACATGGCCTGGATAGACGCAACACCTGGCGATTTCGTCCTAATAGGGCTTGACTTTGAAACATTCGGAGAGCACCATAGTCGTGAAACAGGGATATTCGAGTTCCTCGAGTGGCTACCGAAGGAGGCGAATAAGGCCGGTGTGAGGTTCATACATCCATCGAAACTGGTTAATATCGATCCCGTTGATTACCTCGACATACAAACAACGATCTCCTGGGCCGACGTTGAGAAGGATGACAGCGCATGGCTAGGCAACGAACTGCAGAAGACGGCTCTGGCGCACGTCGCATCCATCGGCGAATTAATGAGGAGGAATGGGTTATACAAGGTCTGGAAGTACTTATTAACAAGCGATCATTATTACTACATGTCGATGAAGCACGGACCGAGTGGTGAGGTGCACAACTACTTCAACCCATATAAGTCCGCCCTCACGGCGTTCAGGGTAGTCGAGGACGTCGTGCTTGGACTGACGTGTGCCATAGCACAGACCCAGGGAAGGCAGTAGTTATGGTGGCAATGACAAACAAGGTATTGATTACCGTTAAGTTGGCATTTGAGCACTCAATAAAGCAGGATGTTAAGGATTACCTATTCCTAATAGACCGCAACGTACACGTGAGGGACACCGGATTTCGCGGAGTATTCATAATCGAAACCACGAAGGACCCCATATACATAGCCGACGCCTTAATGAACTCCCCAATACCTGGCAGTGCGCTACCGTCAGTTGTGCCGATAATTCACGAGGGTTATTACAAAGACCTCGGCGATATAGTGAATATCGTCATTAAGAACCTAAGGGCTGATTGTTCATCAATCATTGTCAAGTGCAGACTACGTAATTCACCCATTAGCGATGATGCTTGTGAAAGGGCGATAATTAATGCTTTAAGGAATAGTGGGTTGCGTGCGTCATTTAAGGGTGAGGGCGATTGCGCGGTCGTTGTTGAGGGGTTGAATGACTGGGTCGGCATATACGTAGGTCCTCGGGCCCACGTCAGGATTTAACGTAGAGTTCCCCGAAAGTTTCACACTACTCTAGTTAACCGAATATCTAGTAACCAAAAACTATTTTTTACCTCTCCCCGGAGTTAGTATGAATGCCTAGGATATTTAAGAACGAGGCGGCATTAACGCCAGAATACATACCGAGTAAGCTACCCTTTAGGGAAGAGCAATTAAAAGAGCTCGAGACATACTTCAGAGGATTCCTCGAGAGCCCTGGTTCAATGTATCCAAAGGTAATCCTCGTGGGTAGGCCAGGTACGGGAAAAACCGTTACGAGCAGGAGGTTTGGGAATTACGTCGTACAAACAAGCAAGGTTGTTAGGTACGTGCACGTATCATGCTTCCTAAATAGAACACTAATGTCAGTACTTAAGGACATTGGTCTGCAATTAAAGATACCGGTCCCAAAGAGGGGGTTCTCAACGGAGGAGATGCTGAAGATCCTGCTCGACATAATCAAGGAGAAGGACATATACGCAATAATAACGCTAGACGATGTATTCCACCTCGTCAACAACAGCGGACCACACGCATTGGGTACATTGATAAGGCTTGGCGAGGAGTACGTGAGTAGGGGTGATAAGTACAGGTTCGGATTAATACTAATAAGTCAGGACCTAACATTTAGGGATCAGCTAGACAGGAGCTCCCAAAGCTCGCTCGGCAACGCAATAATTAGGTTTGAGCCATACACCAGGGAGCAGATATTCGAGATCCTACTATCTAGGGCTCAGGAGGCATTGGTTGACGGCGCCTACGATGAGGAGATACTCGAGATGATAGCTGACGTTGCAGGGGTTGATGAGGGTAGGTCGGATGGCCATAGGGGTGATGCGAGGTATGCAATAGATATCCTATGGAGGGCTGCGAAGCTGGCTGAAATGAGGGGTTCCGATAGGATATTGCCCGAGCACGTTAGGGAAGCCATCAAGAACACGCTTAGAGGTATTAGGAGTGATGAGCTGAGGATGCTTCCGTTGCATGAGAAGATATTCCTACTGGCCATAGTCAGGAGTTTGATGAAGAACCCCAACTCACCATACATACCGTTTGGCGCCGCGGAGAGTGAGTACCAAATATTGTGTGAGCAATACGGTGAGGAACCAAGGAAGCACACGCAATTGTGGGAGTACCTGAAGGACCTTAATGCAAAGGGTTACGTCGAGACTAGGATATCGAGCAAGGGCATGAGGGGTAGGACAACCCTAATCTCAATACCATCAGAACCATTGGCTACACTCGAGGAGGAGTTAAGGAGGATAATCGAGGGTGAGTTGGGTACGTGAGCGACGACTTCATAGAGAATGTATTCTCATCACGGGTTAGGATAAGGATAATTAGGGCATTGATTAAGTACAGGGAAGTTAACATTACGAAGCTCTCGAGGGATTTAGGCATTAATTACAGGGTGATTGAGCACCATATCGAGGCACTTAAAAGGCTCGGTGTCGCTGAGGAGAGGAAATTCGGTAGGATTAGGATTATAAGGTTGGTTGAGGAGAATCCGAAGGTTGCGGCTATAGAGAGATTATTCAGGGAGTTGGAGGGTGATTCACAGGCCTAGTTGCTTGGCGATTTCGAGGATCCTCCTGGCCAATCTATAGTGAACGTAATCCACCAATTTACCATCGAGATTAATGGCGCCACGACCCTCCTTAACAGCCCTCTCATAAGCCTCAACAACCCTCCTCGCCCACTCAACCTCCTCCTTACTTGGTGAGAAGACCTCATTCGCTATGGGGATTTGGCTCGGGTGGATCACCTGCTTACCCACAAAACCAAGCGACTTAGCCTCAACACAATCCCTCCTGAAACCATCTAGGTCCTTAATATCGAAGTAGACGCGGTCAATGGGGTCGACACCGTAAGCCCTCGCCGCCGCCACAACCATGGTCTTAATGACTTGGTTTGATTCGTAAGCCTGTAACGACCCGCCGACCGATAATGCGAAGTCCGCGACTCCGTAGGATACCGCGGTCACGCCCTCGCTTCTGACGATGTCCTCGAGGTTCAATAAACCCCTGGCGGTTTCTATTATAGGCTCTATTTCCCTACCCGTGGCCCTGTATATAAAATCGAGACTAAACTCCGCCTTTGGAACGACAATGCACCTAACATTGTCTATCCTCATGACTGTGTCGACATCACCGTAGAACCAGGGTGTGTCTGGGGCATTAACCCTCACGCAAAGTTCCTTATTGCCCCAATCAAGCTGGGGCAATAACTCCCTTATTAACCTACGTGCATCCTCCTTGGCATTAACGGGCACCGCATCCTCAAGGTCTATAATCACCGAGTCCGGGTTCAACTCCAGCGCTGCCTTTCTAATCATGTGTTCATTATTGCCCGGGACGAACAATTGGGAACGCCTGGGAACCACGGTAGTAGGTCTGGTTTTTAATTAATAATTTTACTTCGCTCCTTAAAACACGAGGACAGCCCTACCCAGCACTCTATTGTTTATTAAGTCCTCGTAGGCCCTATTCACATCCTTAAAGGCGTAGGTCCTATAGACAGGCTTAACCACACCCTTATGTAGCAATTGCACGGCCTCGAGAACCTCACGCCTTGTGTAGGCGGCCGAACCTATTATTCTCTGCTCCCTCATTATTGTTAAGGCAGGCCTAACTAGCCTTACCTCCTCACCTTCAGTATTGCCTATTAGAACAAGGACACCCTCGCGCTTCAAAGCCCTGAGGCTCTCGTTTATTGTCGCAGCCCCGACAATCTCAAAAACTACGTCGACATCCCTAACCTTCCTCGAGAACTCCCTATCAGTAATGACCTCGTCTGAGTACTTAGCGACGAAATCAGCCTTGTAGGGGGATGTTACGGATATGATATAGGCGCCTAGGTACCTGAGGTATTGAATTGTATGTATACCGACACCGCCGCCCGCGCCAGTAACGAGGACCCTAACACCTGGACCCACACCACCTAGCTTACTGGCGTGTATGGCGGTTGCCAATGGACACACAGCGGCTGCATACTTGACAAAGTCGCTGTCGGGTAGTTCAAATACGTTACTTGCCGGCGCTATGACAGCCTCGGCGTAGCCGCCCGGCCTACCTTCACCGAAGAATTGAAGGTTAACGCACAAGTTCTCCTTACCAGCCCTGCAGTATTGGCAGGTGCCATCGGTTATTGCACCAAACACACCCACAGCCCTTCCATTAACCTCGCCAAATATTTCGTGACCGAGGATTAACGGCGGCTTCAAATTCCTAAAACCACCCCTCCAAATCACTAGGTCACGACCACAGATGCCAGAGGCTTTGACCATAACCACAACATCCCCAGGGCCTGGCTCCCCAATATCGAACTCCTCAATACTGAACGGTTTATTGAATTCCCTCAACACGGCAGCCAGTACACGCATTATCGATGTCTGACAGGGCTAATTATTAAGTGTTGGAAATATATAGAAAATATATAAATAACGTCCATATGTACGTGCCTCATCGCGTAAAACTTATCCCCTGGCCGCAAAGCGACCATTGGCGGGAAAATGCTCGTACTCCTCACCACTGTTCCAGGGATTGAAGACATCGTGATTAACGAAGTTAAGGAGGTATTTGGGGATAGGGTAATTCGCGCAGAGGTATTTGGTAGGTCGCCCATCACGGGTAAGGTGCTGGTCGAGCTTAAGAACGCCATTCACGACGAACTCGTGAAGCTGAGGACGGTTGAGCACGTGGTATTGGTGATTAGCGAGGGAGTTGTTGGTAAGGATATTGAGAGCCTAAGGAGGTGTATATGGGGGCTCGACCTGGATGGACTCATGAATTACTATACCCCAAGCGTCTCACTGGGCATTGATGCCGATAGGTCTGGGGATCATGAGTTCAGGAGCCCCGATGCCGCGGTACTGCTTGGGGAGAGGTTGACCGAGTTCTTAGGTAGGTTTGGCGTAAGGCCTGTGTTTAACCTCGATAATGCAGACCTAGTACTGAGGCTCATAGTTGACAATGAAAGGTGTATCCTAGGTCTAGCAATGACCCGCAAAACACTTAGGGATAGACCGTACAGAGTCTTTAACCACCCAGCGGCAATCAACCCAATACTTGCCAATGCAATGATAAGGATACTAAACCCAAGGCCGGGTGCTAGGATTTGTGATATAACGTGTGGCAGTGGCACAATAGTTATTGAGGGTTCCTTAGCCAGGCGCGACACAGCCTTCCTCTGCGCAGACATTGACTATGGCTATGTCAGGGGCGCCCTGCTTAATGCGAGGGCTGCGGGTGTCGACCCACTTATCGATTTCGTAACAATGGACTCCAGAAAACCCGCCATTAGGGATAAAGCCTGTGATTACGCGGCCTTCAACCCACCCTTCGGAATAAGGATGGAGCCCATCGAGGGGGTTGCACCGCTGTATGATGCATTGTTTAGGTCGCTTAGGGATTTGCTGCGCGAGGGCTCGTCCTTCGTAGTCATAACAATCAGGAGGTCATTGATTAAGAAATTAACTAACAAGTACGGTTTTAACATAGTCGATGAGAGGACTATTAATCAGGGTGGTGTTTGGAGCACAATATTTTTGATTAATAAAGGGGGACTTGATTTTTAACTAAATCACTGCGCCTTCGGTATGTATGACTTCTGGTCCTCATTCGGGAATAACCTGTCTAGCACCCTCTTGGGCACCTTGTAAACCCTAAGGGCAATCTCCCTGATCAACTTATCATGAGGTGCGCATTTCGTCAGGTTTAGCCTTAGGCAGTACGTGTACTTCATTATCTTTTTCTCCTCAACCCTCTTAATATTGCCCAACGCTATGTCCTCAGCCACCCTGAAGGCAACGTAGAACCTCACGTACCTCATGAACTTGCTGGCCAGGTCTGGGAATGCCTTTGCTAACGCCCTGTATGTACCTACAAAATCATCCTCGGGGAAGAACCTCATTATCGTCCCCGTGAACACGTACCTCAAAACCCTGAAGCCGCGCTCATCAATGTTAGGACCAAGCACGTTATTGTCCAGCATCTTCCTTAACTGCTCAATATCGCCATCACCCAGTTGGAACCCCCTGGACTTCAGGTAGTTATATACCTCATCGCACGCTATCTCGACACTGAACAAATCCTTAAGTGCGTTGCTCACGTCACTATCCACTAAACCAAGCCCGTACTTACCAACTATGTATATTGTAGCTATCTCCTTATCGTAAATCCTAATCTTACTCAATCCCCTAAATGGTTCAATCCCCCTCTGCTTGTATGTTATGTAGACGAGCTCCTCAAGCTGGCTCCTGCTTGTTACCTCATTCCTCATTATCTTACTCCATATCTCCGTGGCGGCCTCGATGCGGCTTTTGTATAGCTGCCTAGCGTCTAAGCCATTACTCATAGCAGCAATTCACCATTCAAACTCCCCCTTAATATGCGCTTTTTAACCCTTGTGCCCGGTCAAGTCAGGGATTGGCCTTGGTCTGAAGTGATTGTTTTGGGTAAACAACTATCCTCATTGGCAATGGCAGCTTCGACGCCGCCCTCCTTAAAGCCTCCTTAGCATGCGCCAGGTTCTTTTTCTCGATCTCTAGGTGCATCACTACCGTGCCGGGCCTCGTGATCCTGGCAGCCCTACCGACGGGTACACCGAAGGCTAGTCTCATGCCCTGCTGTAGACGGTCAGCGCCAGCCATGGCCAACATCTTGTTCTCCCTAAGTACGTGGAACGGATACGTGACTATCTTCAGGTAGAAGTTCGCGTCTCCAACGTACTTGGATAGGTACTTATACGCCATTTGCCTAGCGGCTTCGAGGGCATTAGCCCTTATCTGGCCAATACTCTCAGCCACCAGCTCAACAACGTAATCGAACCTAGCCCTATCCTTAGCCTTTGTATTACCAAGCTCAAACTTGGGTATCTGGACATACGGAGCACCGGCTATATACTCAACCCTGGTATAAGGCCTCTCCAACCTCCTATAGCACCTACCAGGTCTTAAGGGCATTCTCGAAGACGCTAGGCCCGGAGCTTTATATTTTTTATGGCATCTACCTAGGCGAAACCGTAACAAAACAAGCCGACTCCTTACATGGAGCATAATTAATGAAGCATAGCTTTCCACAACCTCACTCCTGAAATAAACGATACAGCCTTTCATTATACTGCATATTGCCTTGGCATAGGTCGTAAACTCAGGCAGGGATTGGCCTAGGCAACCCCATTATGATGAGTGTCTTGACGGTAATGAACAATAACCCGTCCCTTTTAGGAGTCATAAAGGCATTGTTTTTAAAAGGGGTTGATTAATTGGTCACGTGAATCCACTGATCGAGCCATTACTCATCGTTGGACTTGTCGTAATTACACTATCCTCACTGTCTTCGGCACTATCATTACTTTTCGAGGTTAGGTTTTGGAAAAACAGAAGGAGGGGACAGCAACAGCCAATTAGTGGGTCTGGGTACCCGAGCGTTACCGTGATCATGCCCGTCAGGGGCTTGGACCAGGACCTGAGGAATAACATCGCGAGCGTACTTAACCAGGACTACCCCGGCCCTAGGAACTACATTTTCGTACTTGATGATGAAAACGACCCAGCCTACAACGTAATAACTAACCTGCTTAGTAACCGCAATGTTAATGCCAAGGTCTTAATCAATAGGGGCGGCCGTAGTAAGGGTGAGGCATTAGCCTTCGGTTTGGGTGAGGCAACAGGCGACGTGGTGGTATTAGTAGATAGCGACGCGCAGGTTCACGAATTATGGCTCAAGAACCTTGTTGAGGCGTTGATGAGGGGCTTCGGCGCAGCCACCACGTATAGGTTCTACCTACCACTTAGGCGATTGAGCCTGGGCTCCGTACTAAGGGCCAGCTTTAACATGATTGGTATCACCGCTATGCAGAACCCAACGGCTAGGTTCACGTGGGGTGGTTCCTCGGCTGTGTGGAGGTGGTTGATTGAGAAGTGGTCGATACGTGACTACCTACCTTACTACCTAAGTGATGACTACGTGATAACGCACTTCGTGCACAGGGAGGGCCTCGGGATAGAGTTTGTTCCGGAGTCCCTGGTCCTGACCCTGGAGGATATTGGTCTACGTGAGGCGTTTTCCTGGGCGGTGAGGCAGCTGTGGTACGTTAGGGTTTACGGATTTAAGGGCTTCATGCTCTACGCCGCATCATACACGTTGTACGCGATCACGCTGCCCATGGCCGCAGCCTTATCAATCATTAATCCCTACGTATCAATTCTGGGCGTGCTCCCGTACTTACTAGGCATGGTTAAGGACTACGTTAGGGTTAGTGGGATTAGGGGGTTGAATAAATACTACCGTGAGAGGATAACGAGGAGGTACGCCGTATTACTCGCACTAGCCTCCGTACCCAATGTTTACTTCTCCTGGCTCGCGATAGTAAAGACGACCTTCACGAACAGTATTAATTGGCGTGGACGTGTATTCACCGTCAATGACGCGGTTAGGCTTATGAGGGAAAAGCCGCTTCCTTAATGTATGGTTAATGTGCGCGAGGTTTTCTGGTCCATGGTTAGGAACCCCGAGCTCCTCATTAATTACGTAAGGGAACTGGGCCTAGACATTAAGGACTTGTGCGGAGACGAGGTCGGGCGGTTCAGGTGCCCTCCTGGACAGGGTGATGATTTTAGGTCGAGGTTCTTTGTCATTTCATACCTATACCTAAAGCTTCTCTCCCAGGAGGTCCGTGAGTTGGGTGGCTATAACGTGCCTATCGAGGGTGTTCGGGAATTAGTTAGTGACATAATTACGGACATGAGGCTCTACAACGCACCGCCCGAGTTGTTCGAGGCAATCATAAAGCTGGTACGTGAGCTGCTGCGTTTACTTCCTGACGTTGCTTAAGGCCCCCTCCAGTCTCCTTAATAACTCCTCGAGCTCGTTTATCTCCTCAGCGTAGAGCCTCGCCATTACCCTGTCCCACTTACTCCTTAACTGGCTGAGTAATTCCTTCGCGTCCTTTATCCTCTCCCTGGCCTCGTTATAGACCTCGTTATTTATCAATGCCTTAGCCTCACTGAGTAGTTCGCTTATCCTTAGTAGGTCCTCGGGCATGTGTACGGTGGCGAAGGCGTTGTACTCATTCAATTGATCCTTATTATTCACGAGGTACTTGAGGACCTTTATCGTACCTACCCTAAGCAATGCCGGTGTTATCTCCGTCCTGCCTATGTCAATGCCGTGGAGTAGTAGGTACGTTGCCACGTACATGGGCACCTTAACCCTAGTCCTATTACTGATGGGTATGTGCTCCACGTAGTTGGAGATTATGGGGCTTATCACCTTGGATATGTCCCTTATGTGCTCATAGACGTACTGCGTGATTACCTTATTTATAGAGTAGACGTCGTCCATCGTGGCGAGGGGCTCAATCCTCTCGAGATCCATCCTCAACTCCCAACCCTTAATTATCAGGGGTTCCGTATCATCAGGGCTAACCCACTCAGTGAAAACCCTGAGCGGGAACCTATCATACAGCGCCTGTAACTCCTCCTCCTCAGGAATCCTATTGCTTGCGCCGAACACTGTCCAGGTCTTCACAGGCACTACCTTATTGCCATCATACACAACCCTCTCATTCAATATTGACAATAACGTGTTAAGTATGGCGCTTGATGCGTTGAATATCTCATCGAGAAGCGCAAACTCGCTCTCAACAATGGAGTTTGTGTATATCCTCTCGATTTTACCATCAAGGAGCTTAGCTATGTCTATAGGCCCCAGGATTTCCTCCAGGTCGGTGAACTTCGTTAACTGCCTATAGAACCACTTGGCGTTTAGTAGTTTTGACAATGCGTAGACCAACGTCGTCTTGGCAGTGCCTGGAGGCCCAATGAGTAGGTAGTTCTCCCTGGACAGGGTAGCCATTAGTGCGCCCAGCACCTCGTCCTCGTACTTAAAGAACATACCGCTCAATTTGGAATAAACACTTCTAATCCTGCCATAGGACTCCTCAATCACGGATTACCAAGTGATTATCTAGAATTTAAACGTTCCCACCACACTATAATTTAATATCGCATGCACCCACGAACGTTAGTACTTAATGCCATAACTATCCAACAAGCTCTCCAGATCCTTCATAACCCTGGCGGCTTCACCCTCTAGTAATTTCCTACGGTTTATGACGCTCTCCCTAACACCATCGCTCAAGGCCCTCATCTCTAACTCCCTAAGCTTTATGATGCCCTCGTTAAGGTAATCCATAAGCTCCATTAACACATTAACATCCTCAGGTATGGAACCCTTAAACGCCTCACTAACGTTGAGCCTGAAGCACTCCCAATGTATTGCGCCATTCCTCGTGAAAGTGAATCTCATCCCAGGTACTACATCCTTACCGCACCTATAGCATTTCCAAACCCTACCCGAGCTCATTGCGGTGGATACCCACGCCTAATTAAGTACCGAGCGCGCTATTTCTAATTAATGAATAACCAATCCCCAACTCACTAA
>JAKMAE010000003.1 GCA_022014875.1 Vulcanisaeta sp. | reverse complement strand
CTTGCGGGTATTGTCTATGGTATTGCAGCTGCTATAGGCCCTGAGACCATAGGTACTGACCTGAGGATTGTTAAGGAAAGGTAAATGCGCTTTTTATATTAAATCAAAATAAAAATAAATTTTTCTTTTTGCCTGCCTTCATCTCTTATCAGGCGGTGCCGCTACCGTATTTCAAGCCTAGCGCGAATGCCTTTATGTTCTTATCGACATCCCTCCTTACATTTGCCTTTATCGCCTCCTCAATGATGCTACGTGGTATGTATTGGCCTAAGTTCATGATTGAGTATAGGGCACCAAGCATCACCATGTTTTCATAAATCGCATTGCCAAGCTTAACTGCATCCTCGTACGCATTTATGAAGTGCATATTTTTAATGCTGTTCCGTAAAATGCCCTCAAGCTCCTCAATACGCGGTATTCTCTGCCTAGTTGCCGGCGGCCTAATGAGTCTTCTATTTACTATGAAGACTGTGTCCTCGTTGGCATAACTCACGGCCCTGAATGCCTCAAGTATTTCGAATGCCACGATAACGTCGGCGCCACCCCTCGGTATTAACGGGGCATCGACGTCGCCAATCCTCACGTGAACATCGACCGAGCCACCCCTCTGGCTCAGTCCGTGGGTCTCCGCAATCAGCACTTTATAACCAGTCCTTAGCGCCGCGTCGCCGAGTACCGTGGCGAAGGTTATTAAGCCCTGCCCGCCAACGCCCGCTAGGTATATGTTCAACCTCACGGGAACCACCTCACATTTCCGCCCACTTACTTAACCACTCCTTGACGTTGCCCTCAGGTCTTATTGCGTTGTATGGGCATACCTGGGCGCATACTGAGCACCCAACACACATGTATGGGTCTATCCATGCCTTCCTATTCTCCAGTGGTATTAATGCTGGGCACGCTATTAAGTTGTAGCATATACCACATGCCTTACAGGCGTTTTCATCAACGTAGTAACGAACCACGTAGCCCCTAAAGAGCCTGGTCGCCTCAAGTGCGCAGCCCCTCTTCATAACGACGACCGCGACCCCTCCCCTCCTCACTACATTTATAGCCTCACTAATCACTTCCTGTGCCTTCTTTACGTCGAATGGGTCGACTGTACTTACGTAATCGGCGCCTAGGGCCTTGGCCACGCTACCTATGTCTACCTTACTTGTTGGGTTTGGTTGGCCGCCTGTCATTGCCGTTACTCTGTTGTCAAGAACAACCACCAACATGGGGGTTTTGTTATAAACCGCGTTAACAAGGGCCGGTAGCCCGGCGTGGAAGAATGTCGAGTCACCTATTATTGCCACAACGAATTCGCCTCCATGGGTGCCGTGGTAAATACCCATGCCTAAGCCGAGCGAGCTACCCATGTTAGTCAATAAGTCCTGCTCATTGAATGGGTTGTTTATGCCTAGGCTGTAGCATCCAATGTCGCCACTAAAGATAGGTTTCACGCCAGCCTTCGCGGTACTTATCTTCAACTCATAGAACGACGCAGCATGTGGACACCCAGGGCAGAAGACTGGCGGTCTCGGTGGTGGTGTGTAGTCAATCTTTACCGGGTTTTTCGATAATAATGGATTAACGATGTTGAGCGCCTTGGATAACCCATCCATTACGGAATTAATCGTTAACTCCCCAACCCTGTTAAATAGGTTTTCTGCCTTACCAAGAACGGGCACCCTAATACCTTCGTCGTAAAGCAGTGCCTTCAACTGCTGCTCAACAACGGGGTCCCCCTCCTCGACAACCACAACTCTATCCGCATTAGACACGGCGTTCAATATCGTCTTCCTAGGTAATGGCACTGGCGTGACGACGTTGAGGATGCTGGCCCTAACGCCGTAGTTCTTAACGGCCTCTAGCGTGTACGTGAAGGCGACACCGCTGGTTATTATGAGGTTTCTGCCACCCTCAACGTACATATGCGGTAACTCATCAACCGACCTCTCGATAATTCCCCACCTCTTTATCAATTCCTCCTTAAGTGCACGGGCATTTGCAGGAATCAACGCATGCCTTTTTGGGTCCTTAACATAACCCTCGGCATACCTAGGCTTAGCTGGTTGGCACACCGTGACCGGTCCCCTAACGTGTGATACCCTGGTCACACTCCTTAATATGACCGGGTGCGAGTGCTTTTCGCTGAATTCAATGGCCATCTTTACGAAATCCTTAGCGCTCTGTGGGTCGTACGGCTCGAAGACGGGTATATATGCGTGAAGCCCCACCCACCTATTATCCTGCTCATTCTGGCTAGACCACATGTTTGGGTCATCCGCGGTGACTATCACGAAGCCGCCCCTAACTCCGGTGTATGCGCTCGACATGAGTGGGTCCATTGCTACGTTAAGGCCGACATGCTTCATCGCAGTGATACTCCTCGCACCAGCTAGGGCGGCGCCGTACGCAATCTCAAACGCAACCTTCTCATTACTGCTCCATTCAGCGTATACTCCAAATTCCCTGCCGTAATCGATTAGGTACTCTATTATCTCACTTGACGGTGTCCCTGGATAGCCCGTTGCGACTGCGACGCCCGCCTCTAGTGCTCCGTGGGCAATGGCGTGGTTTCCGAGCATTAATCTAACGGTGCAATCACTCATCGCGGTTAATAAGCCTATTTAAATTAAAGCCTTTCCCTTAGTACTTAATAAATTAACTAGTGATATAATTATTATATATACCACTATAGTTGATCAGCCTAGAACGGTATCCTCACTCATCAGCTTGTCTAGGGCTCATCACACCCCCTATAATATCGGTCGAAGACACGCCTCAATACGAATTGCATTAGTTATTTTAATTAATTATTTAATATTGATTTTGTCCATACCCAATACCGTGAACGGTATAAGGAGGATTTTAGTAGCGATCCTCCTAGTAATGGCCGTAGCAATCCCAATCATGGTTTTAGCCACTCAGTACCAGGTTTCGCCCAACGTAAACGCACCAACCACAATTAACCAGCCATACTACGCATCGCTTGAGTACATAGATTATATAAACACTACGAGGACTGTAACGCTAACGCCTGGCCAATCCATAACCATACAGGCGCCATTACCTCCAGGGCCTGGTTACGTGCTCGATTACATAGAGGTACATATCAGCCAGCCATCCCCGGCATTGGTGATTAGCGGTAGTGGTGTGATGTATAGTGAGAACGAGATTGGTGCCGTAGTCAGCGCTTACACGAGGAGCAATCAGTTAACCATAACAAATGCTGGTAATAAACCAATCAACGAGACAATAACCATAACCTACGTATTCATTAAGGAGGAATACCTCGCACTTAATACATCAGCCACATCCTTCACGCTTAATGTGGCCATACCCGACGAGTCGATACAGTACGTCACACAGCAAGTAGTTGAGCTCTCAATACCTAACTACATGCCGTTTGAGATAGCTGGTGTTGCTCTACCGAACGGAACAACGCTTTCCCAACTTGTTTCTGAGTGGAGCCCGCTGGCTAATTACATAAAGATTGAGCCTAAGTACGCCGAGTTCATAGCCAACGAATTACCTCCTGGCCAGTATCAGGTAATCATCAACTACGGCAGTGAGTATGTAATGCCGAGCGCGATGTTGGTCAAGGGTACGGAGTTCCTCAATTACACGGTCAATCCAGGCCAGACCCTCGAGATAACCGGTTCAGAGTTTGGCGTACCGCCTGGCTGGAACCTACTTGGCTACATAGTTGTTGTCTACACAGTGCAGCCCCTAATCGTTGGGGAGCAGCCTGGACACTTCGAGATAGTCGCGAATAGGGTGTCGCCTGTTTCCCTATACAGCACGCTGGTGCAGGTCAGCGGCATAAGCTACCTACTGCCTCCATTCATTAGGTTTGCACCCATGTTCGGAATATACATAGTCTATGACAGGTACTTCGAGGTTGTTGATAACCTAGACGTTCCCTTGGTGGTCACGTTCATGCCAATAATATACAAGCCGGTGGGTCAGTGGGTAAACGGGAACCTGCAGGTAACTGTGACTGACGCTGACGTCTCTGGCGGCCTATGGACAGCCCTGGTTGTTCAGTTACCCGAGATAGCGCATATATACAAGATCGTTACACCAAGCGGTACGGTCTATACAGGGCTTGTTAATTCAGAGGTTCCATGGGGAAGCGCGGAAAGGCTGGTCTCAATAAGCCCGGATGGCTCCCAGGCTTATATAGCGGTCTCAACGTTGGGCGTTAGTGAGACTGGCACATACACGGTGTATGTTAACTGGACACCAATAACGATGCACTTCACGAACACGGTAAACACGCCGATAAGTGGTGTTGTGGTTAAGGCCTACGTCAATGGTTCACTGGTGGCGACAGCCGTCAGTGGTTCTGACGGTAATGCCTACGTAAGTATTGACGAGCCAGCGCCATTCACAGCCGTTGTGTACTACGAGGGTGTGCCGCTGTACTACGTCAACGTCAACTCACTGATTAACCAACCAATCCAGGTAACCATTGGGCTGTACAACGTCACAGTGCTATTCGTAGGCGCGAGGAACCAGGCGATACCTAACGCGAAAATAACGCTATATAGGGTCGGCACAGGCCCTGTCTATAACGGTACGACTAATAGCATTGGGACTGCCAGCTTCACCAACGTGCTTAGCGGTACATATCTAGTGACTGCTCAGTACGGTAATTTGAAGTACAGTGAATTAGTCACCATTAATGGGAATGATGTGATAACGATAAAGTCCGACATACTGGCCATAATAGATGGGTTCCCAATAACAACAACGGAGGCACTAATAGGGACCCTAGGGCTGGGCGGGGCTGCGGCGATAGCCTTCGCCTTCGCCAATGGTAGGAGGAATAAGGAGTACGAAGTAGTAACGATGTAATACCCGGTTTAGGTAAAAATCAAAGTTAAAATCCCTCAAAATCCCTACCTTCGTCTCCTCTCATACTCAATCCTCAATTCCCTGGCCAGATCCATTACTTTATTCAATAAATCAGGCTTTATGTCGAATACTTCGTGAAGCATGACCAAGCGCCTATACAGCCTGTCAAACCTAGCGTATTCCTTATCAATTGATTTACTGGACTTTGACGACCTAACCCTCTTAAGCAGGGCCTCGCCATACGATAGTAATTTTCTATCCTCGCTCTCTAGCTTCCGGGCTATCAACGTCCTAACGGCCCTGAACTGCTCTTCAGTGAGCTCCACAAGTGCGTATGCGAGCTCTCCCTCGAAACCCCTCTCCATCATGTCTATTAACTCATCCTTAATCCTCATGATTACCCTATCCAAGTCCTGCTTCACATGCCAGGATATAATAACGCCCCTCGTTATTTCAAGGCCTACCTCACTTAACCTCCTCTCCACTAGGTCCTGAACCTCCTCACTATCTGCGTATATGAGTATTAACGTGTACTGCCTCATTTATTCCTCGAGTAGGTCTTCACGACATTAATAATTAACTCTTTTATTGCATCATCGCTCAATTCTCCTTCCAGGAACACCCTTATTGAGATTAACTCCCTATTCGTCCCATCATCGTAACCGACGAACTCCCACCTCGCGTTATTCACAACATCCCTCCTATATATTAACTGGACATTGCCAACCCTCACCGACTCATCTATAGGCATATCCCACGTCGAGACAACGTCAATGCTGAGCACGCGGGTTCCATTGCCAGTAGTTATTAACCTGGCGAGCGACACCTCACCGCATATGTACTCCTTAACGCCCCCCTGCTCCCTCACAGTCAATTCGTTGCACTCCACGGTTGGTGATTAAATCTTTAGGATTTTTAAAGATCGTGCCTGTCACCCCATAATAACCAGGATTTACGGTAACCTTCATGCATGTGGTGTTTATGCATTATTTCCTGGAGTAAGGTTTATATGGCTAGTAATGCTTGAATTACTTGATTAACATGTCTAGCAATACAGAGAGTAGCGAGAGGAAGACTGTGACGATCAGGGGTTTGAGCGTGGATATTTACAACAGGATAAGTAGGCTGGCTAGGGAAATGGGGGTTACCGTGGGTGAGATTGTGAATGAAGCCCTTAGGCGCTACATAACGACTCTAGAGAATGTGTCGAGGACGATCGATAACCTGGTGAGGTCGGGTGATGTGGTTGTGATAAGCGGTATCTCATCACTAACAGTGACAAAGGCTGACCTGGAATCCCTCGATAAACCGGTGGTTTTCAGGGATATGGATGAGCTCGTGTTTGCGGATGACGTAACGAACGATTTAATTAAGAATAAGGTGGCTAAGATAGTCAATGTAAACACGGTCTACGTACCGAAGACGGTATCGACATTGCTCATAGCATCAAAGAGCGAGCTAGTTAGGAAAATAGTGCCTAAGTGATGCTAACCCTTTAATACCGCCTCGAATTAAAAACCACGTGGATATCCTCGTCGTTGGTGTAGGATCGATGGGCCGCAATCACCTAAGGGCCCTGGGCCAATTGAGGAGTGACGGTTATGTCTCGAGGATCTACGCGGTCGATGTCGATAAAGAGAAGCTCCTAGTTGCTAAGGAGTACGGCGCCGACATGGTCTTCACCGACGTGAATGAGGCAATTAAGTACAGGCCCGACCTGGGCATAATAGCTGTACCAACAAGTCTCCATTACAGGGTGGCTAAGGACCTGGTTAGGTACATGGACCTCCTCATTGAGAAGCCCATTACTGAGAAGTTGAGCGAGGCCCTGGACCTATACCGCGAGGCCAGGGCACTCGGTAGGAGGGTTTTCGTAGGCCATGTGGAGCGTTTCAACCCAGCATATAGGGCATTACTTACCGAGGTTGCCAACGAGGTGCCGGTTTACATGGAATCAATTAGGGTAGGGCCGCTGAGGGGCAACCCTCAATCCTACGGTAACGTACTCCTCGACCTTGGAATACACGATATAGACCTAGCTCTTGGTTTAGTACATGAACGTAAAGTCAAGGTTGTGGGCAGGATCCTCATTGGTGATCCAATCAACTCCGCATGGGTCATGATGAGGCTTGGCGATGTAACGTACACGCTCCATGCATCCTGGAACTACGAGGTGAGGGTTAGGAGATTGACTGTAATGCTTAGGGATAGGTATTACGAGGCTGACCTACTAAATAAGGCCTTGGTGCGCAATGGCGAGAGACTCGCGGTGGAGATTACCGATCAATTGGTCCAGGAGTTAACCCACGTGATCAGGGTGTTGAGGGGTGTTGAGAAGCCGATCATTGACATTGAGGATGGGATAAGGGCTTTAGCTGTTGTTGAGGGTATAATCAGTGGTAGGGAGGAGGTTGACTTGGACAAGGTCCTTGGGTCACTGTGAGAAGTCCATTATGGACATAACCTTGACGATGTACCTAGCGGCCAAGTCCTCAGCCCACTTCGGCATCCTCAATGTAGTTATTACCTCCTCAACAAGCCTCTCAACCTCGTCGCAATCCCTAAGGCCCTGGTCACGGCATATCTTAACCAAGTACCTGCTCCTAGCCTCGAACAAGCCCCTATCCATAACGACCCTGTTACAGTCATGGTCATAACTCCAGCCCCTCCTCAAATCACGTAGATGAAGGAACAGGTGGGCAGCAACCCTACCCAGATCCATTGGGCCAGGCGCAACGTACATACCCTCCTTAATCCCATAGCAACTACTACGGCCCATGTATATGTTCGCCATACACCAACACAGTGACCTACAGCCATTAAAAACCATTCAGCTATTAAGCAGGATACCCACAACCAATAACGGCAGAAGATTCATGGTGGGCCCGCCGGGATTCGAACCCGGGATCTCCCGCGCGTGAGGCGGGCATCCTACCGCTAGACTACGGGCCCGGCTTTGTCTTATTGCCCTGGGTTTTTAGGTTTTCCTCCGACCTGTTTTCCTCAATCCCCATTACTATTAGTTTGTTTAGGTTTGTGTTTATTTGGTTCATGAGTCTTATGGCTAGGTCCTTGCTTATTGGTGCGTTTATCCTTATCGTGACTTCGTTGCCGTTTATTAACAATTCATGGGGTAGGCGGTAAACCTCGCCTAGTACGTACTCTATGAACACTAGATCCATCAGGAACTCCCTATCACCATAGAGTAAGCGCCAAAGAAGCCAAACCCTGAGCCTAAGCATTAACTCCCTAATCGCCGAACCAACACCGAACCACTCACCAAGGTACCACCCCAAACCAGCAATGCCGAAGATTAACGGCACGAGGAGAACCAACAACGCAACAAAACCACTACCCACATGCCGCGCCAGGGGATAGAGCAGGAAGAAGATGAGGATGCCTGTAATGAATATTAGAATCCCGAGCAGGAAATCGCGGAGCAACCTCATCGTGGGGTTCACATCCAGGGTTTTAAATCATTTAACCTAGGTTTAGGTAATTAGGCAAGGCGGTTCGGGGTGAGGTGCGGTGTTTTCCCTGATCTTTACGATGCTTATATAGAGTATGACTGCGGCCGGTATGTAATAGAGTGGTAACCCTCCATGTACTGGTATTGTTGGGTACGTGTATATGTGGAGGCTCCTTATGTACCCCCAGGAGTGCGGTATGTGCCCTATGAATAGCCAGAACGCTGCGTCCTCGCTCCATACGGCTAGGTCTGCGGCGAACAACCATTGCCAGGGATCGCCAAGTACCACCCAGGGTAGTGACAACACTATTGCGACGCCCAGCCTATACAGCCACATTCCTAACCAGGGGTGGTAATGAACGAGGGTTAGGTACCAGGAAGTTGCTGGGTCGTGGTGGATTGCGTAGACCAGCTCGGGCACGATCATGGCCTCTATCATTGCGTAGCCAATACCCGTTATGATGGGTGGTACCGTTAGTTTCACCCAATTAACCATCCCGTGTTAGGTATTGACAATGATTTAATTAACATTACTCCCTGCCCGCCACGGCGTATTTTTCCGATATTGGCATGCCGTCTTTTTCGTACATACTTAGTATGTCGTCCGATAGGTAGGCTAATTTCTCTGGGTAGACGACTCCATGATCCATTTTTACCCTGCCCTGTAGGAGCTCGATGGTTACGTACGATAGGAAGGAGCCCGTAGCCCTCTCCATAGCCCTCCACTCACTGGTGGCTTTAACCACCTGTGTGTACACGAGGCAGTTCGTGTCTTTACACGCATCTACCCTAAGGACTGTCATGTCCCTCATGCCCGACCTAGCCGCGGCGCTGGCTATGGCTGAGGCTAGGCACTCATCCGCGTAGACCCCACAACCCAGCCTCTCGTGGCTCAACAGGCCGAGTTTTTTGAGTCCCCTCATGAACTCGACATGTCCTGGCCACCTAAGTGTGTACTCCGCAGCGAACCTGACATTTGGGAAGCTCCTTATTAATGAACGCAAGCCATCGGTATGGAAGAACTCCAGCTCCCCCACGCCTTCGATAAACACCCTACCGGTTGGTCCGCTCAATGGGTCGACCACCCTCACCTCGCCATTCTCGATATAACGCGCCGGCCTCCTATACTCGTCTATGAAGTCCAGTGGGTTAAACCCCAGCACTACGCCGAATGGTGGGTCGTAGACCTCAGAGATACCGCCTATGTATATCCTGTACTCAGTTAATCCACCGAGCTTTTCGTAGGCCCTACCAACCAGGAGGTTTGTGAGTCCAGGGCCTATGCCGCAGTCCAAAACCGCCAATACCTTGTTTCTCCTCGCCAACTCATCAATATCGCCCGGATCCTCCGGGAAGAAGGATACATCAACCACGTTGTAGCCTAGGGAAACCACGTTCTTAACCACCTCATGACCTACACTGCCAGGTACTGCCGTAACCACCACGTCAACGCCGGAGAGGGCGGTCCTCAAGTCGTTGATTGATAAGGCATCAACTACTCGATACTCAACACCCAATTTACCAGCTAAATCCCTCACCCTCTCAGAAACATCCAAAAGCCTAAGGTCATACCCACGCCCCCTTAGGTAATAAGCGACAAAACTACCAACACGACCAACACCAACAACACCCACCCTATCCATCAAGCACCCAGAAACTAAGCCAATAATTTAAATATTGTTTAAATCGACACCCCAGACCGTTCAGGTTCCAAAAAACTGCATACCACGAGTAAATAACCGCAGACTGGCTTCGAACCCCTACGGTTGCGCTAAACACTCATTCTTGACCTCGTTAAAAGTCTTTTTAAATAAGGCCGTGAAAATCCTCGGAAATGAGGGTTTTGAGTATCACGCGTGAGGATTTACCTGAGGATTTCATAATCCTGATACCAATAGGTTCTGTGGAGCAACACGGTCCCCACCTCCCACTGGGTACCGACTCGATAATTGCCGAGTACGTTGCTAATGAGGTTGAGCGCAGGTTCCCAGATAAGGTCCTGTTATTTCCCGTAATTGCAATTGGTTCCTCCATGGAGCACGTCGGCTTTCAAGGCGTCACCTATGTTCGTTTTGAGAGCCTATATCACTACTTACTTGACCTCCTCGAGAGCGTCTCCTCATGGGGCGCGGTGGGCGTGGTATTCGTTAATGGCCATGGCGGCAATGTGGATGTGCTCAACCTCGTCGTTAAGTCTTGGAACTACGGCCACGATAGGCCAAGGGCGCTTCATTACTATATTTATAACCAACGCGTTACTAACCTAATAAGGAGGTTCTTTCCATCCTTCGGGCACGCGGATGCTGCGGAATCCTCGATCATTGCCGCGATAAGTAAGGACTTGGTGAGGTGGGATAGGGTATTGGATGTGGAGGCCGATGGTAACATAAACGTCACCAGGACAATCGAGGTGAGCGCCACGGGAATAGTCGGTACCCTGAGGAGGGATTTGATTAGGCCTGAGGTTGGCGCTGAATTGCTTAGGTTCATTATTGATGACTTGATAGGTCAATTGAGGACTTACTACCCGGGCCTCCTCAGTTAATGACTGTGCTAAGGATACACCCAATAATACCCTTCCCACCATTCATGATTAAATAGGGCCCCTGCCCCGTAGTTGTTGATGACGAACTTAATAGAGAAGTTCCTAAAGATATTCGCCAGGAGGGGTAGATCGATAATTTTGGCCTATGACCACGGTATTGAGCACGGCCCAACGGACTTCCTTGAGAATCCCGACGCGGCGGATCCGGAGTACATACTGAAGATCGCTAGGGAGGCCGGCTTCGACGGCGTAGTTTTCCAGAGGGGTATAGCCGAGAAGTACTACGATGGTAGTGTGCCGTTGATACTCAAGTTGAATGGGAAGACCAGCCTATACGCCGGTGAGCCAATATCCGTGGCTAACTGCACCGTTGAGGAGGCCGTTAGCCTAGGCGCGAGCGCTGTTGGTTACACGATATACCCAGGCAGCGGCTATGAGTGGAAGATGTTCGAGGAATTACGCACAATAAAGAAGGAGGCTGTGAAGTTCGACATACCGTTGGTTATTTGGTCATACCCAAGGGGTGGTAAGGTAACTAACGAGACGGCGCCGGAGGTTGTGGCTTACGCAGCCAGGATAGCCCTTGAGGTCGGCGCCGACGCAATGAAGATCAAGTACACGGGCGATCCAAAGACCTTTGCCTGGGCCGTTAAGGTGGCCGGTAAAGTGCCCGTGTTAATGTCGGGTGGGCCGAAGACTAAGACCGAGGAGGAGTTCCTAAGGCAGGTAGAGGGCGCCCTCGAGGCTGGCGCATTGGGTATTGCGGTTGGCCGTAACGTGTGGCAGAGGAAGGATGCTCTGAAGTTTGCGAAGATACTCGCCGAAATGGTGTATGGCGGGAAGAAGGTCACCGACGTATTACCTGAGCTCTATAGGTGATGAGCCATGAAGGTAGGCATATTAACAGGGGGCGGCGACGCACCGGGGCTCAACATAGCCGTTTATACACTTACAAAATTATTGGAGAGGAGGCACGAGGTCTATGCCGTGCTTCATGGCTGGAGAGGTATCCTGGACAAGGAGGTTAGGAAGGTGACTTCTAGGGAGTTGCTCGACTTCGCGTTTACGGGCGGTACGTACATAAGGACCTCTAGGACGAACCCGTTTAAGGACGAGGCCAGGGCCGAGCAGTTCGCCAAAAGCATTAAGGAGTTGGGTTTCGACGTTATTATCGCGATTGGCGGTGATGACACGTTATCAGCAGGCGCGCAGGCGCAGGTTAGGGGTTTGGTTAATGTGGTTGGGATCCCTAAGACGATCGATAATGACGTGTACGGTACCGACTACACCATAGGCTTCGATACGGCGGTTAACGAAGCAATAAGGGTCACCGAGTCGTTTAAGACTACGATAATATCTCACGAGAGAGTCGGCGTCGTCGAGGTTATGGGCAGGGAGGCTGGTTGGATAGCGTTGTTCACGGGCTTGGCTACAATGGCCGATGTAGTCCTTATACCGGAGAAGCCCGTTTCATGGGATGCCGTAGCCAGGAGGGTCAGGGAGATCTACAATGATAAGAGGTGGGCGTTGATTATTGTTTCGGAGGGTATTAAGGAGTATGGAGGTCCCAAGGACGAGTTCGGCCACACAAGGCTTGGCGGTGTGGGTAATGAATTGGCGAGTTATATAGAAAAGGCCACGGGCCTTGAGACCAGGGCCGTGATTCCAGGCCATATAATCAGGGGCGCGCCACCCACAGCCTTCGATAGGGTGTTGGCCGTTAGATTCGCTACGGAGGCATACAATGCCATTGAGGAGGGTGACTTTGGTAAAATGGTTGCTTATAGGGGTGGTGAGATCGTTAGGATACCCATAAGTGAGGTATTGGGTAGGAATAGGCTCGTTAGTGGTTATTGGCTCAAGCTTTACGAGACATACTGGGGCCTCTAGGTCAACTGCGTTAACCCCACCTCTTCTTCATCATGTAGGTCCTTAAGTACTCCGCGTGGCTTCACACAAGTGGTGTAACTGACGTCAGCAAGCCCTAAATTCAAACTGTCAGGCAGTAGTTTGTGGGTGTCTTCACCTCATTAACCCATGCCATTAATTCCTTAGCCTTGGTAAGGCTCCCTCGCTATGTAGTAGCTGTTATTATCCACGGGTTACCAGGTATATTACCGTAATCACCCAGGTATGTATTAATTTTAGTCATATAACACGGCGAAATTACCATACTAAGGGGTAGACCTCACAACCTAAATTGTGATATTACCTATTTTAAGTTTTTAAATTGCAATTTTATCTCTATCTACATACCAGTAGGTTTTATTTCCAACGTCACTTATGACAATACCTAGCCTACCTAGTTCATTCCTGATTTCATCGGCAAGGTCAAACATCTTCCTAGCCCTCAGTTGCGACCTAACATTGACCAACGTATTTATTAAAGACACGAGTGATGGTGGTAGTTTTGTCCTGTTGAGTATGCCGAGTACACCGGCTAAGTCACTGAACGCGGTTAATACCTGTGTTAATGCGTTCTTTGAGTAGTTCCTTGCATTGTAGATTAACGTCGATGTTATGTACTTCGCGAACTCTATCAGTGATGCCACGGCATTGCTCGTGTTCATGTCGTTGTTCAGCGATTCCTCGAAGGAGTTTACGTAATTATTAACCCGGTTTAGTAATTCCTCATCCCTCGTCCCTACCTCGGGTGCCTCGTTTATTGCCTCAAGTAGTTCATCGTAGGCTGCGTATAGGCTCATCAGCGTATTCCTGATCTGATCCAGGGCGTCTGGGTCGAAGTCCATGGGTTTTCGGTAGTGGGTCATTGCGTAGTATAGCCTGAGTACCTCCCCATCGTACTTCCTCAATACGTCCATTATGGGTATTATGTTGCCCAGGGACTTGCTCATCTTCTGTCCCTTGATCGTCACCAAGCCCACATGTACCCAGTACCTGGCGAAGTAATCGATGCCGAAGTACACCCTAGCTATTGCCACCTCATTCTCGTGGTGTGGGAATATCAGGTCCTGACCACCACCATGTATGTCGAATGGGACCCCCAGGTATTTACTCGACATAACCACGCACTCCAGGTGCCAACCAGGCCTGCCCGGGCTCCACGGGCTATTCCACCACGGCTCACCCTCACTCCACGATTTCCACAGTGCGAAGTCCAGGGGATTTCTCTTACCTGGCTCCGGCTCCACCCTGGCCCCAGCTATCAAGTCCTCTATTTTCTGCCCCGAGAACTCCCCATACCTAGGCACCTTCGTTACGTCGAAGTAGACCGAGCCATCTGGGCTTACGTATGCGAAGCCCCTATTGACTAATTCCTGTATCCACTTGATCATGTCGCCTATGTTCTCAGTAACCCTCGGGTACGCATATGCCCTCTTTATGTATAGCCTATCCATGGCCTCGAAGAACTCCCTAATGTACCTACTCGGTACCTCATACCACCTATTGACCAGGTCCTGCCCAAACTCCTGCCTCGCCCTGTTGATTATCTTATCATCAATGTCGGTGAAGTTCGTGACAAGCCTAACCTCTAGGCCCAGGTACTCAAGGTACCTCCTAAATATGTCGTAGAACACAAACGTCCTTGCATGGCCGACATGCATTGAGTCGTACGGTGTCAAGCCACATACGTAGATCCTAACGAGCCCGGGTCTTAGGAGGGTTATTTTCTCAAGCCTCTTTGATGCCGTGTTGTATATGATTATTGGTAAATCCTTCGAGTTCGCATACGCACCCTTACTTGGCAAATAATAATCACCAGGCCTAGGTAATTGAGGTGTTAATAAATATTGTGATAATGTTACAATAAAATTTATTTTCTTACGTAGTATTTACACCCTGACCAATGAGTGCCGAAGCCATAACAATACTGCTGGCGTTGAAGAAGTACGGTAGGGTGGGTAGGTACACCTTGAGCTCTGTGACCGGCATTGGCGAGGGGGTTGTTAGGAGGGTTCTCAATGAATTGAGGGGGCAGGGTGCAATTAGGGTTTTGAGGGGTGGGGCTGAGTTGACGAGTAAGGGTGAGGAAATCCTAGAGACTATGCTTAACAATGCTGGTATAGCATTCATAATTGAGGATGATGAGTTTGCGAGGGTTTTTAACTGTGGATGTAGGAGGTGCTACGTATTAGCGACGAACAAGGCCTTTGGTGAGGGCGATATAGTGAGGCTTAGGGATGTTGCCATTAGGAATGGCGCTGACGCCGTGCTGTTCCTGAGGTATGAATGCCCGCAGGGTAAATTCCTAATCCTTAAACTTGGCAATTACTTTGAGGACATGTACGTGGACCTCGGAAAAAAGCTTCATGACCTAGTAACTAAAGTAAAGTGTGGGGATTCAGTACTGATAGTATGTGGCTCAAGTAATTATCAATTGATTAAATCGATAATAAGCGTGTTAAGCAGCTCGTAATTTTTAATCACTGAGTTGCCTTAGTTACTACCCTCTGCGACTCGTATTGCCTAGCCAAGTTTTCAATCGCGTTTATCAACTCCTTCTCGTACTCAATGAGTTTCTGGTACTCCTCATTCTTAATCTCCATTCTTAACCTCGGTATTCTCTTCACGATATCGAGCTCCCTAAGCGCTGCCGCTGGTACGCCGCGGCTTATTGCCTCGAGGCCCTTCCTATAGAATGTGATCATTAGCCTGAGTAACCAGTACTGCTTTGGTGGTAGTGACTTAACATCGATTGGGTGGTAAGCATCCTGCTTCAGGAAGCCCTCCCTGATTAGGTAAGCAGTGTTGAGTATGTGCTTCTCCTGCTCACTCAAGGCCTCTGTGCCGAGTATCCTAACAACCTCCTGGAGCTCCGCCTCCCTGGTCAGTATCCTCATGGCCTCATCCCTAAGCTCCTTCCAATCTGGAGCAACGTTCTTGTGGTACCACTCGGCTACGGTATCCACGTACCTACTAAACCCCATTAGCCAATTAATGGCTGGGTAATGCCTCGAGTAGGCAAGCTTAGCGTCAAGAGGCCAGAAGGCTCCTATGAACCTGAGCGTGTGGCTGGTGACGGGTTCCGTGAAGTCGCCGCCCGGTGGACTAACTGATGCGGCTATGGTCACCGAGCCAAGCCTACCCTCCTTACCCAGCGTCACGACCCTACCAGATCTCTCGTAGAACTCTGCCAGCCTCGTCGGTAGGTAGGCTGGGAATCCCTCCTCGCTGGGCATCTCGCCTATCCTAAGCGCGACCTCCCTCATGGCCTCGGCCCACCTACTCGTTGAGTCAGCCATTAGGAATGCGTCGTAGCCCTGGTCCCTGAAGTACTCGGCTATTGTGACGCCCATGTAAATGCTCGCCTCCCTCGCGGCCACGGGCATGTTTGAGGTGTTGACTATTATCGTAGTCCTCTCCATCAACGGCCTACCAGTCGTTGGGTCAACCAACTTAAGCAATCCCTGGAGCGCATCTGCAGCCTCATTACCACGTTCACCGCATAGAACAGGTATCACGTACTTAGCTTGGCTGTACATGGCCAGTGTTCTGATCGTTACTGTCTTTCCACTGCCGAAGGGCCCGGGTATGGCTGCTGCGCCGCCTATGGCTATTGGGAATAACGTATCGATAACCCTAATACCTGTTATCAACGGCTCAACAGGCGGTAGCTTCTCCCTGAAGGGTCTCGGTCTCCTGACAGGCCACTTATGCCACATCCTTACCTGTACCGTACCCTCACTAGTCTCTACCTCAGCAATGACATCGTTTAATGTATATTCACCCTCCGGCGCTATGTACTTAATCGTACCCTTCCTATACAACGGTGGGTACAATATCCTATGCTCAATCAGGGGGGTCTCCGGCACAATACCAAGTATGTCGCCGGGCTCTACCTCATCGCCGACCTTAACCCTCGGTATCCACTTCCACCCCTTCTTAAAATCGAGTGGAGGCGCCTTTTCGTAATTGATTCCCCTGGCGACAAAGGGCCTCTTCGTCAGGTCGAATATGTCTCTTAATGGCCTTTGGACTCCGTCATAGACCTGGCCTATGATGCCTGGACCCAACCAAGCGCTTAGTGGCTCGCCGGTTCTAATCACGGGTTCCCCAGGCCTTAGCCCTGTGGTTTCCTCATAGACCTGTATGAAGGCCATGTCACCCTGGATCCTAACAACCTCCCCGAAAAGTCCTAATTCACCGACGAAGACTAACTCGTAAAGCAATGCGCCGGGTAATTCCGCCTTAACGACAGGCCCACTAATATACACGATTTTTCCCTTAGTCGATGACACAGACGGGGTAGCTTAGGCATATTTAAAATTAATTCTACATAAGCGTGTACCTACCTCGATAATGCGGTGGTAAGTCTACGCCGTCAATGCTAACCTCATTATTAATGTCTTTATCTGGTGCT
Source organism: Vulcanisaeta sp. (assembly GCA_022014875.1). Taxonomy (GTDB): domain Archaea; phylum Thermoproteota; class Thermoprotei; order Thermoproteales; family Thermocladiaceae; genus Vulcanisaeta. The sequence continues at coordinate 15,983 of JAKMAE010000003.1, read as the reverse complement.
CCATGAGGTTGAGTCTAGAGTCCAGGGTTGCATCAACGCTTATGGAGCCATCGATAGACCTAACTATGACACCCACAAGGTCCCTATCAACCGTGTTGACGGTAGCCCTTAGTCCAAGTTCGGAAACGACCTCATTCACCACCTTCTCATCGGCCCTGCTTGTGATTATTACTAATTCCTGCGATCCAATTATGGACGCGGCCCATTGTATGGATCTTCTAATGAATTTCCTGTAATCATCCGTGTTCCTCATGGCCGCGAACCTCTCCCTAACCCTCTTAACAACCTCTGCATATGCATTCTCAAGAATGCTAAGTCTCTCCCTCTTAGCCTTCATCATCTCCTCATAGAGCCTATACTCCCTATCCATGTTTATCTCCTTCTCGATATTCTCGAGAACATTGGCATACTTATCAATGATTGCCTTAGCGCTATTCATTAGTTCGGCCTCGGCCTTTAACCTAAGGTTATTACTCCATTCCTCAATTTCTCGGCTGAGACGGTTCGTAATATTGCTGATCAACCTCTCCACGAGTTCCTGATCAGACACGGAGGTTTAGTCCTTGACAAACTTTAAAATTTTCCTACCCCTGGAACCCCTTAATTTATACCCATTTATTAAGTACGTGCAATTTCCAATATCGATGTAGAACCAGCAGTCCTCCTTTATTATTGTTTTTATAGAGCCCGTTAACGTTAATACCTTGATCGTGTTTGTTGTCTCCTCGATGACTATTCCCTGGATACCATCGAGGTACTTATTCCTACACCTCGTGGTTGTTACGACCTTTCCAAAGATTTCGATCTCCATAAACGTTTTTTATTTAATTAACTTATTTACTTTTGGCCTTCCCCTTACCTTCCCCGGACTCCTTGCTCTTCGCCCTTGCCTCCTCATTCATTATAGTCAATATCCTGGCTATAGCCCTTTTAATGGCCCTTATTCTACCTGGGTTTTCAAGCGTACCCCTAGCTCTCTGTGTCTGTAGTTTAAGTAGTTCGTTCCTGAGTTCATTCAGTAATTTAACTCTCTCCTCCGGTTTCATGCTCCTGATGGTTTTCGCGTTCAACTTCTGCTTGCTCGCCATCATCAATCACCTCATTTACTCACCTCCTGCTGTTGTGCCTGTACTTGGGCCTCTGCTGTAACCTCCCTACTTGGCGGTTTTATTAGGAACTCATCGCTGAAGCGTACCGGCGGTGTTATCCTGACCTCAATACCGTAGATACCAGGCTTAAGGAGTACTTGACCGACGAACCTCTGCACCTTCGTCTTTGCGTCATAGCCGTTCTTGTAGACTACTCCGTAGATGTACTTCTCGAACCTGGCCCTCTCGCTCGTTAATTTACCACTTATTGTTATCTCAGCACCCTTAGCGCCGCCATCCATTATCTGCCTAAGGGCTATCATACCGGCCCTCCTAAACTTGACCCCCTTAGTCATGGCCCACGCTATCCTGTTCGCAATAATCTTGGGGTTAAGCTCTGGGTTTTGTACCGGTGTAACGTCGATTATCGGATTCTCGACCCCAAGCTTCTTACTAAGTATCTCCGTTAATTCCTTAACAATAGCGCCCTTCCTACCGATTATCCTATTAGGTCTTTCTGCATATATAATAATCCTAGTACCCAGCGGGGTCCTGAGTATGTCCGAGTCGACGTAGCCCTGCTTCGTTAATTTATAGTTCAGAAACTCCTTAATCATCCACTCCTTAATCCTATCCTGAAGTATTTTCTTATACACAGGTATCCTGGCCTGCCTCTGTGATTGACTCATTCAGGAACCAAGAAACTAATGCCTTATTAAATTTTTAGTGACAACTTGTCCCTACGCCGGCTCGAAACCGACTATGTCCGTTAACGAACCCCTCCTCTCATTCTCGGGCTTAAACACCGGCTTTACCTTAAGCCCTACTCTCACATTGCCAGGGTCTACATTAATTATGTAATGCACGAGACCTCCCGTCACGCCTGGAAACTCTATGAAACCTATTATCACGGGCTTCGGCAATTTATTGCCGTAGGAGTCCTCATAGACTACGGTGTAGGTCCTTAGGATACCGACTGGCGCTATTTCAACGAGCTCCTTAATTTCTGCGAAGTCGTATTGACAGAAGGCCTTTGGTGGTATCATAACCCTACCGCACACGGGGCATTTACCTGCCAGTAGCCTGCCAGACCTTAAGCCCTCTAGGAATTTCGTGCCTATGGGGCCGGCCGTGTACCTATAGCCCTGCTCTATCGTGTGTAGCCAATGCCTTATGTCCTTGTTTACATTCAATTTCTCGAAGGACATACCCATCACCTCACCGGCTCGAAGCACTCAATATCGAGTATGGAACCCACCCTCTTATCGGCTGGTTTCCACCTAGCTCTAACCCTCATACCGAAGACTCTCATTGACTTAACCTCCTCAGGATCGATACATAGATAATGCATTATCCCTGGGAATCTATGCTCGGTAAATTCCCTACCTGGAACGTCCAGCTTAATGACACCAATAACCCTCGGCTCCTTAAGCGGCTCCCTAGTGGCACTGATGTAACTAACAACCGCCGTCACGACGACGCCCTCGTCCTTAACCTCAACCCAGCCATCCACGGGCTTAAAGCAGTACGGGCAGTACATCTTGGGGGGTACGAAAACGTGTCCACAGCGATTACAGTAAGTCCCGTAGATTTTCCCATTCCTAAGCCCCTCAAGGAACTTTGAATACGCCGTACCTACCGTGACGTTGTATTGAAACGGTCTTAACCACTCCTCATGAGGGTAATTCTTTATTTCGCTCTCCTTAATTGGTGTACCTCCAACCATGGGTTAATAATTGGTTTCTCAATTTTTAAGAATTACCTTAGTAAAACTTATCTCCTAGATCAACGCTTTCGTATTGAGTGATGAGGAGGCATTTAACTGAATCAATGAGTGAAAGCCGGAACTACTGACCCTGCGTGGAAAACTAGGTATTTCCCCTAAGCGAGTGTAGTGAGTGTTCTAGGTATTTCTCCACCTCGCTCCTTAGGTCAATGATTTTTATAGGTAATCTATCCTTATCAACCCCCCTCACCGCAACTAAAGTACTTATTACACCGGCGATTTTGCTGGCATTACCCCCAACCCTTGCTTTTATGTACGACGTAAGTACGCTCAATTCCTCATCAAGCTCCACCTCATCTTGATCACTGAGGAAACCATTACTCCTTAGGTAATTAATGAACCATGAATACACGAGGTTCAACACAAAGACTCTGGTCAACCCATACTTCGTACCAAAGCTATTGGCTATACCGTATGGATCGAGGAGAAATGCCGCGATATATATCGGCAACCCCCTACTAACAACGTTGGTTATACACATAACCTTACCCTTCATCTCTTTCGTCATATCAATCGTTGTTGGGAAGCACCTAAGGAAAATCTCCGAATATGCCTCCTCAATGCCCTGCCGCGAAGCCCTGACATAACCAATAATGCCCAGATCCCACCGAAACATGCTGAGCCCTACTACGTTATTCATTAACTACGTATTGAGGCGTTACTTAAAAGATTATTTTACCCATCACCCACGTACCATCTCACGTATTGCGTAGTGCCGCAGCCAAAATTCTTTAAAAGCCTGTGGGGACGTGGGTTAATCTGTGGTTGAGGGTGTGGGTTTGCAGGTTAGGGCATTAACTAAAATAGTCGTTTGCCCCCTATGCAACTACATGGGAGAGGATGTTGGCAAGGTTGTGGAGGCCATAATGAAGGCTACGCCACAACCCAGAGTTAAGTGTCCTAAGTGCGGTGAGGAGGTTGACGCAAACATGTTCGTCACGCACCTGCGCAGACATGGACGTATTGGAGGCAAAACAATAACCTGCGATATATGCGGTGCTAAGGTTAATGGGGAGGGCGCATTCCTAAGGCACCTTAAGGAGCACTTAGTAATTGCTGTTAGGAGGGGTGGCATGGATATTTACTACTGTTTAGTTTGTGGTCAGGAATTCATAACTAAGAACTCGGCCATCACGCACATACTGAAGAGGCATAGTTTTGAGTGAGCATTGTGAGCGTTCTGTGGGATTTAGTCATTACATTACTCATCGTGTGGCCCCCATACGTCGCTAACGCCACGCCTGTGATTGCGAGTAAATTATTTAGGAAGAGAACGCCGATAGATCTTGGCCGTAACTTCATTGACGGTAGGAGAATCTTCGGTGATGGTAAGACGTACGAGGGTTTCGTAACGGGCCTCCTCGCTGGTTTCCTAATCGGTGAGCTCACGTACATAATCGTTACGGGCGTTGTCGGAATTCCCTGGAATCCCCCCGGGCCATTGGCGGTCTTTGCAATGTGCGCGGCCGCCCTGCTGGGCGACTTACTTGGCGCCTTCATAAAGAGAAGGCTCGGGCTACCCCGCGGCGCACCTGCGCCGTTGCTTGATCAACTCGATTTCTTATTGGCTGCGCTCCTAGCTCTTTGGCTCATTGAACCCAGGATGCTGCGTTGGGTGTACGTGGTGATTGCCGTAGTAATAACGCCCCCAATACACCTGGCGACGAACGCAATAGCGTACCTGCTCAAGTTGAAGAAGGAGCCGTGGTGATGATGCGCTTTGGGGAATCAGGTTTTTAAGCCAGTAATAACGCGATTCCACGTGCGTGCAGTTGTCATAGGTGATGAGCATACAGTGTACACGCTTAGGCTCATGGGCTTTGAGGGCAGGGTTGTTGGGGAGAGGGATGACGTGATTTCGATAATTAGGGAGTTAAGCATGGAGGAGGACGTGGGCGCGATACTCGTAACAAGCGAGCTCGTTGACAGGGTTAGGGAAGATTTCGAAAAGATGAGGATGAAGATGAGGAAGCCCGTACTCATCGAGATAATGTCGCTGAGGGAGGCAAGGCTCAAGGAGGTTAATTACCTAGCCATACTAAGGAGTGTCCTGGGTATTTAGGAACCATCAAAAATCAGTAGCAACAACGCGAGTAGTAAATACGTAATTATTGTTATTGACATAGCCAATAGGGAAAGGGACCTAAACTTACCTGCATAATCATGCCTACGTAACACATTAATGCTTATGTACGTTAACAACGCATCAGTGATCACGACGCCTACTGCCAACACGAATCCAAAGGCCTCCCCTAGGGATAGTATGATTATTAATGGTGACAGGGCGACCGCGATTAATGTAAATACCACGGCAAGCCCTATAGCCGTTGATACGCCGTACCTATTGGCTATGGTTTGGACGCCAGCCCTTATATCACCAGGTATGTCAAGTACCCCCTTGATCAACTCCCTACCCATCGTTGCCAATAGTGACACGGTGAATAACATGTAGGGCAGGTTTATCGTGGGCGGCGTTGACTTAACGGCGTATAACCCGTATAGGAAGGTTAGTGATGACGTGATCGACACCAATAGGTTATTAACAACCATGACCTTCTTCAACCTGTAGTTATAGGAAAAGCCCAATGCGATTGCTATTATTAAAATGACGACGCTCCACAGGGCCAGATACCTAAGGATGACTCCGACGATGTTCAGCAGGACCGACGTGGTTAGGGATACTAATGATAAGGCCCAAGCAGTCCCCATCGAAACTTCACCACGCACTAGGGGGGCATCGGGCCTGTTAATTCTATCCTCCTCTATGTTATATATGTCGTTTGTGACGAAGAGGAATACCTCGGTTAGCAGGGATGATGTAAACAATATGGCCATTGCGATGCCATCCCTACCTCCAGACACTACGTATGACGCAATCACTATTAGGCTCGTTAGAACCCCATGCTCAATTCTGGAAAGCCTGGCCAAGGCCCTCAGGTTCACGAGGACCTGGTGAGTAATCAGGGTTAATTAAGGTAACTAGCTTAAAACGTGCTTGAGTAAACGTATCGTATGCCGAACATTTCGGCAACGTCCTTGTCCAAAGCCGCGACATCCTCATCACCCAAGTCCTTAATGTCATACTTACCCAATGCGGAGATTAACATCTGTATCTCCTCCCTAAGGGCCTCTATGTAGTTAACGACTCCCTCCTCGCCCTTAACCATCGCCGCTATTAGGAAGGGCCTGGCCATATACACACCACTTGCGCCAAGCGCTATTGCCTTTACAACGTGCGAGCCATTGTATAGCCTACCCGCTATTAGGAGCGATAGATCCTTAATTCCCAGTCTCCTGGCGTCCCTAATCTTCTTCAAACCCACGATTGTTGGGTAGCCCAGGTGCTTCAGCGCTACGGATGGCGCCATACCCGTACCTCCCTCCTTACCGTCAATCACTACCGCATGCGCGCCCTCCTCATGGGCAATACTTATCACCCTATCCACATCCCTGTAAGGACCAAGCTTTATCCATATCCTAGCCCTTGGATACGCGGTCCTCATGAACCTAATCATGCCCCTAAGTATGTCCTCCGTATACGTACCAGGGACTGAGTACCTCGTTACGAATTTGTCCCTGACCTTTTCCGGGTCGAACTCGAAGTGGTACTTAGCCTTTAACCTAATCGCCTCCTCCCTAGGTATTTTAATCACGCCGCCAAGCCCAGGCTTGGCGCCCTGCCCAATCTTTATTTCGAAACCTATCAATCCCTCGTCTATGTACGGCTCAATATCCCTATCGCTGTATACCCTATTCCAAAGCTCGTCGTACGCATCCTCGACGCTTTGCTGAATGATCAGACCACCGTATTTATTCACGTTCGTTAAATACGCCATAACCCTCTCCTTAAAGCTCGGGTGACCCCTGGTGTACCTCCTCGAGTAACCCCTCACCGTTGCCACGTTCTCCCCAATACCAAACACAATACCCGCCTTAGCAGCTGCCCTGGCTATATCCAGACTAAACCTACTGGCTATCGATGTCGAACCCATCGAACCAACAACAATGGGCATCGAAACCTTAAAACCACCCAACTCGCCCTCAAGGTTCACATCCATGAACGTTGGTTCCCTAAGCAGTTCGGCCATCTTCTCGAGCCTACGTGGCGTGAAGGCTGGCGGCAGCAGTATCAATGAGTTATCCAATGTTTTAAAGCGCGGGTAACCCTTCTCGTAAATGCTCGATCCAAGTACAGCCGCACCGTACGAGGCTAACTCGCCGAAGGGGTAAACGGCGTCGCGGCCCTTAAGAGCCTTGAGCGCTATTTCATCAAATGGGTAATCACTTATGAATTCCCTAAGCCCCCTAATGGCTATCCAATAAGCCTTTAACCTAATGATTAACCTAGCTATGTCTATAAGCACGGTGTGGTTTAAGTAAATGCGTTAATATACATAATGGAAAATATGGCAAAAAACGCATAATCATAAGGGCACTTAGTCATGTTGTAACGTGAAAACTATTTTAATTTAACTACTAATTAATGTGAAACAAAGGCATCTTTACATGCCTTAGTACACCGTACAGTACTCGGTCTCTTTCTTCATTGCCACGTTTGCAACTTGATTAATTATTATTATATGTAATTATAAATTATCGAAGAGGTAATGCTTTAAAATTCATAGCTAATTTTATCTTTATGGCATTAAATCAAAAGTTCTATTCCCTAGATAGGATTAGGAGGTTGGCTGCGGAGGCTGCGGAGAACCCTGCCAAGTTCTGGGCGGATAAGGCTGAGTACTTGACCTGGTTTGAGAAGCCTAAGTCTGTCCTTGAGGGTAAGGTGCCGGATGTCTATTGGTTCCGTGGTGGGTACTTGAACATTGCCTATAACGCGGTTGATAGGCACATACCGGAGCTGGCAAACAAGGTCGCGTTTTACTACGAGAATGAGAGGGGCGATAGTAGGGTCGTTAGTTATTGGGACCTTTATCGTGAGGTTAATAGGGCGGCTTACGTACTGAGGGAGCTCGGTGTGAAGAAGGGGGACACCGTGTCGATGATGATGCCCAGTATACCCGAGGCCGTTTACTTCGGGCTGGCTGTACACAGGCTCGGCGCGATCCTAGTCATACACTATGCTGGGCTGAGCGAAGAGGTGCTTGCCTATAGGTTGCAGGACTGTGGTTCGAAGGTGTTCATAGTCGCGTCGAAGGGGTTCAGGGCAGGTGAGGAGGTTAGGATGAAGGACCTTGTCGATAGGACCCTGGAGAGGTACCAAACCCCTGTGGAGAAGGTACTCGTAGTTTCCAGGGGCTTCTCCGACTTCAACGTTAAGCAGGGTAGGGACGTTGTCTACGAAGACGTGGCGCCGAGGGGTAAGGTGTACGTTGAACCAGTGCCTGTGGAGGCTAATGAGCCAGCCACGATTTACTACACCTCGGGTACTACAGGTAGGCCGAAGGGTTTGGTGCAGAGCAACGGTGGTTACGTGATCGGTCTCAACTGGACGTTTAGAGCGCTGTTTAACCCGAGGGGTGACGATGTTTGGTGGACTATATCAGAGCTGGGCTGGCCCGTGTGGCCCATGGCTAACCTATACACGATACCCGTGATGGGCTTGACAGGGTTGTTATTCGAGGGGTTCGTTGGGTATAGGAGGGATTTGTTTGGGAGGATCATTGAGAAGTACGGTGTATCACTAATATGGAGTAGCACGACCACGCTGTACACGATTAGGAGTATTGGCGAGGACGCACTAAAGGGCGACCTATCCAGGCTTAGGATCATACTGAATACAGGTGAGACGTTGAACCCTGGTGTTGCGCAGTGGTATATTGAGCAGTTACCCAACACCATAATAGCCGATGCCTACTGGATGACTGAGCACCTAATACCAATAGCGGCGACGCCGTACGGTCTTGGCGAGATACCGTTTAAGCCCGGTTCCGCTGGAATTCAATTCCCTGGGTCAAAATGGTTGGTGGTTGATGATGACGGTAAACCACTACCGCCAGGCCAGAGGGGCTACATTGTCGTTGCAATACCGAACCCGGCAATGGCCAAGATGTGGAATGACCCGAACAACGAAAGGCTGATCAAGACTTACTGGTCCCGATTCCCTGGCTACTTCTACACCGGCGATTACGGCTTCTACGACGCCGATGGTTACCTATACGTATTAGGTAGGGCCGATGACATATTAACCGTCGGCGGCGAGAGGCTTGGGACGATGGATATAGAGGGCGTACTAGCTAGGCATAGGGCGGTGGCCGAGGTCGCCGTTGTCGGCTCACCTGCGCCTGGCGGTGGCGAGAGGGTGTTGGCCTTTGTGGTGCTTAAATCTGGTGAAACACCGTCGGAGGCCTTGATCAATGATATTAAGGAGTTCGCGAGGGCCTCGGGCGTTAGGGTGGATGACGTGATAATAGTTAGGAAGCTCCCAAAAACAAAGTCTGGCAAGATAATGAGGAGGTTGCTGAGGGCTATAGTTAGGGGTGAACCGTATGGAGACGTTTCGACGCTAGACGATGTCAAGTCCCTCGATGAAATAAAGGCAGCGCTCAGGGAGAGAGGCTACATCGTGTGACCCCCATGGCCTTTAAAGACCTGGTTTATAATTACGATAATCCCGTGGATGTCCTGATCAATTATTCAAGAACTCGTGGCAACAGCGTATTCATCGTGGATGAGGATGGCAGATCAATGACCTACGGCGAGTTTTATGACCATACCATGAGGCTCGCGAATGCATTGAGTAAGTTAGGTGTGGGGTATGGTGATAAGGTCTGTATCGTCATGAGTAATAGTATTGAATTAGCGGTATCCCTATTCGCGACGTGGTCCCTAGGCGCCTCTACCGTGCTTATAGACCCATTAACCATATCCGAGGATCTGGATTACCAATTAACTGACTCATCACCCAAGGTCGTTATTGCCGATAAGGCTGTCATTGAAAGGGAGGCGAAGGTACTATCGAGGTTTAAGGTTATAGGTGTTGGCTCCTCGGTTGAGGGCATGCTCAACCTAAACGATTTAGTTAGCACATCCACAGCAGAGTTCAAACCCGCGAGTGTTAAGGGCGACGATGTGGGCCTCATCTATTACTACGCGGGGATTGCGGGTAGGACGATGCAGGTCTGGCATAAATACTCCAGCCTATACCTAGGCCCGTACGCCTTCGGCGAAGCCATAGGCCTTGGCCAGGACGACATCGTCCTAGTTGTTGCCCAATTATCACACATCCTAGGCCTAACCGAGTTCCTATCAGCATTCTTAAGGGGTTCACGAGTTGTGATTGCAAGGCACTTTGATGCCAATGAGACACCAAGCCTCATTAAGAGGTATGGCGTTACGGTGTTCGCAGGTGTCCCGTTAATGTTTGATCAATTACTAAATAATAAGAACCTGGACCCCAGGGACCTATCCTCACTGAGGATTGCATTATCCGCAGCCGCGCCGCTGGCCCCCTCGACGCAGCTAGGCTTTTATCAGAGGTTCGGCGTCCCCCTGGTTCAATTCTATGGCTTAACGGAGGCCTTTGTCCTCACCGTACAGCCGCTCAGGTATAGGGATGTGACGGGTACCGTGGGTTCGGCAATACCTGGTGTTGAGTTGAAGATCGTGGACCCGAAAAACCCAGCGAGGGAGCTTGGGGTTGGTGAGGTTGGTGAGTTGATGGTTAGGGCGCCATGGGTCATGAAGGGGTACTCCGACCCTGAGGAGACAAGGAAGGCCTTCTATAACGGTTGGTTGTTGACGGGCGACCTAATGATGATGGACGAGAAAGGCCTACTATACTTTAGGGGTGTTAAGAAGCGTATGATTAAGTACAAGGGCTACCCAATATTCCCAAGGGATCTCGAGGTAATATTAATGAGACATCCCGCGGTTAAGGCCGTCTTGGTGACTGGCGAGCAGTCTGAGGACCCATCCATAGGGCAGATACCCGTGGCTTACGTTGTCGTTAAGGACGAATACAGGGGTAGGGTTTCCGAGAAGGAGTTAATGGACTTCGTTAACTCGAGGGTAGCCTTTTATAAGAAGCTTAGGAAGGTGTACTTCGTGGATGAACTACCCAGTACATAAATGCCTTATTTTAAATTAATTAAAGTAGTTCTAACTTCCTTTCCACACAATACTACCTATGTCACTTGGGACCTTATACCCAGGTAATTTCTCGAGCCTCTCCTTGAACTCGTTACTCCTTAGTAGGTTTAGGAACGCTTTAACGCTCTCCTTGTCTAACCTATCGATTGGTATTGCAAAATCATAGCTCTCCCAGCCCAGTGGTATGAAGTCTAGCCCGTACATGGCAGCCGCAGCCCTAATGCCTATGCCTACATCGGCCTTTCCTTGGGCGACCGCGGCAGCTACCGCGGTGTGTGTCCTAACCTCGTAGTAGTATCCATTGATTTTCTTGACGAGATCCTCGAAACTTACACCCATTTTAGACGCAATCTCCCTTAACTTCATGTCTAGGAGGAACCTAGTCCCAGCGCCCTTGTTCCTATTGACAATCCTAACGTCACCCCTAAGCAAGTCCTCTACGCCATTGATATTCTTTGGATTACCCCTGGGAACTATTAACCCCTGCTCCCTTAGATAACCCCTAACCAGGACAGCATTGTTCACGCCGTACTTGACCATGTACGGTATGTTGTATTGCCCGGTCTCTTCATCAACTAGGTGTATACCTGCCACGTCAGCCTCACCGCGCTTAACGGCGTATAAACCACCCATAGAGCCGACATTGATAACCCTGGCCTTGACGAAGCTCGGTAGCATTGGTATTAATACATCTAGGCCAATGTCGTGGGAACCCACTATGTAGAGGTTGGAGGGCACGTACTGATGCGTGAATAGGGTAACCTCAACCTCGTCACCACTCTCTAGGTACTCCACGGTTTCGGGGATGACTATGTATCCGTCGGCAAAGGCTAACGTGCTTATTGCGCCGGACTCGGCTGGTAATGGGTAAGCCACTATGCCGTGGCCCGTGTCGACGAGCGCGACTGGGTAAAGCGCCCTCCTGCCCCTGGCACCGTCAGCCCTAATCGCCAACCTAGCCTTTATCCTAGTCTCGTCAACACCCATGCACTGCATCTTAGCCAATATCGGCTTGACTATTATGTTGAAGATCATCAATGCCGAGCTTGGGTAACCAGGCAACCCAATCACCAACTTGCCCTCCCTAGACACCGCGATTACCGTCGGCTTACCAGGCTTGACCTTTAGGCCATGCACTATAATTCCAGGTGGGCCTATCTCGTCAAGGACCCTGTACGTTAGATCTGCCAGGCCCGCCGATGTACCGCCTGAGAGGAGGACGAGGTCGCTTATGCTTAGCGCCCTCTTTATGGCATCCCTCATCTCATCTATATTGTCCCTAACTATACCCATTATGATGGGTTCAGCGCCCATTGACCTAACGGCGTGGGATATCGTGTACGTGTTAATATCATATATCTTGCCAGGGCCCAGGGGATTACCGGGACTAACCAGTTCATTGCCTGTGGATATTATTGAGACCCTAGGTCTCCGGAAAACCTCGACCTCGCGAATACCCACAGCCGCCAGCAAACCAACCTCCCTCTCCCTAATTACCGTGCACTTCCTAAGTACGAGCTCCCCCACCATTATGTCGGAACCCGCCGACATCACGTTTTCACCAGGGGTGACTGAACGATATATAAACACCTCATCACCAACCCTCTTGGTATACTCGACCATAACCACAGCGTTGGCGCCAGGCGGCATGGGGGCTCCGGTGGCTATTTCCACGGCCTCGCCTGGGTTAATACTCGGTAATTTCTCAGCCCCGGTCTCCACATTACCCACAACCCTCAACCTAACAGGGTTTAGTTCATCGGCGCCGAAGGTATCTTCAGCCCTTACAGCGAACCCATCCATTGTGGATCTATCAAACGGCGGTACATCAATCCCCGAGTAAACATCGCGTGCGAGGACCCTGCCATAACTATCCTCTATCCTAACCACCTCCGTACCCACGGGCCCTATCCTCACGGTATTAAAGACCTTATTCAACGCCTCCTCAGGCGTTAATAACTCATGAAATATAACCCTCTTACCTACCTCAACCATCAATACCCACGCAATGTTACTTCTTAAATGCGTTTTTGCGGAGATTCGATAAATGCGATGTAGGATAAGTATTTAAGTTCCTGCAAGCCCTGGTGTCAGTAACCCACAATGGGTAGATTGGAAAAGAGCTGGCTTGCACTTATGCTTGCATTCTCAGCCACGGGACTCTTTGCCTCATCCGTGGTCATATACACGTATTACTACTTACATGAATTACCACCATTATGTACATCGTTTAAGTCACCATTCCCTGGGGTTACAATTGATTGTGAAAGAGTGCTCTCGAGTAAGTACTCCGACATAGGCGGTGTCCCACTCGACCTATTGGCTGCTATATGGTTCGTGATTAATATAGCGTTCGTGATCACGTACGACATAGGCCCAGGGATGGTGGCGCGTTTCGCGATTAATGCATTGTTTTATTGGAGGTTTCTCGGTATAGTCGTGGTTCCGTACCTAATTTATGTCGAGACGTACTTACTCCATGCACTGTGTATTTACTGCACAATAATGCATGCGATGATAATAATCGACTTCACGGTAATAACGCTTTACCTGGTCAGGCTAAGGCGTGGGGTCGTGACGAAGCCTTAAGAATACTTATTAGGCGGTCTCCATCCAGTAGTTCCTTGATGCTTCTGAAGGAGAACGTAGGCCTCATGCCGGATAAATCCAAACCCCACACATCCCTGACATAACCCAACCTACTGGCCCAGTCGCCGATAAACACAGTCGTTAAGCCGCACATTGATGGGTAGTACACGTCAAATAATGGGTTGTCACCAACCATGACCAAGCCACCCCTGAAGAACTCACAGCAGTTCTTTGGGCAGCCGATTAAGTCAGGCGTTCTAATGCCATCCACGTACCGCGAAAACCCAAGTTCCCTAATGACGATCAATTGATACCTATAGAGACCGTTAGTGGCGATGATCACTCCGTAACCAAGGTCCCTAATTACCCTTAAGAGGTCGATTGCGCCATCGTACGGTTTAAATTCACGTACATGCCTTATCAAGAACTCGTTAATGTCTATACTCACTGTTACGCCGAGTTTACGGGCGACCTCGGTAAATATGTAGTCCCAATTGAACGCCTTGATGCTAAAGCTACGTAGTAAGGACCTATTCATTTCCTTAGCGGCCTGGTACACAACGACCCAGTCAACACCAGCCCTCTCTGCGATGTATATGCTCACGTCTCGAAACACCGGGTCCCAGGCATCCAATGGGATCAGTGTCCCATCGAGGTCGACCAGGACAAGCACTAGGGTCGGGGGTGGCCTAGGTTCTTAAAGTATTGCGGTGTTGATACACGTCACGGCTAAAACCAAGTTTCAACTTATTTCATGGAGTACCCACGGTGTTTTCAGGGAGTTTTCCTTATTAGAGGGTTAATTCACGGTCTGGGTGATGGGTATGGAGAGTAGAAAAGTAATAAATATGGGAGTAATAACACTAACAATAGCGCTGGCACTAGCGCTGGTGCTAACCGTAGTGATGGTGGCAGAGCCAATAATGGCCTCAGGCACAGGCAATTCCACTAACTCGACCATAAGCACTAACTCCACAATATCCATGACTAATACTACGGTCGTCAACGCAACATGCCCACCCGGCCTACTCACCGCCATACAGGCCAACCTGTACATTGACGACATGTGGCTTATGAGGGTTGGGGCTAACATGAGCGGTTTTAACGCCACCGCGTTAAATACAACGCTGGTTAACGCCACATTCGCTGGGTTCAACATAACGAGGTTTAACGCAACGGGCTTTAACTTAACAAGCCTCGCCCTAACACCAACCACGCTAGAGAACATAACCAATTACTTCATTAGCAAGGGCGAGTGCCTACTAGCCCTGCAATTCCTGGTACACCTTAGGCATTACCTAGTCCATGAGTACGTACTTGAGAAGCATGCCGAGATTCTGAATAGAACCTTAACCTATAGATTAATGCTACTGAATGAGACGTTGACAAGACTTGAGGAACAAGGACTACTAAATAGCACACAGGCAAGCGAGGTTTACTCCTTACTGTCCCAGTTGAAGCAGGCATTAATCAGTGGTAACTACTCAGAGGCCGAGGCGCTACTGAGCGAGTATAACTCCTTGATTAGTAACATAACGGCCCAGTACTATGAGGAGCAGAAGATAGGCTTTGCAAATAGGATCGAGCACGAGCTTGAGCACTACATTAGGCAAATAATAAAGGGCGCAATAACGCTTAACCAAACCTTAACACAACTGGCCGTTCTAGACCGCGAGCTCGGTATGCTTACGAATGTGACAGGCCTAAACATAACCAGCGTTAAGGAGCTCCATGAACTGTTCAAGGAATTGCTAAGCATATACCCATTGATACAGGGCAACGAGACCGCCCAAGCCCAACTCCTCCAATTGCTCAAGCACGGCAAGGGCTTCAATGATTGGTTAAGTATGGTGCAGCAGTTCGGTCAGGAGGTAAAGGCGTGGTACATGCGCGGTCATGGGCTTGGCAAGGGACATGGACAAGGACGTGGCAGCCAGGGACAAGGCGAGGGTAAAGGAATGGGTCGGGGCAATGGCGGCTAATGATAATTTGAAGCATTAAAAACACCATTTTCCATCACATTATTATTAAAAATGTTTTGCATTCTATTTCTCTTCTTTTTATAAGGAGAATGAACAAAATTTTTAAGTTCCTCATTATAATCATTCGCTGATGCTTCCCATAATTATGATTTCGATAATAATTTACCTAATGGGCAATGGTTCATTGGTAAGTATTAACGTTACTACCACACAAAGCGTTGCCCTGCTTAATATCACGTTGCCTGTGGAACCCATTGCACCAACATTAACCGTACAAAGCGCCAATGGTTCATCAATACCCGCCATGCTGATGGGTAATAACTTAATCATACCCGTGTTTGGTAATGGTACGTTCATGGTAAAGTACGTGCCCTCAATAACGCAGTCACCGAGCGGTTACCTGCTGATGAATATTTCATCCCCATACATAGTGAGTATTTTCGTTAGTAACGACGTTTTAATAACGCACTTACCGATCAACTTAATAAT
>JAKMAE010000033.1 GCA_022014875.1 Vulcanisaeta sp. | reverse complement strand
GGCAGGGTTTATAAACTAGGTATTTTCCTGCCTGTATGACCTGGGATTCTATGTATAGCCTGTCTTTCCTATACGGCATGGCCTTTGTCATTTACATAGCGGTTGCGGGTGTTCTCTGGATAATACATAGGCTTGGTAAGGAGGAGCTCCTCCTACCTGTTGGTGCGATGAATTACATACTCCTGCTTACAATAAGCCAATACGTGGCGAGTAAGATAGGCGCCTACATAGGCCCGTTGGTGACCCCTATGGGCGTCACGACGTATAGCGCCAGCGTTGCAATGCTCGACTTCCTGACGCTTAGGTATGGTAGAGGTGTTGGTTACTGGATTGTTAGGATAGCCGCTTACCTACAGGCCCTAATATTCATCATTAATTACCTAGTGATTAACTACCCACCAGCCCCGTTCTGGTCGCCCATACAGCCATACTTCGCGAGTATCATGGGCACCAGCGCCAGGATTGCGATCGCCTCATTAACCGCCTTCCTGGTTTCCGAGACATACGACGTATTTCTAGTATCCAGGCTGCGCGGCGGTGTGTTGAGGAGGGTTGGTTACTCAGACCCGGTAGCCATGACGATAGATACCCTAGTCTTCATACCAATAGCATTCTACGGGGTAGTCCCCAACATATGGGTGCTCATGCTCTCGCAATTAATTATTAAGGTGAGCCTAACCCCCATGACCATGCTCGCCATCTGGCTCAATAGGAAGGCGCTGAAGTACGCAGTGGCTACTTTAAGGTGATTCAGTAGTAGACGGGTATCTCCTCCTTCGGCGGCTTCATGTACTCCTCTAGGTTTTTCTCAATTAGGAATGCGTACTTATTTGCGTGCTCCGCCAGTTGATCAACAGGTATCTCCGCATTTATTAACTTACTAATGGCCTTAACGAGCTTCAGCGCGGCGATTACGTCGGGCCCGTACTGGCCAACGGTTTGATTGAGGATTGTCAGTAAGTCCCTGTGGCTGGCTATTTTGCCGCTCACGAGTAACTTATTTATGGTTGTCAATACCTTGGACTCCGCGAGAAGGAGGACGCCGTTTATGTTCCTTGATAACACGGCGTCTAGGAACACGGCCTCCATACCCGTTATGGTGGCTTCCCTAAGCGGTACGAAACCGAGGTTTTTGTACTCATCGACGTGGGACTCCTCGGTCACGAAATACACCGTGTCGAGTTCCTTATCGCCCAGTACGGATGTCGAGGTTAGGCACACTACCCTATTTATCCCATTATCCTCGGCCCAATCGAGAACTCTATTAACGAACTGCCTATAGGCGATGGGCGCGATTGGCATGTGCTGCCTAATCACGACTAGGGCGTGCTCCTTACTGTAAAAGAGTAGGTAGGGTATCTTCGCCGCGCCGTTGATAACGGTTATAACGGGCACAAGATTCCTAGGCTTTATCGAGCCTATCTCCTCCATCTTCAGCGTCTCGACTAAGTACTCAATAGTCACTATGGACGCTAAGCTCGGTTCTGGACACGCCATTATTAACGTGTTTCTCGGATCTCTCGGTATTGACTTTATCTTCACGTCGAAGGATACCTGGGTCGACACATTAATTGCACTTTCAATAATTTTTATAAGGCTTTTTGTTACTGGTTATGCCATGCCCGTGATAAGCCTCGGCAATAAGGTTCCGAGGATAGGCAGGGGCGTCTTCATAGCGAGTACGGCCTACGTGATTGGTGACGTCACGATCGGCGATAACGTGAGTATATGGCCATTCGCCGTAATTAGGGGTGATGAGGACTCGGTATTTATCGATAGGGACTCGAATGTGCAGGACGGTGTAGTTATACACACGGATGTCGGCTTCCCCGTTAGGATTGGGCGTGGCGTGACCATTGGGCATAGAGCCATAGTGCATGGTGCTACGATAGAGGATGAGGTGATAATAGGCATGGGCGCCATAGTACTCAACGGTGCGGTTATCGGCAGCGGCAGCATAATTGGTGCTGGCGCAGTCGTAACCCCAGGAACCCGGATACCGCCAAATAGCGTCGCTGTTGGCGTACCAGCCAGGGTGATTAGGCAGGCCACGGATGAGGACATAAAGTACATAAGGGATAATTACATGGCTTACCTAAGGTTGGCTAGGCTTTACATGGATAATAATGTAAATCTATGATTCGACGATACATACGTAGCGCCACAGCATAATACCGTAGACGCACGTGGTCATTTATGCAAGTCATTAAGCAATAAATTAAAAATTAAAAAGTTCTCATCCAACAAAGCCGTGATGAGCAAGCTCGAGTTCCACTTTGGCACTGATGGTGTCCGTGGCATAATTGATGAAGACTTTACTGAATACCTGGTTGCCATACTGACCGAGTCAACAATTAGGTATTGGTCCAGCAGGTACGGACTAGGGCACTTACTGGTTAGTTTTGACGCGAGGAGGAAGTCCCAGGACTTCGCGAGGATAGTTGCTAGCGTGGCGCTTAATCACGGCATTGACGTAGTAATGGTTAACAGGCCAACGCCAACACCCGTGGCTGCATGGTTCGGTTCCCGCTTTGGTTTTGACTTGATAATACAGATCACGGCTAGTCACAATCCACCAATATACAACGGCTTCAAGGTCATCACGAACCGCGGCTCGCCAGCCCAGGAGGAGGATACTAATGAAATAGAGAGACTATATCAGGAGGAGTGGGAGGACATAGCGAGGAGTGTCGGCACAATTGAATTAAGGCCAGTACCGACGATAGACCCAGCGCCTGACTACATGAATTACGTAATTGACAGTGTCACTAAGATGTTTAAGCCGAGGAGGAGGTTCAAGGTGCTTGTTGATCCAATGTATGCAACGGCAATAGGGTATACAAGCGAGATATTGAGGAGGTTGGGAATGGACGTTACCGAGATACATAATAATTACGACCCAAGCTTTGGAGGTAGGGATCCAAACCCCGAACCACAGAACGTGCCCGAACTTATCCAGGAAGTAACCAGTGGTAGGTATGAAATCGGTATTTCACACGACGGCGATGCCGATAGAATAGCGCTTGTAGATCGAAAACACGGGTACTTAAGTGCGAACGATATATTACCAATCGTTACGGAAATGCTCGCGTCAGCATCGATTATAAAAAGGGGCATTGCCAGGACGGTCTCGACAACCCACATACTCGATAAAATAGCCGCTAGGTATGGC
Source organism: Vulcanisaeta sp. (assembly GCA_022014875.1). GTDB lineage: Archaea > Thermoproteota > Thermoprotei > Thermoproteales > Thermocladiaceae > Vulcanisaeta. The sequence continues at coordinate 9,159 of JAKMAE010000033.1, read as the reverse complement.
TTTAAGGTCGTTGAGGTACCCGTGGGGGTTAAGTACATTGCCAGGGCAATACTCAATGGCGAGGTCGATATGGGTGGTGAGGAGAGTGGCGGACTTGTTTACTCATGGCACGTGCCGGATAAGGATGGCATATACACGGCATCGTTGATAGTAGCCATGGCATCGGAGTTCGGAGACTTAACCAGCCTGGTTGATTACGTGAGGGGTAGGTATGGTAGGGCGTACTTTAAGAGGGTCGATATCGACATGAGGAACTCCAAGAAGTTTGTGAGCAACAACAGGGACGCATTGATGAAGGCATTGAGCGAGCTGGGGCCTAGTCCAAGGTTCATAACGATCGATGGAATAAAGGTGGTGTTTAGCGATGATTCTTGGCTATTGATTAGAGGCAGTGGCACAGAGCCTAAGCTTAGGATATATAGTGAGGCGATGAGTATGGGTAGGGTTGAGGAACTGATAAATAGGGCCATTGAGGTTGTGAATTCATTACCTAAGCCGTAGGCGCCTTAACCGTCCTCTCCCTAAGCTCCTTAACGAATCCCTCATTAATCCTTGATAAAGCCTCCGCAAGCAACCTTGCCGCGTTCAAAGCATCATTAATGTTAAGTAATTCCACGGGGCTATGCACGTACCTAGTGGGTATGGAGATCGTGGTTGCGGGTATACCATCCCTTCTAAAGGCAATGCCTAGCGCGTCTGTGGTTCCTCCAATCAATACCTCGAGTTGATATGGTATCTTCAACTCCTCAGCAATGGAAATGAGGAACCTGGTCAACCTCGGGTGAGCAATGAAGAGACCACCTCTACCACCATCCATAACCTTTATCGCCGGCCCCTTACCGATCCTCGTGACGTACTCCCTCTCGTTGACGCCAGGCACGTCAGCCGCTATGGTTGTGTCCAGGGCAATGGCCAGGTCTGGGTATATCCTATCGGCAGCTATTTGGGCACCCCTCAACCCAACCTCCTCCTGGACGGTGGCGACGAAGTACGTGGTTACCTCGGTCTCCCTCAGCTGCCTAGCGGCCCAAAGCATGACTGCTAGCCCGACCCTATCGTCGAACGCCTTGCCCGTCACAACGCTTTCATTAAGTACCTCGAATTCCCTATCAAGCACCGCCACGGAGCCAACATTGATACCTAGTTTTCTAACCTCCTCATCGCTCGATGCGCCGATGTCAATAAATAGATCCTTAAGTTCAGGGGCCTCCCTCTCCTTACCTGGTGGTGTTACGTGGGGCGGTCTGCTACCAATAACACCCTTAATCTTCCTACCATCTGCGGTCCTTATGACTACCCTCTGCCCAACGAGAGTTACCTCATTCCAACCACCAATGGCCCTAAACCTCAGGAATCCATTCTTATCGATATTATCTATTAATAGGCCAATCTCGTCCATATGCGCCGCAACCATTGCCTTAAGGTCCCTACGTTTACCGTATTTAACACCGATAACGTTACCCCACCTATCAATGAATAATTCATCCACGTAAGGGCTCAATTCACTTACTACTAAGTCCCTAACCTCATCCTCAAAACCCGAAGGCCCAAACGCTTCCGAGAGCTTCCTAAGTAACTGGATAAACCCCTGCACAGACATACCCATTTGAGATAAATCAGGTGGAAATAAGCATTACCAACGTTTGATGCCGGGGCCGGGATTTGAACCCGGGCCCCCTTGCGGGGACGGGATTACCCGTCTTTTTGATCTCAAGTCCCGCGCCTTGGACCTGGCTCGGCCACCCCGGCGAAGTAATGCCTATTGGCGGTGATTTAAAGCTTTGCCCAGCTACTCCTCGAGTAATTCAGTGAGTGTTATTTGTATCGTCTTTAACTTGTTATATTCATCCTCCATGCCGTACTTCAACGCCTTGATCATGTACTTCACAGCCCTATTCCTCAACTTCCTTATGTACTCATTACCCCTTGGGTTGATTAGTCCCCTCTTTACCTTATCTATGACGTTCATTGACTCCTTTATCAACTCGTCGATTTCCATCTTCAACTCCATTTGGGCAATATTCACGCCATCTTTACCATCACCATTTACCTTTTTATTTATATTGATATTTAGGACGATTGGCTGCGCCAATAACCTGGGTTCCGGCTTAACGAGCTTGTACTTACCCATTATATAACCGGCCACTAGGTATCTAAGGAGCTCTGAAACACCATCGAGCCCCTCCTTCTCCGCTAGCTTCACGAGCAATTCCTTGACTGATTTGTGCACCCTGACCGAGACAACGGCCCCATCCTTCTCCGGCGCTCTAAATAGGTCCTCGTACCTTATCGGTATGTCATCGATTACGAAGATCTCGCTCATCACTACGTCAATAATGTAGGGCTTAAATCTAGGGATGACTTATTTTGTGCATATAATACATGGCATACTATGTTGCAATTCCTAATTAATTGTTTTTTAAATCCTCAATAAATTTATGTAGTTAATAAGGATGTCGTTATTCATCGTGTTTCTAATTATGTTGATTGCGTTGTCCAGCATCTCATTGAGTAATTTCCTGGCCGTGCTTATTGACGCGTTTATGTCGCCACTGCCTTTATACAGTATCTTGACAATGTTGATCTCATCATCCACGGAGGCTGGGTTTTTAGAGTCAATGTTTAGGTAATCAATTAAGTCATCCCTGATTTGAAACGCCAACCCCACAAATCTACCGATATCCCTAATATTGCATATAGTGCGTTCATCCTTAACATTGACTGAGTATGCCCCAACTATCATCGATGACTCTATCAATGACGCGGTCTTGTAGTAAATTAACCTGAGGTAGTCATCCATCGTTACGTAGCCCCTACCCCTAAGCTCCATCTCCAGGCTTTGCCCCACAGCGAGCTTAATCGAGGAGTTGAGTAATTCAAAGACTATGTCATTATCGCCGCTTCTTATCGCAAGCTCAACCGCCTTGGCTATTATCAAGTCGCTTGCGAGCATTGCCGTGTGCGCCCCAAATAGGCTGTAGGGTGTCTCCACGCCCCTTCTTATCCTCTGCTCATCCATTATGTCATCCTGTAGTAATGACGCTATGTGTATTAATTCCACGGAGGCTGCGGGTAGCACTGACTTATCAAGTGAGGAACCATCACTAAGTATGTACGCTACCAACAGCGCCAGTGTCGGCCTGATCAACTTACCCCTATTCCTTATGTAGTGATAAGCTGCGTTGAGTAGCGTCGTAGGTATCCACATACCCTCGAACAAGCCCTCGAGCGTTTTAATGACCTTATTAAGCGCATCCCTAACCTCAGTAGGTAGCAAATCCACGTACCTACTCGGGCTTAGCGCAACCATTCGCTTCAGGAACCCTTAGTCAAGCAGCATTAATAAGTACTACAGAGTGGTGGATATCAACTTAATCAATACCTGCCCCAGTAGGAACTTCGTGAGCGTTCTCAGTCTCATTGATGAGAGTGTGGCCTCATAAATAGAGCCCTTAATGACCCTCCTCGATATCCTGAACGCCCTTTCCATGGCATCCCTATTCATAAGTAGGGGGTCCCCAATCCTCCTGAAGAGGAGCATCCTATCCATCAGTGGTTTAAGGACGCCATTCATGAGCGATGCGTAGTCCCTACCCTTAATTAGTGCTTCGCCGAGCATGTGGGCCGTTATCATGGCTGGGTTTATGCCTGCGCCATTAGTTGGTATTACTGAGCCAACGGCATCACCTATTAAGTAGGCCTTGGCGATGCCGTACCTATCCAATAGGCCGCCCACCGGTATGGTCTTCATGAGCACTGATTTACGTACCTGCTTAAGGCCGTACTTATTAACAAAGGCCATGTGGTACGTAAGTGGGTCATTTCCAGCCCACGCAATGTTATTCCTAACCCCAACACCGATGTTGTGCGTCCCATCACCCCTCGGGAAGATCCACGCAAAGCCCCCGGGCGCCAGCCCTGGATCCATAACTATGACCGCCTCCTCCTCACCATACTTACCAAAGGCCCTATTACTTGTGGCGATTATTAAATCGGTAGCGTCGAAGCCGCGTGTTATGTTGAGACTGACGTCAACGACTGATGGGTAAGCATCGGCACCTACGAGCACCTTAGCGCGTATTGTGTATTCACCGCCCTGCCTATCATGGACTAGGCACTTATAGCCCTGGCCATCACTAGAGCATCTCAGGGCCGTTACGCCAAACCTAACGGTGGCCCCTTTACTCACTGATTCCTCAAGTATACGCCTTATCAATGCAGCCTTATCGATTAGGTATGTCCTAAACGGCATTGTACCGACATCGTGATTGTTTATCACGAGTCTCAACTCCCTAATCTCGTTAACAATGAATTCCCTACGTAGTGATACCCGGAGTGTCGTCAGGAGTATTGAGTAAAGCTCCCTGCTTATCCAGGGCTTAAGCAGTTCCTCACTTGGTAGTAACTCTCCGCATATCACCGGTGCGTATATCACGGCTTTCTTGTCTATGACCATAACGTTACCACTAAACCCATTACTAACGAGGTAATACGCTAGGTATGAACCGGCAGGACCACCACCAATTATTAGGACATCCGTGTCCACAAGTACGTTTTTCTAGAAATCTTTAAAAAACCTGGATCAATGTCGGTGACGTGCCGAAGGAGGTATTCCTAGTCGAGCTTTGGCGGAGATATGCGGATGCGGCTGAGGAGATTAGGGTGAAGAGGTACCCCGACTACGTTAAGCTCAAGGCCAGGCTTAAGCATTATCTATACACCATAAGGGTGCCCAATGACGTGGCTGAGCAATTAATTAGGGAGTACAAGTCGAAGAATAAGGTAATTAAGGAGTATTGATCGTGCCCACCACTCATCACGACTCAGCGCTCCAAACCCTAATCACTAAGTCATTACCCATGGCAAGGCAAGCCCAGGTAAATAAACCTTATTAAGGGTGCCAACTCGGCGTTAATGATGTCCGCGGAGGACATCATGAGTAAGGCGAGGGATATTGTTACGAAACTAAGGACGGCCGAGAAGTTAATAGTGAGCGGCAAATTGGATGAGGGGGTAAAACTGTTCAGGGAAACAACGAAGGAGGCTAAGGATGTGGGTTTACTCGATAACTACATGGCTATCATTAGAAAGATTAGGCGATTAATTAGGAAGGCACAGCTTAGACAGGCGAGGGCAGCGAATAAGGCGGGTTAAGCGGTGTTTAAATACGTAATCATTCCAATGCCAACCCAGTGGTTCTAATAAATAGAAAATCGCCCTAGGGTTAACGGGGTAATGCCCCATGTCTTAGCTGGATAGTGAATACTGTTGAGTATTGGTTGGGAACACTCAATTTATAATGCCATGAGGAGCGCGGTTATTATGTTCATGTGCGTAATTACGTAAATTATTAGTCCGAGGGTTATGGGTATAATGAGGGGTATGTGGTAGGAGGTCAGGACAGGGGTGTCAATACTTATCCTACCCTGCGCCAACCACTTAATCAATGATTCCCTTGGGTCCTCAACATCAAGGCCGAGCTTAATAACTGGTTCGAAACCACCTTCACCGAGGACCTGAGCCACAGAGTAATTATTTGGGTTTTTAAATACCCTATAGGCTGGTACGCACATGAGCGTTACAATGTAGAGCAACTTCGTGGGGCCCCGCGCCTTCATTAGTGCTTCGCAGTTCTTGCCGTACCTCACGTTTTGAATTACGTTGTAGGGCACGTAAATTACAAGGGCTATCACCAGGGAGTTTATGAGTATTGATATTGGCGTTATATTGATTACGCTCAGTGCTGTTGTTGGTAATGTTATTGGTGGTATTGAGGAGGATATGAATATTATCGACTTTGAATCGGCACCGCCCATGGCCCTTAACCAATACGCAACCAACCCAAACACCACACTAAATACCACGCCGAATATGTAGAGGGCAAGCACGCCTAATTCAATGGCTAAATAAATACCGATCGGTACGCAGACCAGGGCGCCAACTACCCAGGTCCAATCATTTATCTCCCTAGTCCTTAGGTCCTGGACCGATGCGAGTAATTGAATGAGAATCACAATCGCGTAATCAATAATCAATAGGTAATCCAGATCGAGCATTGACGCGCTAGGTATTGGCGAGGTAATAAGGGTATTGCTTACAATGGGGAGAGAGGTAATGCATTAAAAGAGGTTGGTCAAGAGTTATTCTATGTCGAGAAGAGTTGCAATAGTTGGTATTGGTTGGTATGGATTTAGGCCTGTGGTTGAGGAGGCTTCGTTCAGGGAGATGATGTTTGAGGCCGCGGTTAGGGCTTACGAGGACGCGGGCGGTATAAACCCAAGAACCGACGTTGACGCGTTCGCAAGCTGTCAGGAGGATTTTTGGGAAGGTATAGCGATAGCCGATGAGTTTGCTCCAGAGCCCATCGGCGGTACACTAAAGCCGGTATTCACAATACCAGGTGATGGTCTTCAATGCGTCGCAAGCGCGTACATGATGATAAAGACTGGGCAATTCGACGTTGTTGTTGCCGAGTCTCACGCCAAGCCCAGTGATATAGTGAATATGCACGATATAATGTTATTCGCGATGGATCCATTAACGACTAGGGCAATAAACATGCCTAATTACCACGCAATAGCCGCGTTGGAGGCTCAGGCGTACATGGGTAGGTACAATATACCTAGGGAGGCGCTTGCCTACGTCGTTGTTAAGGACAAACGCAATGCCCTACTTAACGAGAGGGCTAGCTACGGGGCCAACTTAACAATCGATGACGTGCTAAGCATGCCCTACTCAGTCTCGCCGCTTACGAAGCTCGACATCGCCCCATTAGTGGACGCCGCGGTCGTGGTAGTCCTGGCAAGCGAGGATGTGGCTAGGAGACTCAGCGATACGCCTGTGTGGATAGACGGTATTCACTGGATCACCGAGGACCCATCCCTCGAGTACCACAATTGGGAGTTCCCAATCCATGCCAGGATGGCTGCCGAGGCCGCCTATAGGATGGCTGGTATAGAGAACCCGATCAAGGAGCTCCACTTTGCGGAGGTCGACGCTAGGTACAGCTTTAAGGAGCTTCAGTTCATCGAGGCCCTAAAAATAGCGCCGCCTGGCGAGGCGTATAAACTACTACTTGAGGGCGCCTTCGATAGGGATGGCTTATTCCCAGTCAACCCAAGCGGTGGTGCTCTCGGTGAGGGCGTACCACTGGAGGTTCATGGACTAGCCAGGTTGTTAAATGCCGTGCTTCAGCTAAGAGGCGAGGCGGGTAGGGCGCAGCTGGATAAGGCTGAGAGGGCCGTGGTTCATAGTTGGAGGGGTGTCCCAACAACCACGAGTGTGGTTGCTGTTCTTAGTAGGTGATGGGCATGGTGGGTATGGAGGGCTTGGTCTCGAACGTGCAGGTAATGTTTATTAATTGCGGGGGGTGGTTATTACTATGAGTAGGAATATCTACGTTAAGCATAGGCCGGCGGTCATAGGGGCTGGGTTGACACTATTCAGGAGGAGGCTCCTCGAAACGCCTAAGGAGCTGGCCTGGATAGCGGCTAAGCAGGCCCTTGAGGAGGCCGGCCTGACGCTTAGGGACATCGACTGCATCGTTATAGGCTCGGCGCCGGACACGTTCGATGGCGTACACATGAAGGGTGAATACCTAGCGGACGGCGCTGGCGGGGTTGGTAAACCAGTAATGAGGGTCTTCGTTGGTGGTGCAACGGGGGTCATGGTCCCCATAGCGGCTTGGTGGCACGTAGCCAGTGGCCACTGTAAAACCGTGCTCGCCGTGGCTGAGGAGAAAATGAGTGACGCGGACATACCCCACCCACAAGCCGTGTTTAGGTACATATGGGACCCCGTGACCGAGGTACCTCTACAACCTAACCTAATATGGATATTCGCATTGGAGATGCATAGGTACATGTACAAATGCGGTGTTAAGAAGGAGGACATAGCGCTCGTCAGCGTGAAGAATAAACGCAACGCCCTAGACCACCCAGCCGCCCAGGTGGCTGCGAACATAACGGTGGAGGATGTCCTAAAAAGTGAGGTTTTGGTGTGGCCAGTTCAATTGCTCGACATATCACCAGTCAGCGATGGCGCTGCAGCAATCGTGGTGGCCCGCGAGGACATCGCAAGGAGGCAGACGGACACCCCGGTCTGGATTGACGGTGTTGGTTGGGCCCTGGACACAACATCGTGGACGAACAGGGACCTGGCGTTCCCAGAGTATGCAAATGTCGCCGCACAGATGGCGTATAGGATGGCCGGCATAACAAACCCAAGGAAGGAGATAGACGTTGCGGAGGTCTATGACCCCTTCGACTACAAGGAGCTACATCACATGGAGGGCCTCGGTCTAGCCAAGAAGTGCGAGGCACCAATACTAACGAGAGAAGGTGTTACACAGAGGGATGGCGACTTACCAATAAACCCATCGGGAGGATTACTAGGCGTTGGCAACCCCATCGCCGCGGCAGGAACGATGAAGGTTGCCGAGATATACTGGCAATTGGCAGGTAAGGCTGGCAAGAGGCAGGTAAAGAAGCCCGTATACACAGGCCTGGCCCACGCATGGGGAGACCTAATGCAAGCAAGCACCGTTGTAATAATGAGGGTATAGTCATTATTGTAATGAATTTTTATCACGCATAAAACATGAGTATTTACCTTGTTAGTATCTCTTCCCCCGCATATACCTTACCTTTAGTTTCCCCAACGAGTATCACCATGGCCAGCGCTAAGACCCCTGTACCTATCATGAAGTAAATCGGTGCGTATATGTTGTGCGTTGCAGCTATTAAATAAGTCATTATTAAAGGCGCCGATCCGCCCAGGAAGCCCACGCCAATTTGGTAAGCCGTCGATATACCCGTATACCTAACCTGCGGCGGGAACATCTCGACAAGGACTATTGGTGTAATTGCACCGGCTAGGTAATAAACGAATAAGCCCCCAAGAATTATTGCCGTAATTATTAAAGTAGGATTGCCGCTCATGAGCATTAAGAAGTATGGTGCTGCAAATACTATGCCGAATACGGCGTCCGCAATCATTTGCGGCCTTCTGCCAAAGATGTCGGAGAGGTAGCCAAAGAGTATTGCGGCAAATATCCCTATTATTGAGACTATCAGGATCGCTAGCTGTGTCGTGGTGTACGAAACGTACGGCTTACCAAACTCCTTAGCAATGGTTGTTGCGTACACGATCGAAAATGAA
>JAKMAE010000032.1 GCA_022014875.1 Vulcanisaeta sp. | reverse complement strand
GGCCGTAAACTACGGCAACAAGCTAGACATAAACGAGGCAGAACTACTCGAGTACTTTGCCAGGGATAGTAGGATTAAGGTTATAGTGATGTACATGGAGGGGTTGAAATACCCAGGGGAAGGCAAGAGGCTGCTTGATGTGTTGAGGGAGGTCGTTAGCGTAAAGCCCGTGGTTGTGTATAAGGCGGGTAGGACTAAGGCGGCAACGGGTGCGGTTAGGTCGCATACTGCGGCTCTTGCGGGTAATTACGAGGTCTATAGGGCCATGCTAAGGCAGGCGGGGGTTATAGAGGCTGACAATTTGACGGACGCCTTCGACATGGCCAAGGCCCTCGCCACACAACCACTACCGAGAGGCAACAGGGTACTAGTAATAACAGACAGCGGTGGTATGGGTATACAGGCGGTCGATGCGTTGGATACACACGGCCTATTAGTGCCTGAACTCTCGGAGAGCTTGCAGGAGATCCTGAGGAAGCAATTGCCGCCGTTGGCTGTCACACGCAACCCGATCGACCTGACGGGTAGCGCGACGGATGCGATGTACAAGTTCGTCCTAGACACAGTACTACCGACAAGCTACGTAGACATGGCATTAATAATAGCGCTCATGCAAATACCCGGCTTAACAATAAACCTTGGTAACTACATAGTTGAGGCCAAGAGGTTCAATAAACCGATAGTTGTGGTGAGCTTTGGTGGTAATGAGTATGTGGCCAAGTTCGAGAGCTACCTGGAGGATAATGGGATACCTGTCTATCACGCTCCGCATAGGGCTGCTAAGGCATTGTGGGCCCTGTATGAATATGCAAAAATAAAGGGTGTGGTTAGGGGGTGGTGAGCATGAACCCCATAATAGCCAAGGCCATTGAGGAGGGCAGGTACAAGTTACTTGAGCATGAATCCTTCGAATTACTAAGGCAGTATAACATACCAGTCCCAGACTTCGCCCTGGTGCAGGACGTCAACGAGGCGCTGAAGGTTGCCAAAGATATTGGTTACCCAGTCGTTATCAAGGTCGTATCGCCTGACATAATCCATAAATCCGACGTCGGCGGCGTCATACTAAACATAAGCAATGATGATGAGTTAAGAGCGGCGTGCGAGAAGATAAGGTCTAACGTTAAGGAGAAGGCGCCGTACGCCAGGATAAGTGGGTTCCTAATACAGAGGATGGTCCCCACGGGTCTAGAGACGATTATTGGTGCGACTAGAGACCCAATCTTTGGGCACGTCATCGTATTCGGCCTAGGCGGTATACTAGTCGAGGTGCTGCGCGACGTTAGTTTCAGGATAGTGCCCGTAACCGAGGAGGACGCCAGGGCAATGATTAGGGAGATAAGGGGCTACAGGTTATTTAACGGCTATAGGAACATGCCGGCCAGGGATGAGGAGGCCGTGGTATACATAATAACCAAGTTCTCCGAATTACTAACCGAGAACCCCAACATCGTCGAGGCAGACCTGAACCCGGTCATTGTCCTTGAGAGGGGTAAGGGGGCATACGTAGCGGATGCGAGGTTCATCATCGGTACACCGTGAGATAGGCTTAAAATAAATGCTATATCAATAGTCTTGCCATGAACACGGCATTACTCGTGTTTAGGCTCAAGATGGCCCTAGCAATGATCGCAATATTACTGCTGGGCGCGGCTTTTACGTACGGGCTAATGTATTACTTATTCGGATTTGGGGGTCTGGCCGCGATTACGGCCTTGGTTATCATGGCCCTCTTTTTAACGTTGTTTCAGTGGTTGATCGGCCCCTACGTGATCAACGCCATGTATAGGGCTCACGAGGTTAAGCCTGATGATCCAACGTATGGCTGGGTATATAACATGGTCGCCGAGGTGGCCAGGGCCAATGGGTTCAGGGACACGCCTAGGGTTTTCATCGCCGATGTGCCGTTCCCCAACGCCTTCGCCTATGGGAGCCCAATAGCTGGTAAGAGGGTCGCAATAACACTGCCGCTGCTCAGGATTTTGAAGCCTAGCGAGTTGAAGGCTGTGATAGGCCATGAAATTGGTCACCTAAGGCACAGGGATGTGGAGGTTCTAATGGCCATCGGTTTAATACCAACCGTCATATACTGGCTCGGTTGGTCACTATGGTGGGGTGGGTTGTGGGGCGGTTGGTCTGAGGAGGGTAGGGGCAACGGCGGTGGTTTATTACTACTAATAGGACTGGCGCTCATCGCGATTAGCTTCCTGTTCCAACTATTCGTACTTTACATAAACAGGCTTAGGGAGGCCTATGCCGACATTAATGGCGCGTTGACTGTGGAGAACGGAGCACGTAACCTGCAGAGGGCCCTCGCTAAGATAACGCTATACATGGACCCAGACATCGTCAAGAGGACCACCAACGGCACATTAAGGATGCTCTTCTTCGCATCGCCAGTCAATGTCGAGGAGATAGAGGGCAATGTCGACGCGCTCATAGAGTACTGGAGGCGTTATAAGCCATCGATATGGGAGGAACTATTCATGACGCACCCACACCCTGCAAGGAGGATTCAGCTACTCGATAGGATAGCGGCCTCAATGCCCTAGTGATTGCGTTAAAACACGCATAACTTTATAGAAATTAAAATAAAAAAGTTATATCATATTTGTACATAATGAGTGGGGTTGATCGAAAGACTTACGAATTACATGGCAAGGTAATGAACGAGTTCATGAGTGGTAGGTGCTATGACGTTGATGAACCATTCGTAATTAATTGCATAGAGGGCGTATTCAACGACGTCGGCCTGAGCATTAAGGAGATTGCCTTATTTGACATTGACGGTAATGTAACCAACCTCCTCGAGAATGCTAGGTACGTTAGGGTTGTTGCTACGAGTAAGGAAGTAGGTGGTGAGCAAATATTCACATTGGCCCTCATAAGGGTTAGGGGTAAATACAGGGTTCTATATCTACAATCAGCCGTTAAGGAGGGTTGATCGCTAGGTAAAGCATTTATTTAAAGACCCCGCTAATTCGCTAATGAGCAGTGTTGTTAACACAGGTAAGTCTGTAATGGATCTACTAAACGAGTTGCTCAACGATTTAAACAGGGATGATTTAGTTCTAGTCGAGAGGTTACCCTACGTCCGTGAGTACGAGAGGTATAGGGACGTTATTACGAACATACTTAAGGAGTTCCATATAGCGCTTGTGCTTGTTAGGGTAACGTTTAGTGACGGTTCGAGGAAGGGGTATGTATTCTTAATTAGGGGTGAGGGTGGCGAATTGGGTAAGTTACCAACGATGGGCGTTGTCGAGGGTTACGTCGTGACGATGAAGGGAAGTGATAAGAGGAAGTTGCTGTATATGCCGGTTAAGTTTGAGAAGGCGGGGGATGTGGAGGCTAGGATAATGGAGTTCGCCAATATGTATAGGAGGGCTGAGGAGAGGATATCCCAACTGCGGTTGATGAGGGAGGCGGATAAGGACTACGCATTATTCTACGAAGAGATATGAGGAGCGGCGTTGAGACAACTTTTTAGGTTCCCGTAAAAATATGGATAATGTGATGACCACGCCCTTATCTGAGGGCGCTGATGACAACCGCCGTCTGATACTCAAAGTTGCCCAGCCGTTTGCTTAATCGACCTAATCCTGTTTTTCAACTCTCTAATTATTAAATAAGCCTCCTCAGGGCTTGGAATCCTTGATGTAGCCTTGTAATACCTATATATCTCCTCCTCGAAGTTTAACTCAGTCACTATACCCCTGCTATTCAGCAGTCTCATGGCGTCCCAGGGATCCTTAACGTTGTGATCAATCAGCATTCTAGCTATTGGTAGATCGTTAATGGCTACTTTAAGGTCTATGTAGTACGTGATTGATGAGGATAGGTCTAACCTAACGGTTCTTGCACCACCACGTATATTGGTATTACCGTAGAATCCGCGGGCAGCCCTATAGACAAGTGCGCTGGCTTCCGTGACGGCCCTACTGAGTATTTCCTCAAGTAGTGAGAGGTCACTACGTGTTGGTCCATAGGCACCTAGGAACGCGCCCCTACTAGCTAATTGACTCAGCCTCATCATGACGTAATCCCTATCCAACTCACCATCAACCCCGGGACCAGCCACGCCGAGTATTGTGGGTACACCAATCAGTTCCCCAACCTCCGCAAGGACCGCTATTGCGTAGCTATCGGCCAATGGACTATATAACCCCTCCTCATTACCGGTCGCTATTGCGTCGCCGCCAACGTCTATTCCTATTATTGCGTCAATACCGTACTTACCCACGTACTCGCTAAGTTCCCGGGCTATGTCAATTACGGGACCTGCTATGCTTATACCAACACCATCATCACGTATTACGTTTAGCACATTGACTATCTGAGGCACAACACGCCTACCTTCTCTAATGGCGTACGTATCCTCATCAACAATGGCTATGTAGCTCCCCACGTACTCCGCATTCCTTAATTCATCCACCCTGATGGGGCCAGGTACAATATCAACAACATACCTCTCCCAAAGCACCGCACCCAACGTGGCCTCTATCCCCTCATTAATAGCCAGGTTATACGTAATTACTGAGCCAACTACGTCACCGCCACCCCCAATGCCTATAACAAGGATGCGCCTCACATCACCCCCAACTATTTCCCGAAGCACAACAACTCAGGAAACAACCCCTTTAAATCAATTTATCAATTACTTACTACGCCGCTAACCGAGAAGTAGCGCGTTTCATTCACGCGCTGTGATGCGATGACTACGACGTAGAAGTCGCCGGCGTAAACGGTGGTTCTGCCACAACCGGCTTCATTAACTGGTGCCGCGTAGATAACGTAATAAATCTGCCCAAGATATGTTGTTTCATTGCTCATCACATCCAATGCGCTGAATACTCCCTCGTAATGAACGCTAATCCTTATATAATTACTATAAGGTTTAATCCTGCCAGCTAGGTAATTATTAATTAACCAAGCCACCTCCGTAATGTTACTCGCATGCATTGTCACGTTACCTCTTAACTCACTAACCACGGTCTTAAATACCTGGGAGTAGAGACATAGATTAACTGGGTATGAAGCACCCACAACACCCACTATCTCGCCGTTTTGTACCGTTGCGGTAATCACCGCGTGGTATATCGTCTCGTTACCATAACCATAAACCTCGTAGTTAATAATTTCATAATGCGCAATACCTCCTGTCTCGTTCGTCACGGTTCTCAAAGCATCCGTCAATATGTTCGTAATGTTTACCCCAAGGGTTTCGCAGGTGTAATTAATGGGATTTGTTATTAATATACACGCCTCGTTCTGTAAAATTGATGGTAAGGTCTTGTTCAACTGCCTAAACACACCAATACTGAGCAGGTACTTGTTCATGTACGTCAAAGCCTCGTCTGATTCGTGGCCTACGTAGTTAATTAGGTATGTGGTTACCGCAATCATGATCATGAGGGTTATGATGAGTGGTAGGAGTGATTTATAAATCATTAACCATCACCCCGTGTATGCCGTATATACAGTCACGTTGATCTTCAAGCCATCACTAGTGATTATGGGGCATATTATTAGGTAATTCCCTGGCCGTAACCCACCCCTCGTAATTACTACGTGACTTAGGTAGTCAACGCCTGTGATATTGCCGGTTAGGCATTGAGTGAATAAGTACGTGCCAATGGATGCCCTGTAATTAATAATTGCTAACTTCATCAGTAAATTGGTTAGGTATATCGCCAGGGTTAATGCGATGACTATGAGGATTACCGTTACGATTAAGTCAGTGAATACTAATGAGTCGACTAGCGCCATTGATTATCACCACCGAGTAGTGGGTTATCGAGTCTATGGTAAGCATGGTATTTAGTAAGAACCCGACTATAGCGATGACTAAGGGTAATACCGTTAAAATCAATATTGCAGTTAATAAATACCTAATCATTACCTAACCACCCCACCAATAATGCGTATTATGTTCCCTAATTCCCTAATTAACACGAGCTCGTTCCTCACGATGTCTATAAAGATCGTTATTATGATTAGGGATAGAACTGCTGATGCGAGTGTGAGTATTAACCCGCCATACTCCTGGAATAAAATGTTCATCAACTCCTCGAGGAACTTCACATTATAGTGGTCTCAACAGGATTTAAAAGCCGCTTACGTCTTAAATAAAGAGGTTGAACTAACAACGTGGCTTATCAATCGATTAACCTCGCTCGCCAGGTACCTCCTACACTCGACCTCGAGTACCTCACCCTTCACGTGCCTCTCCTCACTCAATGCCTCCTCTATCGTGTTTCTAGCAATTATCTCGTAAACCCTAGCCTCGACCTTGCCGTTAGTCGCCCTAACAACACGGCCAACCCTCTGAATCATCTGCCTCTGCGAGCCTGTGCCCGACACTATTACTGCAACGTCAGCGTCAGGCACGTCAATGCCCTCGTCGAGCACGGTTGTGGTCACTATGACCTTATACACGCCCTTAGCGAATGCCCTAAATATCGAGTCCCTATCCCCGGTCTTTGACGTGATTAACGCAACTATGGGCCCAAGCTCGCTCTTAAGTATTTTGTATAACTCCTCGGCCTGCTTAATAAACTGCGTAAATACTATTATCTTGCTGCCAATACCCACCTCCGCCTTTACTATCTGCGCCGCAACACCCAGCTTGGCACTGGCTGTGCTAGCTATGTTCCTCAGTATTAAGGCATTGTCACCAGCCCTTTCATAATTCCTCCTCTCCTCCGGCGTTAAGTCGACATAGACCCTAAAGTGCCTGATGGGGACTACGAGCCTCGCCTCAATCATCTCCCTATAATCGACCTGGTACACGATATCGCCTGAACTTAGGAATATCAGGTGCTCATTATTATCATTCCTCTTGGGGGTTGCGGAGAGTGCTAATCTAAATGGCGCCCTTAGTTTGAATGCCACCTCCTTAAATGTTTCGGCGGGTACGTGATGGGCCTCATCAAATATGGCTAGGTCAAACCTATCGCTTATCTCGCCTATCCTATTAACGGCTGAGTTATAGATCGCCACTGTCACATCCCTAACATCGTCAAAGCCCCCACCTAGTCTACCAGCGTTGATGCCCAGATACCTCATTAACCTCTCGTGCCACTGATTCATCAATTCCTCCGTGACCACCAATATTATCGTTGGCGCCTTAACAATAGATATCGCCTTCATCGCAATGAACGTCTTGCCGCCTCCTGTCGGTACGACGATTGTGCCCCTCCTGCCGGCCTCGAGCCACCTATTTAGGGCCTTTTCCTGAAATGGCAGTAGTCTCACTTCATCCTTAGGTACAATAATTGATCTTTGAGTCCATGGAAGCTCGACAACCCTATACCCACTCTTTATTAATAATTCCCTGACCGTTTCCCTGATGAAGACTGGGAACCTTATGATTACCTTACCTCCCTCCCTTAATACGTCATCCTTACGTATCAACCTTAAATCGCGCTTGTTTAGGTTACCCTCCTTATCGACTATGTAGTACGGCACAACCAAGCTCCTGAGCCCGTTATAGAGCTCCTTGGAGAGGAAGTTTAGCTCAGCATGGTCTAGACCAAGCTTTGCCGTCCACCACTCAACCCTCCTGGTGAATATTGCTTTTAACTTCTCACTTGCAAGGGCGAAGTCCCTAGCCCTCCTTAACGCCAGCTCTAGGTCTCCAACCACGGGCTTGTTAATGAATAAGCCACGAATAACCTCCACAGCCCTCTCTACGTACTCCTCGAAAGATGAGACACTGCCTATGTATTTCCTATCGCTTTTCACGAACTCCCTTATTAAGCATGACAGCGATATGATATAGAGCCCGCCCTCCTCGCCCAAAATGCAATTGTTAGGCAGCGATTCAAGCCCCTCCAGGCTTTCGATGCCGATAACGCCGCCCTCGGAGTTGAGCATTATTGTCTTTAACACCTTGTTAACCTCGTCATTGGTTAGGTCAAGTAATTCCTTCAACTCCTTAATCAATGATAGCGAGTATACCTTACCCGACCAATAATTACCGTTCCACCTAAACCCTAGCTCCTTAAGCCTATCCTTAACCCTGGATACCCTATCCCAATCCCAATTTCTTCTAATTTCAACCTCATTATTAATGATGACTTTAAATAACACCGTAGATTATAAAGCAATGAAAAGGTACTTAAACCTTAACAACAAAATGATACATCGTGATGAACCTACTCGATTACCCAAGATGGCCATTGCTGGCCCGCGAATCAATACTGAACGTGCCAATCGATATAAGAAGCACTAGGGTTAACGTTGAGGGCAAGGTTATTGATTATGGCTCTGACATAGACTCCGTGGTAATCACGGGCATGGGTGGTAGTGGTGTTGTTGGTGATATCGTAAATGATCTATGCTGGTTCTGGGATTGCCGGGTTCCAATAATCGTTAGTAAAAACATGAGGCTCCCGAGGAGGTTATCAAGGCCGCTTGTATTAGCTATAAGCTACTCAGGTAATACGGTTGAGACGATAATGAGCGCTGAGGAGGCCCTTTCAAGGGGCTACCCAGTAATTGGTATAACGACGGGCGGTAAACTGAGCGCGATCCTCAGTAGTAAGGGCGTGCCGGTGATTTTAATACCGAAGGCCTCAGCACCCAGGTACGGACTCCCATCACTGCTCTACCCGACCTTAATCGTCCTAGAGAGGTTTGGCGTTGTTTCAGTAACTAACGAGTTGGAGAGGGGCATTGTGGGTATGGAGAAGGCACTGAGGGCTGTCGACGAAGCCAGTAAATTAGCTAAGGAATTGGTGAATTCAATACCGGTTATTTGGGTGCCCGAGAGTAGGCGAGGTGTGGGTATCAGGTTTAAGAATGACCTAAATGAGAATGCGAAGTACTTCTCCATAGTATCCGTGATACCCGAGGGCGCGCACAATGACATAGCGGCCATAACGACAAGCCAGGCCGGGCTTAGGCATGTGGTGATTTCAGGATCTAACGACTTCGAGAGTAAATACCTCGACGCCGTCGTTGACGTAATCTCATCCTTCGGCGTAAAACCACTTATTGTTAGGCTTGATGGTTCAACACCGCTGGAGAGTGAGATGTACGGTGTAACGTTCCTGGGAATAGCAACGCTTGCGCTAGCCCATCTCCTAAATGTGGAACCGGTCTCAACACTGCCAATAAATAAGCTTAAGGAGGAACTAGACAGGAGGGGGTTATTCACGGTCTGACCTATTCTAGATCTGCGTGGGTAGAACCATGTAAAGACCACGGCCGTGATCGTGAGGGTTTAGCAATAAAATCATTGATTTCCTAATCCCTAGAGGTGGTGAGGATGCTACCCGGTTGGGTACTTTATGGCCATTGTTCACGGAAAATCGCGGATAAGTCTGCGCCTTAAATCGTCCTAATAGCTACGGGACTTAAGCTCCCTAAGTATTAATTCACCCCGCC
This sequence comes from Vulcanisaeta sp., assembly GCA_022014875.1. Classification (GTDB taxonomy): domain Archaea; phylum Thermoproteota; class Thermoprotei; order Thermoproteales; family Thermocladiaceae; genus Vulcanisaeta. Next base: position 2,948 of record JAKMAE010000032.1, on the reverse strand, counting down.
TACTTAACCTATAATACACGTGGTGCTTACGAACCTCGTTACTCAACTTATAACGAGCCTCACTCCTCTTCAAAACCTTGCCCTGAACCCTCTCTATCAATCCCAACTTCTCGAGCTCGTCAAGGATTTCCAGGACGTTTTGCAATGGCAACCCTGTGTTCCTGGATATGGACTTGCCATAATCAATGCCAGCCCTCTTTAGATGCCTCATAACTGTGAGAAGCTCACGCCTTTCTATGAGTATTCTTGCCAATTCATTATCCATGGCAGTTCTTATCTTTCACAGCGAATATTTAAGGTCTATTAATTCAAACTCTTGACATTAATAGACGGGGATTAACCAATGCCTGTACTTATCCACCTTACCGTGAACTATATCCATGTAATAATTCCTTATCTTGAGCGTTATTGGTCCCGGTTTGCCATCGCCAATCACCCTACCATCTATGTCCACGACAGGTGTGATCTCGGCGGCAGTGCCTGTCAGGAACACCTCATCAGCTGTGTAAAGCTCCTCCCTGGTTATTCGTTTCTCAATCACGTTTAGCCCCAGATCCTTCGCTATTTCAATAACGGTTGCCCTGGTTATCCCCTCGAGTATTGAGTCGTACGTTGGTGGCGTATAGAGCGTGTTGTTCTTAACTATGAATATGTTCTCCCCACTACCCTCCGCAACGTAGCCGTCACGGTTGAGCATTATTGCCTCATCGAAGCCCGAGTTCTTAGCGTCGATTAAGGCAAGGACTGAGTTGACGTATATTCCACCGACCTTTGCCTGTATGGGGAACATGGAGTTGTGTATCCTCAACCAACTGACGACCTTGGCCCTGACGCCCTTAGGCTCTAGGTATCGCCCAAAGGGTATGGCAATTATCGCCGTTGTGACCCTAAGGCCTCTAATGTCGAGGTTTATCGTGTTCGCGGACACGAAGGCTATGGGCCTTATGTACACGTCCTCGCGGAAACCATTCGCCCTTAGCAACTCCACGGTAGCCCTCACCAGGTCATCAATGCCGTAGTTAATCCTCATACCCATTATCTTAGCGGAGTTTTGGAACCTGGCATAGTGATCTCGGGCCCTGAATATGTACAGTTCGGCATCATCAGCGTTCCAGTAGGCTCTAATGCCCTCAAAAACCGATGTGCCGTAATGAAGCGCATGCGTTAGTATGGGCACCACGGCCTTTTCCTCAGGGATTAACTCGCCATCTATCCATACGTACCTCATTGATAATGTGTCAATAAACTCCTTATTAAGCATTATCATATATATAGACCACTTAAGATAGAGGTTCCTCCCCATTGATTTACCGTTCTAGGAGAGCACCATAACTACTGCGTACTTGGTATTTCCTTATTATGAGGGCACTTGTCGGGTTTTCCTAAGTATTCGTAAAGCTTCTCAACAACCTCCTCAGGGAGCGCCTCGTCGAACATTTTCGCCAACTCACAAGCCCTGTCCGGGTCAATACCGGCCCTGACAAGCAGGGTCTCAATGATTCTGTGGGCCCTTATTAATGAGTTCATTTCCCTAATGCCCTTCTCGGTTACGTAAATACCATCACTCCTCCTCTCCACGAGGCCCTTCCTCATTAGGTGGTTTATTTCCTCATACGCGCTTGCCGTGGATACACCGAGCGACTTCGCCACACCGAATATGGTTGCGCCGCAGCCTTTATCGTTGGCTTCCTTTATAATTAATAAGTACGATAATTCCCTGTTGGATATCTTCACGCAGGGCTTGTCTAGAAGGAACTATTAAACCTTATTACCTAACTACCTACGAAAGGTGCGGGCCGCATTATCGCGTAGAGGCCGAGCATTACTATAACTGTAGTTACAATGTATAAAACCAGGGCTCTAGCCCTACCTATTGCGTACCTACCAACGATGTCCTTGCGTGAAACAACATGAATCAGTAGGTACGAGGGTATGGCGAGCGCTATTGAATTAAAAACCATTATATCGAGTACTAAATCGGCGAGTTTCCTCGTGAATAGTACCACTAATGCTGCAGGCACAACCTCGATTATGAAAAATACGTAGAAGCCCAATGCCTCACCGGGCCTCTTACTAAAGCCAGTTGGCCAATTGAAGTACTCGCTCAACCCGTAGGCAAACCCCATGCTTATTACGAATATAGCCAGCAATGCCGCGGCAACCATACCAACCGCAGCAGCGATAGCCCAATAGTATCCAAAGAATTCATTAATTGATAATAATGCCTGCTGGAAATCATTTACGGACCCACTCCTAAGTCTTAACCAGTAGCCAACCAATAAGCTGGCTATCATCAGGGCCTCGCTTATTACGGCTCCTATCGCGGTTTCGAACCTCTCATGGGTGTAGTGCTCCTTTTTCAATCCCTTATCAACAATAGCGGACTGCTGATAGTAAAGCATCCAGGGCATTATGACGGCGCCTATGTTCGCGGCAAGTAACGATACATACCAAGTATTGACGTAGGAGCTTGGCGTTACCATAAGCATAATTGCTGAGTATAAATCATGACCATTAATGGGTATTAAGGCGAAGGCTAACAGGTATACGAGTATTAACGCCGAAATAATCAATAACGTATTCTCAACCTTCTTGTACGAGCCGCCCATCAGAACTATCGCTGTGTGGAACAACAGCACTAATGTTACCGTTAACGCCACAGGCACACCAAAGAGCATTCCTATCGCGGCTATTGCCGCATACTCACTAACGTAGGCAGCCCCATCAATAAGTAACATGGCTATTAAAGACACGGCAGCAACACCCCTGCCATATACCTCCCTGAGAAGCGCCCCCATACCCTTACCACTACCTAGGGCTGCGCGTATTGTCAATTCCTGGATTAGGTAAAGCGGTATTGCTAATATTAATAACCACGGCACCATTGCAAGGCCCGTGTAATAACCACTCTGCATAGCCGTTAATATGCTGGGCGCGTCCACATCAGC
>JAKMAE010000031.1 GCA_022014875.1 Vulcanisaeta sp. | reverse complement strand
GGCAAGCTCCATGTGTGCTTCTACGGCAATTTTAGGATCTAGGTTTAGGGACTTCATTAGCAGGTTAATTATTAAGTCCTCAACGTCGAATCCTCTTTCCCTTATACTTCTCACCAATGCCTCCGGCAACGTTATGCTCTCCACAAAATGGTATAAGCTGTTATGACTAAAAACCTTTTACAGTATATTGTCTACTTAACGATCCGCTTCTGGTGGGAAGTATCCGAATGAGCCATAGATTGCCGGCACATCGGCTAGTCTGTAGCCTTTCAGCGACTCCATGAAACCCCTCAGTATTAACCATGATGGCGTCACCATCCTCAGTCTGTATGGGACGTTGCTGTGGCCGTCCGATACCAATGTGAAGAGGAGCAATCCTCTTGAGGCCTCGGTCAGTGTTGTTACCTCCCCAGCGCCGGGTGTTAGCCCTACGTGCGTCTTTGTTAGGAATGACCTTATGTCCCTGGCCGCCTGGGGCCTATCCTTCGGTGGTATCCTCGATAGGAGTTTCTCGCTTATTATTGGTGTGTCTGGTATGTTCTTAATCGCTTGCCTAATTATCTTAATGCTCTGCCTAATCTCCTCAACCCTTACTAGGAACCTCGCGTATGCGTCGCCCTCGTCAGCCACGGGTATGTCCCACTCAAGCTCGCTATAGACCTCGTAAGGCTCCACCTTCCTGACATCGTACTCAACACCAGACGCCCTTAGGAATGGCCCCACGAGCCCGTACTTAGTGGCTTCCTCCTTCGTCAATACCCCAACCTCCTTAAGCCTGTGTATAGTGACTGGGTTCTTGACGAATATTGACTCCATATCCTTCATCTTCCTCTCCAGGTAATTGGTTAATTCATAGACGAAGTTCAGGACCTCGGGCTTCACATCCCACCTGACCCCGCCGGGTATTGTGTAGCTAAGGGTTGTCCTAGCTCCGGTTATCCTAACGAAGGCTTCGTTAATTACGTCCCTGAGTCCAAAAGCCCACATATAGCCTGTGGAGTGGCCTATGAATACCGCGAGTATGCCAGCATCGTATAGGTGCGTCGCTATCCTGCTCAACTCCGCCAGTATTACCCTAATGTACTGGGCCCTCTTGGGCACGTCCAAATCAGCCAGCTTCTCCACAGCCCTGGAATATCCCAAGTCGAAATTTGCAGAGTCCTGTATTGTGGGTCTCTCAATGAGTGGCAATACATGTATGTAGAGCCTCGTCTCTGCTAGCTTCTCAACGCCTCTATGTACATAGCCTGGGTCAGGTATCGCATCCACTATGTAGTCACCCCTGAGTCTCAGTATTATCCTCATGTGGCCACTACCTGGGTGTTGAGGGCCTATGAATACGAGGTATTCATCGCTCCTATAGGCCTCCTCAACGTACTCCTTAGGTATTGGCACGAAGTTCCTAACGAACTCCTCAGGCACCTCCATCCTCACCGGCAACTCGACATATCTTTCCCCACTACCCATGCCCATCACCCAGTGCTAGATCCCTGCCCTGCCGTATCTGTCTGCGCAGGTTTTGACTGAGGTTGCTGGGTTGGTGATTGCGTTTGTGGCTTTGCAACAGCAGGCTTCGCCGGAGCCGCTGGTGGTGCAGCACTGGGGAACTCCCTATCGACTAGGTAGAACTCCCTAACCACAGGCACATCCTTCCTTAATGGGAACTTCACCGGCGTGTCAGGATCCAGGAGGAAGTTTTTACCCATCCATGGATTGCCTTCGAACCATACTCCAAATAGATCGTACATCTCCCTCTCCATGTAGTCGGCGCTGGGCCATATATCTATTAGGCTGGGTACCCTCGGGTTGTCTCTGGGTACCTCTGTCGTTAACGCGATCAGTACAGGCATTAACTCCTTTTTGCTATAGCTCGATACCCAGTACTCCACGTAGAACTTATTTTCGTGCGGTACATCGATTACATTAACGGATTTCACATGGTCAAAACCCAATTTGTACAGAGCCTGAGCAGCATCCTTTAACTTAGACGTCTCCGTCTCGACACAGACCCTATTCACGTCTGTCACAACGATCTTCTTAGCAAGCTCCCCAAGTGCGGGCATTAGTTGCTTGCTTACGTAGTCGTAACCAAAGGCCCAATCAACCTTTTTCTCAACGCAAACCGGGATATGTGGGTTCGGCGTAATCCTATGTGGTGGATTTGGCGCCGGTTGTTTTGTGGGTGATGGTGTCAAGACCTTTGTTAGGTCTATAGTCCTTGGCTTGACGTTGGCCCTAGCCTCGCCACTCTCTATCTTCCTCTGCACGATCCTAATCATTTGTATAACAGCCTCAGGGGTCGGCGGGCACCCAATTGCGTACGCATCCACTGGTACGATCTTACTAACGGGAACCACATGGTAACTGTTCCAGAATATGCCTCCCTCGGCGGCGCACGAACCCATGGCAATGACGTACTTAGGATCGCTCATCTGCTCCCAAATGAATCTGAGGACCCTGGCCATCTTCAGTGTTATTGTACCCTCGATTAGGATTAGGTTGGTCTGCCTCGGTGCGTGCCAGGGCAGTGAGCCGAGCCTCTCAGCATCGTATGTGGGGTTCCAGGTATGCGCCATCTCAACCCCGCAGCATGCCGTGACCAGGTGAATAGGCCATAGAGAGAATTTCGTGCCCCATTTCTTGTACGGCTCTAACCATTTACTAATCGACATCCGCGCTCACCCACGGCTGGTCCTTCTTAAAAATTCTTTAGGGTAGGCCATCTCTAGTGCATATTTATAACCGACGTATATACTCGGTAGGGTTATCAATAGTATAATCACTATCATGATTACCGTTAGTACGGTAATCGTCATTGACGATATGACCAGGAGTATGACCATTATCGGCTCTATGCCGAGGAACATCAATAGGAAACCTACGTATTGTACCGGGAACACGTACCTGGCCTCACCAACCGGTGGGTTCCCCGCCTCATACCTCTGCAGCTTAACCACGTTCGGGTTCCTCGCAGCCAACCTCCTGGTTACGTAGATTATTGCCGCGTCGGTGATTATGGCTACAACTAGGAGCACTATCACTATGGCCAATGCGTCAATGAATGCCGACATTACGGTCCCGTTACTATCATAGGACACGTTTAAAATAATTACCTTATCATTCACTCAATGCAATGACCGAGAATTTTACTTAACGCGAGCGTTAACAACGCCGTGCTACCCACGTCCCTACTTAAAACCTTAACCTGCCTACCCAAGCTCAACTCGCTGGGTGTGAATTGCTGATCCGATGCCTGAACAATAAGTAGAACCTTGCCGCTCAACTCACCCATAGGTTCACCCCTGGTGCTTAGGAAATACACGGCATCCGGCCTCAACAGCTCAATGGCATCTTTAATGTCCGGGAGCACTATTAATGATGCACCCACCTTCATCGCCATTCTAAATGCCTCCGGAACACCCTGCTGCGCCGCTGCACCCACGGCCTTTGTAATAACTACAGTCCTCACACCAAAACCAAGTGATGCCTTTACCGCATCAAGTAGCTTCTGTACACTGGCTGGATTGTGAATGACCGGGATTACGTTATTCACCGCCTGTTGGCACTCCATGCAGTGTTTCGTTACTGTAACGATTTATAAAGATTATACCGCAACAATAGATAACACGCATTAATTATTTAAAAGGCCTAGTGATTACAAATTGATGAGCCTGCCTAATGTAAGCGAGCTGATGAACAACGCGATTGTCGTGGCGAAACCCAGAGATACTATTTCAAAGGTCCTCTCTGACATGAGGGACTTCAAACAGTGGGTCGTACCTGTAATTAACGATAATGGGAAACTGGTTGGTGTATTGAGTTACAGGGATTTACTCGAGCGCAGGGTTAGCCCTAGGTCCAGGGTTTCAAGCGTTATGTCACCGCCATACTCCATAAACCAGGATGTAGACATTACAAAGGCGATCGAGAAGATATTAACACTTAGGGTTAAGGCATTGCCCGTTGTCGACTCAAGCATGAACTTGGTAGGCATATTGACGAGAGAGCACGTGCTTAATTACTTACTTAAAAACAACATGTTACCCAATGTCTCGGTCTCCTCAGTCATGTCGAAACCCGCAATAACGATTGAGGGTGATGAGGCCGTGGCAAGGGCTAAATGGCTCATGGTAAGGCACGGAATTACACGACTACCCGTATTGGACTCGGGGAAGTTGTACGGTATAGTCACAATGCGCGATATAGTCGAGAGACTATACTACGCATCAATACCAAGACGTAGCAGGCGCGGTGAGGTGGCTGGCACGGAGGACGACATATTGGCGGCGCCTGTCAAGTCAATAGCTACGACACCCGTAATAACGATAGAGGGGACAAACAGCTTGATCGAGGCTGCGCGCTTAATACTTAATAGGGGCGTGTCAGGCCTACCCGTGGTTTCCAACGAGTCGGTTGTTGGCGTAATTTCCTCTTACGACATTATAAAGGCCGCAGTTAGGACACGTGAGGAGTTACCAATCGAGGCGAAACTCGTGGATCTTGATGAAAACACGAAGGCGTTGGTCGAGAAAGTCATCAGCAATTACGTCGCTAAAATAGGCAGGATGGTCAATATAATAGATCTAAAAATAAACATTAAGCAGTATGAGAAGGGGAGTAAAGAAAAGAGGAGTAAGTACTCGGTCCACATATTACTTAAGGATGATGTAAATACGTATACGGTCAACGAAGTTGATTGGGACCCTGTAAATGCTGTACGTTACGCATTCGAAACCTTAATTAAGAGAATAGAGAGGGAGGTAAGTAAGGTAAGAGATATTAAGAGGAGGGGCAAGTTACGCGGAGGATCACCGATCAGCGGTGAATGAAGATTCATCGATGATGAACGCGCCCTTTCATGATCAATGATTAATTCGCCAACGACTGACAACCTCGATCAGCCGGTACGTGAATTCGTCATTAATCTGCTACGGGGGTTCTCATCATCGAAATGCACCACGCCTACTGTGAATCCTGAGCCAAAACTTTTTATTTCTGAGGTGCCACAGCGTTCTGTGATTAAGATTAGTATTGTTAAGGCGGAGGATAATTACCTGGAGGTGATTGTTCAGGGAGAAACCTACACATTATTCGCACCATTGATAGAGTACTTACTTAAGCGACCGGATGTTGAGTATGCGATGTACGACGTCGATCACCCACTTACGCAGAATGTTAGGTTTAAAATTAAGACTAAGGGAAGACCTCCGCTGGACGTTATTAAGGAGACCGTGAATGAGATATTGAGGGATATTGAGGACCTGGAGAGAGGATTCCTCGGGTCCGGCTAAGCCATAGGTTGGATGGTGATGGCTGTTGATCTACGTCTACGGTGATGCACCTCCTTGGTTGATCAATGCAATAAATGAGTTGAATTACAGAGTAATTAAGCTCGAGAATTGCACCTCGCAAATACGCGGCTTGGTAATTGACGTGCAGGGTGGGTGTTACGCCAGGAACTCCGTACTACTTACACTAATTCCACGTAGGGGCGCTATAGTTATTAATAGACATAACGTAAGAGGTGTCCTGAAATCATTAATTACACTGTTAAGTAGAATTAATGATGCCGCAACCTTCGAGGATGCATTAACGAGGTTAGGCTTCGTAAGGGCCTCGGTAAATGATTACTTCGGTGTTTCAGAAATAACCATTAGCATGCACGTGGAACCTGGCGTTGTTTATTCAATACTTGCTCCCCACGATGGACCTGGCATTAAAACTAGGTATCGCCTAGCCCTAGGTAGAGGTACTGCTCGGGGCACCTTAGTTATTGACTCGAGTATCCACTGGTTATTTGGTGTGGATAACACGGTCCACGTGGCACGGGGCGATTTACTGCTCGAGTTAATGGCCCTTTCCATGATTTTTGGGACGAACCTTGAGCTTCCTAATCCCCCTTACTAAATTCAGCGCCGACAGCACGGTTGCCGCACCATTGAGTATTAGGAACACAAAATCCCAACTCATTAATGAGTATATCGTTAATAACGCACTACCTATTAAATACGGAATCGTTAACCTCAGCGGTGGCACATCCCCCAGGGCTAAGGCCCATCCCACGGCAATCGCTACTAGCCCAGCAATACCAATGATCAATGGGTGCGAAATCACGATTGCGATAGGAGACTCAGCTTTAAAGTGATACGTCTCAAAAAAGTTATATGTAAAGTATTACCTTACCTAACCCGCTGGGTAATGAAGGGATTAATAATATCAATGCCAAGCATAGTCGATAAGGTTAAGAGCAGCCTTGGTAATTACTCACAATTTTTTGAGGTAACTACTGAAGTAGGTAATGAGCCTAGTGGCTATGACGTAATCGGCATAGCCGGTACGGATAAATTCATAGTAATGAACTTGCACAAACTCAGTTCTTGGGATGGTCCAGTCCTAACGATAGGTTTTGGCATCGGTTTCCTAAACTCCATCGACCTAACAAGCCTAGACAGGGCCATTCAGGCTGTGGTTAATGGTGATTACGATATTGAGGACATACTTAGACTCGCCGTTAGTATTAAGGGAAAGAAATTGCCCGATGCAATCAATGAAGTGGCGATATTCCCAGCGAGGAGTGCAATAACGCTTGAGTATAGCTTATACGTGAATAATGAGTACCTGTGGCACGACGTAGCCGACGGCCTAATAATCGCCACACCCACGGGGTCAACAGCCTACGCAATGTCTGCTGGAGGCCCTCTACTGCACTCAAGGGCTAAGGTCTTTGAGATAGTACCAGTCAACAGCATCAACCTAGCGCGGGTGCCCGTCGTGGTGCCGGAAGACGCCACTATATACATTAGGGACATAATATCTAAGTCCAGGGTTGAGGTTATAGTTGACGGTGCCGTGAGGACCTACGCCGGTAATGAGGTTAGGATAAGCGCAGGGAAGCCGCTCAGGCTTATCAGGATCGGTGGGGTTTCAAGCGCGATTGACCGCTATGAAAAGAAGGTAAACCTCATGGCCAACATGGACCTACCACCCAGTGCCAAGTTCATATTGAAGATTCTGGAGTACGAGGGACAATTAACCCCTAAGGAGATAATCGAGAAAACTATGCTGCCAAGCAGAACCGTTAGACACGCATTAAATATTTTAATGAGGAGAGGGTTAATTCACAAGCAGGTGATTTTAAGGGGTGGTAAGGAGGTTGTGGTTTACACCCTCGCATCACGACCACTAGGTAGCACCTAGACCCCTAATCCTCGTGCACCTTAAACGCCTCACATCATCCTTATTCGATGAATCCTGCACTATGGCGTATGTAGTCTTATCCCTAACGTTAACGATGACCCTAGGCCACAGCAGTAATTGCGTACTTGTCACGTAACCCCTTAATTCAATAATCATCATACACACTAAAGCATGTAATCCTTAAATACGCTTTGTATTGTGCAAAATCTGCACATTTCCCATAGATAGTAAAACCCATGAACCATAAATTTAATAAAATTTATAGTTGTAATGAGTAATCAATGAGTAGTAATGAGAGATTAAATAAGGGTAATAATGAGGAGTTGATTGAAAAAGCGCACGATTCCGTAAAGAGAATAATAGAACCATCACCAGCCATAGTGAGGATCCACTGTTATAATTGTAATTTCGACAGTGTGAAGATACCGAATGGTGTCGAGTTTAGGTTTAGGTTATTGATCCCCTTCATGGCGGCGGTGATTCGGTATAGGCAATCACTTAGGGACATATTCATGCTTGATTCAAAGCCTGTAATAACCGCGATTTATCAATCAAGGGTTAAGGATAGGAAGGCTGAGAGGCCCATCGTTATCATATACGGTGAGATAAACCCAACAAGAAGGATCTGGAGGGTCCTCGGGATATACAACCTAGTGCTTGATGATTATAAGGACTCAATAGTTAGGCCGTTCAACGTAATTACTAAGAATGAGGTTTGGCACTACCACCAAAGCGTGTCCCTCAATGGCAAGACTCAACACATAGGTATAGTCATTGCGAACAAGGTCCTCATAAGGTACCTAACGAGGTTTGGCGAGGATGGGGCATCAGTTAAGATGGTCCTATTGTCGCCAGATGGCGTACAGGTAAGGAGGTTGCACGTGGATTCTGAGGAGGAGGTGGTTGCAGAGGAAAAATCAATGATTGGTGAATAAAACATTACTATAACTATAATAAAGTAAAATTAAAGAATCCGCTTAATGTCCCTAGTTAATATGATAAAATTTAAACCAATCACTGTGATAATTATAGTAGGGATACTCACATCGTTAATACCCCTAATGAGTCATCCGACGCATGTACAGGTTAATGGCGTTGTACATAGACCAGTACCTAGATTAGCACCAGCTGCATCCCTGGTCGGCGCCTTTGCCTATGTTTCAAACTTCGAATTCGCGCATGAACCACCGAGTTACTATGGATGGGAAGTGATTAGCGGTAAGGCTTTCATCACAACGTCGCCGAATTATTGGGGCGAACCATCATTAGAATCAATCGCTATCAACGGTACGCCTCAGGTGGATCTCGTAAACCCAGACCTTATAGTTAGGGGCGACCAGTTCCTGTCATTCCAAGTCGCTATTTACTACGCTAACGGCAGTGGGTTCTTCGGCTTAGTTGACCAGGACCGCCAACCCGTGGCTATTGTTGGTGTGGCGAATGGTTATGTATGGGCCGGCCCAAACCTAACCGACCTGAGGCCCGTCGTTTCATTATCGAACCTAACCAACGCCCTCTACCCACCTGGCTGGGTTTTGATAATGGTTAACGTATACAACGCGAGCACCCCCTACAACAAGACCGCTGGTTGGGTGATGCAGGTATTCGTCGATGGAACCGACAAACCACCCTTCGAGGTTAAGGTTCCCGATGCAGGTAAATACTACACTGCAGCGATAATAACCGTTAATGGTACCGTGTATTACACGGACATCGTAGTCACAAGCCTCGAGATACCAATATACCTAGAGAAGTACAACAACATGGAGGGTTACGGGCAGGGCTCCGGGCTCCTGGTAACGTTATTACCACCATTCTACAACCTAACAGCCCTCGTACTACTTAGGTACTGGAATACACCGCAGGTTGGCATACTTAGTTTCCAAATAAATGCCATGAATTACTACGGAGCAACTAGGTCATCATGCGTAGGGTTCTTCCAGGTAGGCATTGATTTAGACCCAAACGGCACCATCGCCCCCTGGTACGTGCCAGGCAAGAACTGCATTGCCCATTACTTCTTTAATGAATCTACGATGAACCCTGCAGTACAGCCTGGCGTGCCAACACCAAACAATACACTGCTCAAGTTTATGATTTACTACAACATGAGCGCTAAAGAGATCGTTTTTGAAGTTTACGACTATAACACAAGCACGTTGTGGATACATAAAATACCGTACAGTGGGACGCCATTCTATGCGACATACACGCAGTTAGAGTTTCAATACGCTTACACGAAGTACCCGATAACGGATTACGTATTTAACGGCACAATGTTCGACATAGAGGTCACGTTAATCAACGGCACGACCATCACGTTACCTGCAAGTTACATGATACCCTTTGAGTTGGATGCACCGCCTACTTGGGACTTGACGTACTATAACGTTAACGCGTCTGGCTATAACCAATTCGCCAGGTAATAAATTACATAGGCAAAACAATTAAAAACAATGAAACAATGAGCTAACCGTGCCTAAGAACCTACCTAACCTCTGGAATACCCTAACTACAATGGAGGTTGGCGGGGTTAAGGTGTATTATTACTCATTGAAGGCCCTTGAGAAAGCCGGCTTCGACATTGCTAGGTTGCCATACACGATAAAGGTGTTTATTGAGAATATGCTTAGGAACTACGACGGCCAGGCTATAACGCAGGAAGATATAGAGAATTTACTGCACTGGAACCCGAAGAATCCAGGTACTAAGGAGGTCCCGATCAAGGTGGCTAGGGTATTGATGCAGGACTACACAGGCGTACCGGCGCTCGTTGACTTGGCCGTGATGAGGGAGATAGTTGCTAAATACGGCATTGACCCTAAGGTAATAAACCCGCAGGTCCCAACCGACTTAATAATAGATCACAGCGTACAGGCTGATTATTGGGGCAGGCCGGATGCCGTGAGACTAAACATAAAACTGGAGGTTCAGAGGAATGCGGAGAGGTACGTATTCCTTAAATGGGCACAAAACGCATTTAAGAACTTCAGGGTATTCCCACCAGGTACCGGTATAATACACCAGGTGCATCTAGAGTACATAGCCAGGGTAGTGATGACGGAAGACTTAGGGCCTAACGAGAAGCTTGCCTACTTCGACACCGTCGTTGGCATGGACTCCCACACAACGATGATTAATGGGCTTGGCGTAGTGGGATGGGGCGTCGGTGGTGTCGAGGCTGAGGCAGCACTGTTGGGGCAGCCCATCGCCATACCTCCACCGCAGGTCGTTGGCGTATACCTCTACGGCAAGCCAAGGCCTGGCGTTACGGCCACCGATATCGTGCTCTACGTAACGGAGACCCTTAGGAAATACAACGTTGTTGACAAATTCGTCGAGTTCTTCGGCGAGGGAGTTAAGGAGTTGCCCGTACCCGATAGGGCGACGATAGCCAATATGGCGCCGGAGTACGGCGCAACAACGGGCCTATTCCCAGTGGATGAGCAAACACTTGAGTACCTGAGACTAACCGGTAGAGATGATTGGTTAGTATCCCTGGTCGAGAAGTACTACAAGGCCCAGGGCGTATTCGGCTCACCGAGGGAGGGCGAGGTTGAGTACAGCCAGGTAATCGGTATTGACCTATCCGCGGTGGAGCCTAGCGTTGCTGGGCCGTCATTACCGTGGCAAAGAAGGAGGTTAAGCGAGGTTCCCAAGAGCCTAGAGCCAATAATTGAGGATAGGAATAGGAGAAGGAACATAAGTGGTAGGAAGAAGGTCGTGATAGAGATTGATGGGAAGAAGGTAGAGCTTGAGGATGGTTTCGTGGCGATAGCCGCAATAACAAGCTGCACAAACACGAGCAACCCATACCTACTAATGGCGGCGGGCCTAGTCGCCAAGAGGGCTGTTGAGCTCGGTATAGCGCCGCCACCTTACGTCAAGACGGTGCTGGCACCCGGATCAAGGGTGGTTGAGGAGTACCTAAGGAGGGCAGGTTTGCTTCAGTACCTGGAGAAATTAGGCTTTTACATAACGGGCTTCGGATGCATGGTTTGCATAGGCAATACGGGCCCGCTACCCGAGCCAGTAACTAAGGCCATTAAGGAGCACGACCTAATAGCGGCTGCCGTACTCTCGGGTAATAGAAACTTTGAGAACAGAATCCACCCAGACGTTAGGGCCAATTACCTAGCGTCACCACCTATGGTGGTTGTCTACGCATTGGCAGGGACAATCAATAAAGACCTAACAAGCGAGCCCGTTACATACACGAGAGATGGTAGGCCAGTCTATCTCAGGGATCTATGGCCTAGCGATGATGAGGTTAGGAGTTACGTGGAGAAGTACGTAACACCTGACGAATTCGTTGAGAAATACACAAGAATTGGCGATCTAGTGCCCGATGAATGGAACCAACTCAAGGCGCCAAGCGGGGACCTGTATCAATGGGATCCGAAGAACACCTACATAAGGAGGCCACCATTCTTCGACGACTTCGACCCAGACAGGCTTGTTGAGGTTAAGGACATAATCGGCGCCAGAGCACTACTCATACTTGGCGATAACATAACAACGGACCACATATCACCAGCCGGCCCAATCCCAGTCGATTCACCCGCCGGTAAGTACCTATTATCACTCGGTGTAAAGCCTGAGGAGTTCAACACATTCGGCACAAGGAGGGGTAATTGGGAAGTCATGGTTAGAGGAGCCTTCTGGAACAAGGGCGTTAAGAATAGGATGGGTGATAGGGTCCTCGAGGGCGGCTACACGATACACTGGCCTGATGGGCAAGTAATGACCGTGTTCGATGCGGCCATGAGGTATAAGGAGGAGGGCGTGCCACTCATCATACTCGCCGGCCAGACCTACGGCGCAGGAAGCTCAAGGGATTGGGCCGCGAAAGGACCTAAGTTGCTGGGTATCAAGGCCGTCATTGCAAAGAGCTTCGAGAGGATACACAGGAGTAACCTCGTTGAGATGGGGATATTACCGCTACAATTCATGGAGGGTGAGGATGCGGAGAAGCTCGGTATTACGGGTGAGGAAACATTCGACATAATAGGGCTATCACAGGGCCTCAGGCCAAGGCAGCTCGTGGACTTCATAATACATAAACCAGACGGTAGAGTTATCAAGACAAAGCTAATAGTGAGGCTGGACACGCCAATGGAGGTTCAATACTACCTCAATGGTGGAATACTCCAGTACGTACTTAGACAGATAATAAGGCAGTACCGAAGTAGGCAGTCGTGACGCGCTCAATTTGATTTGATAAAAATTAAAATTAAAATAAAAATCACCTCAGGAGTGCCTTAGCCATCTCGGTAATCTTACCCCTCCAATCCTTTGCCTTAACGATGGCGCTCGCAACCAACACGCCTAAGGTGCCCAGCTCGATCGCCTTCCTAACATCATCACCACTCTCAATACCTGCGCCTGTTATAACCGCGACGTCGCTATTGACCTTCCTAACCAACTCCACAGTCTTAATAATAACATCGGGCTTCTCCCTACTTACCGCCCTACCCGTACCAATCAACTCGGGCGGCTCAACGGCAACAGCCGTGGGCCCAAGCGCTGCCGCCGCAGCGCTTGAGTATGGATCGGGGGCGCAAACTATCGTTTCCAACCCCAGTCCCTTAGCCC
>JAKMAE010000030.1 GCA_022014875.1 Vulcanisaeta sp. | reverse complement strand
CCGTCCCAGAACGTGGCTTGCGGGCGTGTCCTAGTAACTTTAATAGCGGGCATGCCTTAATTCACTTTGGTGTTAATCCCATCCTTTAAATTTTTCTATTCCTAATTAATCATTAGTCAGTCCCTGACCCACCAATCATCAATCATTCGCCGCTTCTGCTCATCACGTGGAGCTCCTGGATTAAGTAAATTAAATGCTTTTGCCAAGCTTTTGCCCGTGGAGAGGCTCGCTAAATCCCTAATCGCGCTTTCTAGGGACGGTGTCTTTACCCGCGAGTCTCTCGAGAGAGTGAGTGGTTTGGGCGGTTCAATACTTGATTCTTTCCTCAACGAGTTAATTAATGATGGTGTAATTACCAGAGTTGGCGAGGGCTATAGGGTTAACATGCGTCCTCACGCGTTGATTAAGTACTTCATGAGTAAGGGATTGAGTGTTGACCTTGAGGAGATAAGCGGCTTCCTTCCCTGGGATGAGTTCGAGGCCTTGATAAGGCTTATTTTCGAGGAGTGGGGGTTTAGGGTAGTCAGTAGGCTCAGGGTCCCCGTCGTCGGTACTAGGGTTGAGTTCGACGTAATTGCGTATAAGGAGCCAAGGGTCTTACTGATAGAGGCCAAGCGCTGGAGGAGGGTTTCTAGTAGCTTGTCCGTCATCGTTAAGAGGCACCTTGAGAAGGTCGAGTTGGTGTCTAGGGAGCCGGAGGTCTTAATGAATAGGTTGGGTGTTGATTGGGGCGAGGCCCTACTTATCCCCGTTGTCGTGACTTGGCACAGGGCTTATACGGAAATACTGAATGGCGTGCCTGTGGTGAGTATTTACCAGGTCAACTCGTTCATAATGGAGCTTGACGCGATAATTGATTACGTAAGGGTGTTTAGGGTTTCCTGGCGAGGCCTTTGATCCTGGCGTAACAACTCGGGCAGGCGTACACCTTGAATACCATGTCTAATTCCCTAACTTCGTAATCAACGATGTAGTACTCCTTAACCCTCCTCAGGCAGAAGAAGCAGATAACGCCCTTATTGCTCGTCCTTCTCATTCCCTAAATCCTCAACCTCCTCATTCTTAAACATAACAGTCATGCTAATTAACTGGTCAATGTCTGGGTACGGACCCTCCGTTGCCTGCCGCCCCCTGTATAACCACGTATTCACCGCGAGTAGGACTGCGCTGATTAGGTACGCTATCGATGAGAAGCCGGTGTATGCATTAATGCCGAGGAGTAGGTAAATGCTCCCTGAGGCTTCGTTGAGGACTATGGGTGTTGGTATTGGCAGTGCGAATAGTAGTGATACTGCGAGCATGGCTATTGTCCCAAAGAGAAGCGGGTCTGATGGGTCGAACTCGACCCCCCTCTTCATGACTAATAACGCGATGGGTATCATGATACCCACGAAGATGAATATTGGTGATAGGTAATTGATTGAGTCAAGAAATTGGGAGTAACCCTCGGTGGGTATTAGTGCTAATGAACCATTGACGCCGCTTATTATCAGTCTCATCCCGGGCGTTACATTAATGACCCCATTTATATCCTGGGTAATTGGACTTGTCACTATTGGTATTACTACCCTTATACTCGACATTACGAGGATTATTACACCAATCATTATGAATGCTATCGCCAATTTCTTCATAACTAAACACGCGTTAACTCGCAATGCTGATTTAAGGTTTTCTCTATCAATTACCCATGCCAATACCTGCGATTTTACCCTTAACCGAACCCTTTATTTTATATATTATTGAGTAGTCACCATTGACCCACCTCTTTGTTGTACTAAGTAGTGCTTCGACGGGGTTTTTCGTGAACAACGGCTCAAGTAGCTTCCGCAAGCTCTCTAACCGCTTTATCACGTTTGATGGGTCCGCCGATATTGTGGTAAAATCATAAACGCGCGCCACGGGTATTGCCGAGAGCTTCGTTGACCAGTGGAGCGAGAGCGGGACCCTGTACATCCTGACCTTAAGCATTGTGTTGCCGCCGATTATAACGTCATCACGGAACCTCTGGTATAGCTCCATAGACTTCAAGCTTCTATGCACGACTTCCTCAACGATGTTTGCGAAAACCCTCAAATCCTCGGCGCCAACCTCCCCCGAAAGCATCGCCATTACTTTAAAGCCGTTCATGCCATCAAAAACCACAACATTGCTCGTAAGCCCCAGTTCCTCGAATACTGCGCGTACCGCCGTCACCAATAGATCCAGTAATTCGAGGCCCCTATCACTCATCCAAACCCTCCTACCACCCTTTACGTCGATTATCGCGAGGTTTGCGTCCCTAGATGTTGCCATGTTTACTGAGGCCATGAAGTCTATGCCGCCCAACTTAACGTGCTTAATTAACTCATCCTTGTTATTGAGTATTATTGGTAATTTACTACCATCTTCCTGCTTAACCCTTGTGACGAGCATGACCGAGTCGTTGACCTGCCTAATTATTGCAACCCTCCTCCCGTTTAGGAAATTCATCATTAGGTCGCCCACTATGTCGTAATACTTGAGGGGCCTCACGGACGGCCTCAACACCATCGGTATCAACTTCCTAGGCACCCCCATCACCCGGTGGTCTATAGTAATAAACGAGCTTGCCGGTTATCCAATCCCTAATCACGGCTATTGCTGCCTCCCTAATGTTCACCCTACCACCCCTTAATAATAACCCCCTCCTCCTACCAACCATCTCCAGTAGCTGCATTGGGTCCTCTGAATCAACGCCGTACCTATCCATAAAGGCCTTGGGGTTGAATGACTTAATCCTCATTATTAACCTTATCGCCGGTATTACTGGATCCTCAAGTTTAGATGGGTCTATGGCGCCCTTAATGACCAGTAGGGCTTCGTCACTAACCTCCTCGGCGGGTATGACGCCGGGGGTGTCTATAACGACCAACCACTGCTTAGCCTTAACCAATTGTTCACCGATTGTCCAGCCAGGTACGGGGCTCGTCTCCGCAACGTGCCTGCCCTTGAGGTAATTGATTATTGTTGATTTACCCACGTTTGGGTACCCAACCACGGAGACCCTCACCGGGAGCCTTGGTGCGAGCCTCTTGATGCTTACCATGAGCTTCCTAGTCCCAAGCCTATTCTTTGCGCTTATGAAAACCGTTGGGTAATCCCTCTCGAGAAACCTCTTCCACTCCTTGAGCACATCCAGCGGCACAAGGTCTGCCTTATTTATAACAATCATTAACGACTTCCCTAACTTATTAGCGAGCTCCTCTAACTTTCTATTTCTAGTTTCAAGCGGGTCCCTAGCATCTATAACCTCCAGTACTAAATCGCTCATCTCAAGAACACCCCTAACCCTCCTCCACGCCTCTAATTGGCTAACCCTACTCATTTACCCATCCCAGCCTTTTGTAATAATGCTTATAAGCATAAAACGTACCGTGAAGACGTGGCTTTTGAGAAACCCATCCCATCCAGACTCACGTTATTGAGGCTCAGGAATCAGGAGAGGCTCTATAGGAGTATTAAGAAGACGGTCGAGGATGCGAGGAACGCCACAATACAGAGAATTAGGGCTATAATACCTAAGCTCGAATCGGTAAGGAAGAGCGTCCAGGAGGAGTTAAGTAAGGCCTCGTTAATGCTGAAGGCAGCAGTATCTAAGATGGGCATTGAGAATTACGGTAAGTTGAGCGAGGTCGTGAGACCAACGGTTAGTGTCGAGTTCACGGACCTCGTCATGGAGGGCGTGAAGTTTAGGGGGTTGGAGTTCAGGGGTGTGACAAGCCCCAATTACGGCATATTTACAACACCGCCTGAACTAGACAGTGCCTTATACAGTATATATAGTAATTTTAACGCTATTTCAGAGATGATAAACCTGGAGAACCTATTCTACACGTTGTTGGCGAGGGTTAGGGAGTACCAGAGGATGGTGAACGCGATAGATAACGTACTACTCCCCAGGATAATCGAGAGTGCCAGGTTCGTTAGGCTTAAGCTCGATGAGAATGAACGTGAGGAGTTCGTTAGGAGGATAGTCATTAATAGGCTCCTTGAAACAATGGGTAGGAGATAAGGGCCAGCAAGGCTTAAATAATCCATGTGGCCTAGGTAATGCGTCCTAATGAAGACAGGAGGGATGTGCGGATTAATGACGAGGGATTTGAACGCGGATCTCAGGGAACCCTCCTACATCCCTGGTGATAATACATGGGTATTGAACTGAGGAGCGTCGTGGTTCTTTACGCAATTGAGTTGTTAATATTGATCGTATCATCAATAATGGGTTTTTACGTGGGGCCCTACCTCATAAGCCAGTCATTAATGAATGAATTAAGGAGTGAGTTGATGAGTACCGTCGATCTAGGCCCCAACTTCATTTTCCTGCATAACCTAGCCATAGATACTTTAATGGCCATACCCATAATAGGCCCTTTGGTCTTTACGATCGCCCTGATAATGACGGGATTCATACTCGGTACTTACGTGGCATTCACCACAAGCTCTCCAATAGTCCTCATCCCCGCATTGGTGGTGACAATGTTTCTCCCACACGGTATAATAGAGTTGATGGCCTACGCCTTCTCGACAACAGGCTCCCTAGTCCTCACTAGGAAGTTTATTAAGGCCATGCGTGGTGCCGGCTCAGTTACTAGGAATGACCTTATCACGTTGCTTATTTACTATACCATATCAATAATACTCCTATACGTGGCAGCAAACATAGAGTACCTAGAAATAATTAGGCTGGGTAGTGTAATAAAGGGTCTCGTTAGTGGCTAGGTTGAATTAACCAGTCGATTTCTCGTACATGAATTTCTGCGTCATTAGGTTTTGAATAAGTGTTGATAGTTGTAGATTGTTGAGTGTGCTGTCATAGGCACCTGTCAGTGAGTTGTACCCTAGGATGAATATTATGGGTGAGTTTATTGGCGATGTACCGGTTAGGAAGTTTGGTGTGTATTGCGGCGGTACGTAATAATCCATGAGCGTTAAGAGGATGCGGTATTGATACGTGGGATCTAAAACTAAGTGCTCGTACCTGTCTACACAGGCAGATGCATTGATGCTCACTCTTAACTTATCGAGTAGGCCCTGCACCGTGGCTATGCTTGTTAGGTTGACGATATTCGTCGTGTTGGATCCCACGTACGAACCAACCTCCTTGAGGAACAATAGGGCGTAGTCTTTATCGGTGAAGTTATAGTAGAGGCAGTAGGCTACCGAGGCCACGTTGAGCTCCGCCAGCGCTAATGGCGATGTGGGAGTTAAGGTTGGTGAGAACGAAACCACGTTGAAGACTATTTCATACTGGACAAGGCCTGATTTGGCGGTGTTGAGTATGTAGTCTGTGTTGAGTACTGTGAAGTTCGTGGCTGGGGGCATGACTGGGTTGTATATTATTAATACCTTGATCGGCGCATTGTCTGGCCCGTATATGAGGCTATAATTAACGAAGGAGAGGTAGATTTGGGATGCATTGGTTAGTTGAAAGTATGGCGGCCACACCGGTATTTCCTGTTGATACGGAGCTGTGCCTATGGGTAGTACCACGGTTATAGGCCCTTTATGCAGCTTCGATGGCGGTGCCACGAACTTGCTCAATACGTAGTACGTGACTACGGCAGCTAGCACAAGCACTAGGGCTAGTACTGCTAGGCTCATCACCTTGGTGATATCCATCCCGTTGATGAGCCATGCCGGTTTATTAAGGATTACTCACAGCAGGTACGGGAAGAGAAATGCTTAAAATTAACAGGGTTTCGTGGTTGGTTGATGGCGATACCGAAGGTCGAGAGACCAAGGCCGGTGCTGCACGGACCCAGCGTTCCAGTGTGTACTTCATGTGGTAGGCCGATTAAGCCTTACGAAAGAGCAACCCACTTCCTATGTCCAAATTGTGGCAAAGCCGAGATTTGGAGATGTGAGCACTGTAGGAAGACTGGAAATCCATATGTATGCCCAGTGTGTGGTTTTGAGGGGCCGTAGCCCTAGGAAAACCCTTACTTCCTCCAATCACTGAACGGTTTTGGGAATAACTCACTTAGGGTGTGCCTTATCACCTCATTGCCATGTATAATTATTACCTCCTCAACACCGAACTCGCTCATGACCTGGAGACACGCACCGCAGGGGTATATCGGCTTGTCAAGGTTTGATGTAAGTACTATGGTCTTTATCCTCCTCTCACCGTTAGATACCGCGTTGAATATAGCCACCCTCTCTGCACATACAGTAAGGCCTAGGGACGCGTTCTCAACGTTAACACCACGGTAAACCTTGCCGTCCGGCGTAATCGCGAGGGCGCTGACCTTGACTCCGCTGTATGGCGCGTATGAGTACTTTAAGCCTTCCTTAACCATACGGATCCACTCCTCAGGTATCATCGCGGTAAAGGATGAGTACTTCCCTATAAAGGCAATAATGAATTTAAGTAGTTTGTAGCCGTACCACTTAGCTGGTGGTGCTAATTGAAGCTTGCGATAATAGTTGGTGCGAATAATGTTAGTATAGAGGTGGCCAGGGCGCTCGCGGATAAGTACGAGGTAGCAATAATCGACTCTGACGGGAAGGCTTGCGAGAGAGCTTACAAGGCGTTAAAATCATTGGCCATGGTGTATAAGGGCGACCCAAGCAGTGTCGACGCACTTAGTGAGGTTGGTATAGACAGGGCCGAGCTACTCCTAGCCCTGTCTGAGAGTGATGATGTGAATTATAACGTATGTAGGATAGCGAAGGAGAGGGGCGTCCCAGTAATTATTGCTAGGGTTAATAATAAGGATAGGGAGGACCTCTTCAGGGAGTTGGGCGTGACCGCCGTAATAAACGTGGAGAGTTTAGTTTCGGAGAGAATCAAGAGCCTAGCATTAAGTGGTGACGTTAGGGTGCTATATACGGACCCCCAGACAGACATTACAATCATGATTGTGCGGGTTAGGGATGACTCACCAATAATAGGTAGGCAGGTTAATTACCTGGTTGAGAATTACGATGTTTCAATCCCCTATATAGTGACGACGAGTGGTGTAATGAGGCCAAGCGGTGATCACGTTATTGAGGGTGGAGTCGAACTCGTCATTGTGGGTACCTCTAAAAATATTGAGAAACTCATCAGTGAGGTGTTGGCTGGTTAGGGTCTCTCATGATTTCCACGTCTCCTCTCATACTTCAATGTTAGCTCAAGTACCTTGTTGAGCACTGCGTACTTAACATCATCGATTGTCCTAAGGTCCTTATAAGTACCCCTTGCAATTAATTCGATGTATCTATCCTCTATTGCGGCAACATCAACGTGGGGATCCTCTAGGCCTAGGTCCTCCATGTAGCTTAATAACTCGTCACGTATATCCTCAATCAACGAGTCATCCCTAGGTATCTTGAAGGGTATCCTTACCTCAATACCCTCGGTTGGCGGTACCCTCTTGACTACGTTCTTCATAATGAGCGTGTATGGGATGTAGACGAGCTCATTACGTGAGCTCCTAATTATTACCCCCAATGATGTTTGCTTGATTACGTAACCCTTTATACCCATGATGTCCACGTGATCGCCAATATCCAGGGAGTAATCCCTAACTAATTTAATCATTTTACCAGTGAAGTACTCCTCAATTATTGGTTTCATGCCGATAACGAGGATTATCGCGACGATTATCAATAACGCACCAACAATTAGGTACTGTCCATAGATATACGCTATAGCTGAGAGTATCGTCACTATCAGTATTATCCTGAAGATAAAGCGTGCATTCTCAACATCACCCTTTCTCGTGATCTTTACGAAGGCCTTTACAATCTTGTCGAATACGTAATCAAGCAGTAAGTAAACGGCTACGGCAACCGTGATTATAATCAGGGCCTGTATTATCAATCCCTCGACACCACTCGGTATGAAACCGCCGACCTTGGACGCGTTGGTCGCATTAACCGCAACCATAACGTGGCATGAGTATTGCAATTTACGTACTTTAAAACCTAACGGGCCTAGTGAACAACAAGCACGGGCTTGTTGGCGTACCTAACGACCTTTTCCGAGACCGAGCCAAGCAAGAACCTGGTTAGCCCCCTCAACCCCCTGGAACCAACCACTATGATGTCGACATCGAGCCTGTTCGCAACATTTATTATCACGTCCGCGGCGTCGGCGCCAACCTCAAGTAGTGTCTCTGCTTCGACACCGTAACTCCTGGCCTTCTCGAGCGCCTTGCTTAATAAATCCCGACCCTGTTTCTCGAGGGTCTCAATCAATGAGGGGTACAGCGTTGACTCGGGTACTATAGCTATCCTACCCTCCTCAATCACGTGTAATATGTATAACTTAGCGTTGAAGGTCTTGGCTAGGCCTATGGCGTACTCCAGGGCCTTATCGCCGGCCTTAGACCCGTCATAACCCACCAATACCTTACTTATTATTTGCATATCCATTGATGAACCTGTTAAGATTAATAAGCGTTTTCGCTGAATGCTTTATTGCTTCGGTAAATAGCGTATGTATTACAGATGGGTCTTAATTCACATCTAACGCATAGTAATGGGTTTGGTGGTTTGACGGGCCAGCCCTGGAAGGACTCCAAACTCTTTAACTCGTTAAGTACGCTGTTATATCTTCGGAGTAGTGTTGTTATTGGGATTGACTTAACATCCCTCATGGTGACTAGGTATGCCTCCCTTATTGTTATACCCGCATCCCTAAGCATGAGGATGTACGCCGCAATCTGCCTCAGGTATCTCTGTTCCCTCTCCTCATGTAGATTCCACGAGCTCTTGAGTTCTATCAATCCCCAAATCTCCTCACCATCAAACTCGCGCATGTAGAGTATGTCTGCCCTACCCGATGTATCCGCAGTCTCCACCCCACTCTCCACCTCCACGTGAATCCTCGGATTAGCAACCTTAAACCATTCCTGGTAAAGATCGTGGATCGCCCTACCCCTAGCAAGGTTTCTCAACCCATCCATATTAGTTATGGTTCCTAACCTCAGTCGGATTAGGGACTTAACGATACAGTCGTAGCTCAATAATGAGGGCGTCGCCCTACCTGTCGGTTCGTCAATTATGAATAACCCATCACCTATAGGTCGTGCCCTCCGAAGCATCTCACTTAGATACTCCTCCATCTTTCTATTGATTCTATCCTCATCGACGACCTCCGCGATTGGTTTAATCACTAAATTAACCATGAGCTTCAAATGATTATTAAGACCTTTATAAATTAATTAGTTACCAATGACCTACGGCCTAGGGCGATAATTTTAAAATTAAATAAATGGTTTATCGCATCGTATGGTTTACGTAGGCGTTGATGTGGGCGCCACATTCATAAGGGTCGGCTTAGTTGATGATGGTGGTAATGTTGTTGATAAGTTGAAAGTTAGGCAGCCAACAAGCGGTGACGAGAACACCGTGGCCGAGGTAATTATCAAGGCTATAAAGGACCTGACACGGTCTAGGTCCATTGACGGCATAGGTATTGGCTCAATAGGGCCTCTAGACCTCAGGAGAGGTATTGTACCGCTGGCACCGAATGCGCCAATAAAGAGGTTCAAGCTCGTTGAGCCAATAATTAGGGAGTTCGGGGTAACTGTTGTATTGGGTAATGACGCCATGGCCGCGGCCTGGGGCGAGTACCTATTTGGTATTGGCAGGGGCGTTAACAACCTAGTCTACATAACATTTAGCACCGGGATAGGTGCTGGGGTTATCGTCGATGGACACCTCCTCGTTGGTAAGGATGGGAATGCCCACGAGATAGGGCATGCGGTGATTAACGTTGATTCAGACATAAAATGCGGCTGTGGCGGTTACGGGCACTGGGAAGCCCTGGGCTCCGGGGCTAACGTGCCTAAAGTGATTAGGGCGTTTATTAGGAATAGGACGTATAGGTCGAAACTCTACGAGAGGTTGATGAGGAACGAGGACGTGACCACCGAGGAAGTATTCCAGGCATACTACGAGGGTGATGAGTTGGCGAGGGACTTCATAGATAACTTCCTAATGAAGATCCACGCAGCAGGCATTGCAACTGTAATGAATGCCTACGACCCAGAACTTATAGTGTTAGGAGGCTCCATGGCGCTGAACCACAGGGAATTGTTCAGGAGGGGCATTGAGAAATACCTAGGTATGTACCTCGCCGTTAACCCTGCAAGGATTGAGTTCACGAGGTTCGGCGACGACGTTGGAATAATAGGCGCCGCAGCGTTGGTATACAAGATACCCGACTCACTGAGAAGGTTCGTTGATGGATACATAAGCACCTACCTTAAAAAATAATAAATCTAGCTCGCCTAGCTTAGTCATGTGCCTGACGTCGTCGTGATAGGCGCCGGTCATAACGGATTAATAGCGAGTATAGTACTTGCCAGGGCAGGCCTTGATGTTGTAGTTCTCGATCAATTACCGTGGCCCGGAGGCATGGCTGGGTGGCACGTAGTTGGTGGTGTGGAGGTTCCCGTAGGTGCCTACGTCCTGGGTCTAATACCAATGGATTTACTCGAGGAGCTCGGCATAAACATTGAGCAGTACAAGCCCGACCCAATAGCGGTCTACGTGAAGGATGGAGAGCTTGTCAGGTGGTGGAAGGACCTCGATAAGAGGATTGCGGAGTTCAATAGGTGGGGCTTGGGCGATGAGTTAAGGGCTATGTGGAGTAAGATCGTGGAGTTCCATAGGGCGTTGCGTAGGTACCTATATAGGACCGAGCCACCCAGCAGGGAGGAGTTACTCAGCGACCCGGTACTAAGTGAGTTTCTTAAGTTAAGGAGTAGGGATTTCCTCGGTAGATACTTGCCTCGCGAGTTCTGGGACATGTTTATTTTCGAGCCCTACCTAGACCAACCAGCCTTCATGGTTGGTTACTACAACCCAGCAACTGACTGGTATTACCCAGCTAAAGACGGTGAGGTTGGCATGCAAGTATTCGCCCGTGAGCTGTATAAAAAGGCGATTAGCAGTGGCGCTAGGGTAATCCTCGGGTTAGGTGTAAGGAAAATAATCATTGAGGGCGGTAGGGTCAGGGCCGTTATTACGGAGGATGATAGGAGGATCGAGGCAAAGGCCGTATTATCCACAGCAAGCCCTATTAATACAGTACTTGAATTAGTCGGTGAGGAGTACTTCGATAAGTACGTTATCGATAGGTTCAGGAGCATCCCACCTAACGGTGCGTATAGGGTCGTCATAGTCTATGATGGCAAAGTGAGGATGAGGGGTGAACTGGATAATTACAGGGATTCCATACTCCAACTACCCTTTGGCGAGACCGTGGTCCATAATAATTACCTGATAGTCACTGGGCTACCCACAAGGGATGAGTTGGAGAACTACGTAGACATTGACTGGGGCAGGGTCAAGGCCTTTGAATTAATTACTCCGCAGGACTACGAAAGATTGTTTAGGGTGGCTGGTGGTAACTTAAATCATCTGCCCATGTTTGAGGAGTTCATGTTCGATAAGCGACCCGTGTCGGGCTGGGGTTATAAAACGCCGATAAGGGGCTTGTACCTGGGTGGTGCAGGCACGTGGCCGGGTGGGCAGGTAACTGGTATACCAGGTTATAACGCTGCCCGGAGAATAATTCAGGATTGGCCGTCACTAAGGCAGTGATGTTCAATTGGTGAAAAACGATGGGGGAGCAAAGGGGACCCCTCGACCTTCATAGGCCCGTGACTCACGGGTCTCTGTGAGTCATGATCTTCACTATAAAATCATTTTTAAACCTTAGGTTATGAATCTATGGCGTTGCGGGGTCATGTATAAGCAAGTAATCATAGTTAGGACTGACTTGAACATGTCCTGCGGCAAACTCGCGGCTCAGGTGGCGCATGGCGCTGTGGGTGCCGTACTCAGGGTGCTCAGTGAGGGTAGGAGGGAGTGGGTTGAGTGGTTTAGGGCCTGGGAGGCGTCGGGGCAGAAGAAGGTGGTCCTTGCCGTGAATTCACTCAATGAGTTATTGGCGCTTAGGGACAAGGCTGAACGCCTAGGATTACCCACATTCATAGTTGAGGATGCCGGGCTGACGGAACTACCCCCAGGCACCATAACGGTATTGGCGGTTGGGCCTGGACCTGAGGATCTCGTTAATAAGGTATCCGGCTCATTGAGACTCTTGAGGTGATTGGGTGAGTGTAACGTGGTTTTTCAGGAGTGTGATGAATAAGGTATTTACCTACTCAAATTACGAGCTAGTCAATAGGGTAATTACCTTATTCCTACTTACCAAGCTGAGGTATTGGGCCTCCCTGGAAATAGTGAAATCACTGCTCGACTGCGATGGCGTGGCAGTCGACCTAGGCGCAGGCGATGGTTCAATGACGAGGTTTCTCCTCAAGCTCGGTGTTAAGCCCAGGTCAATAATACTCGTAGACCCCGCAATAAATGGGTTATTACTCATGAGGGATAGGCCCGAGATTATAGATAAAGTAATCGCCGTTGGTGAGGCATTACCCCTTAGGTCAGGGTCCGTTTGTGTAATATACACGGCATTTGCCCTTAGGCAATTCAACGATAAGTTTCGGGCCATGATTGAGGCACGCAGGGTATTGCGTAGATGCGGTTCATTCATAGTGCTGGAATTCTGGAGACCGGACACGGTAATTATGCACGCAGTACTACTTTACTACTTAGCGCTACCCCTGCCACTACTTGTTTCGTTAGTAGCTCCAAGGTCGATTAAGGAGTACCTAACGATGAGACGCACTATTAAGGGTCTCGGGCCAATTTCATGGTTAAGGAACGTACTTAATAAATTCGTGGGTGACGTTACGTCATACCGCAAGTACATGGACATCTTCGTAATAATAAGGGCCAGGAAATGCTAGCTAATCAGCGCGGCCCTCGTATCCCAAGCTTCAGGAGCGTCTCTGGTTTTGGTCTGCCCTCTTCGTCATACCCCCTTAATTCGTAGTACTTCCTAACCATGAAGAACCACTCCTCCTCCGAAACGACGTATTTCTTACCCTCGTACTCGACGGGCTCCCTGAACCACCTGGGCGGTAGTTTGTCCTGCTCAATCGTTGTCTTATTCATGTACCTATGAAGCACGATTATCCTCTGGGCAGTCTCCCTAAGCTCATCGGTGGTGTAGC
>JAKMAE010000029.1 GCA_022014875.1 Vulcanisaeta sp. | reverse complement strand
GCATCATGCTTTGAATGTATGGGCCATTTATGATGAGGGATTGGGTCGTTACGAAGCCGGGCGTCGATATAATAAGTACTACCCCACCACCGCTAGTCACATTGAATGTGGCGTTAACCTCGGGTACGCAATTTATGGTTATGGTCTCATAATTAGCACCACTTGCCAGGGTTATGTTGCTTGATGGTTCATACGTTATTGTTGGGTATGGGCAATTGGTTAATGATGTTACGTTAAAGGTTACCACCGTGCCAGGCCCACCTGCATACGCTGGGCCAAAGGACATGGAACCAGAGCCACTATAGTATGCGTACCAACCAGTTGAGGCATTGGCATAAATGGTCCAGGAGGCGTAATTGGGCGCTGTTATGTTAATGAGTATGTACGAGGATGGTGGAGGTGTTGGCGAGGCCATGGGAACTACGTATATCGACATTGCCAAGACACTAACCGCAACCACTACCAACAATATTATCGCAAGCCACAGTGATTTAACCCAGGTCATAGTAAGTTTAATAGCTTTATTTTACTATTTAAAGGTTAATTATTAATAATGCAAAGGATATTGTTTAAACTAAATAATATGTATGTATATAACTATGGATAATTATTTACCGTAGGTTTACAGGCATGATTCTACCGTTGATGTATAGCCAACGCATTCATCTAAAGCTACGGCTTTTCATCATTATTATTCTTCTTTCTATTACCCAACCACTCAATCCCCCTAAGCTCCAGCCACTTGCCGTACTTAATCACGCTGATCATGTTCCACGTTATTAACCCCGCAACGATGTGCTTGCAAATCTCGCCCCTAATGACCGATGCCTCGCATGTGCACTTGGCTCCGTAGGGACCCACGGATACGTAGTAATACGTGTCCCTGCTCTCGGAGGGGACCCTGAGCCTTACGCCGTTTATCTCCCTACCGTCATCCCTAACGTCTATGATTACAGAGCGCTGGGCGAGCCTGTATGAATCAAGTACCTTATCAACCCTCCAACCAAGGATGTCGGCTAACTCGAGAAACCACTCCTTGAGTTTCCTGTCCAACTCTGATGCTAATTCCTCACTCAATACGACCACCACGCCTATATAATCAATACCTCCAACGCCCTAAATTAACCTTTCCATAGTATTAATGCGTATTACTGGGCATTAATCGCAAGTTCGATGTATAACTCGTCGATAACGGAGTTCCAATCAAAGACTAGGGAACCATCGATGACCCTAAGGGCCCTCCTAGCAGCCTTGCTCAACTCCCAACTAACCCTCAGGCCGCACCTGGCGCAGGCTATGTCTATGGAGTTCCTTGTTTCCTTAAGGAAGAGTGGACCGCCACACCTTGGGCACTCGAGGTTTAGCCTTATCCTCATCGGTTTAGCCTACGTAAACGTGTATTTAAGACCTCCCAATTAGTTAATTAATGAGAACGCCGAAAGTTTTAGCTAACTCGGTGGGGACCAATTAGCCTAAGCAATGAATCAATTACATCAACCCTCCTACTAACAATCACGCTATACCTCGACTCGGCACTAACCAACTCATCACCCAACCTCCCACCGCCGGGTACGTAACTATGGGCGCCGGCCGCCCTAGAGACGACGTATGCCCCAGCTATGTCTATCGCCCTAAGCCTACCCCTCAGGTCTACAAACGCGAGAAACCTGCCTAGAGATGCCATAACAACCTCGAGGCTCGCCGACCCCAGCGTCCTAATCTTGAACCTACCAAACCTGTCATAGAACTCCCTCAGGCCTAGTAACACGTCCTCGCTTGCGTTTGGCTCCACGTACATGGAAACGACGGGTACGTCGATATGGCTACCCACGTCATCCACATCATCACCCCTGACCCGAAGCCCCTCCGTACCTCCGTAGTAAATAGCGTCCCTATCAACGTAATACACAACCCCATCACTCAAGTCATCAAACCTCAACCTATCCCTGTACCTACCCGCCGCTATCGATACTGAGTAGAACGGTATGTTGAATACGAAGTTCAGTGAACCATCGAGTGGGTCCACTATGAACTCATACTCAGGGTCTCCATCACCTACCTTGACTAAACCCCTCTCCTCAGTTATCACGACAGCCCTCAACCCCTCGCTCTCGATACCCCTTATTATTAAGTCCTCTGCCTCCAGATCAATCCTCCTAGACACGTCGGTTGAGCTCCTCCTCATTATTTGCCTATAGCTCGAATCCCTGGTCTTAGACCTGATGAACGCGCCGGCCTTCACCGCCAAGTCGATTATTAATGATGCCAGGTTAACCTCCACGCGAACTCGCGGCACTTATTGGCTTTTAAAGCCTACTAACCACGGAGTAGGAAGTAATTCCTCAACTTACCACCCTCAATTATTAAATAGGCCATCCTAAGCACACCCTCAGAGTACTCACTGCCGGCGTTAACCACGGGCACCTTAACACCAGCCCTACTCCTGACATAGTCAATACCCGGCGCCTCGTGTATGTGGCCGTGGAGGCCCATGAGTGGTGAGTACTCCTCAATCAGGGCCCTAACGGACTTACTACCTACGTGGGTCCTGAGCACCTCGCCACCCCTAATGACCGGCCTAAGGTTCTTATCGAGTTGGTAGGCCAGGTCTATGAGTGTGTTGTGTGGTGGGTCGTGTATCACGAGCACGAGCCTACCGAGCCCCTGCTGATCAACCTCCCCAATCAACCTCTCCACCCTGGCCCTAAGCTCCTCCTCGCTGACCTCCCTGGGCGTGTTCCACGGCGTTGGGGTTGAGTACCCGAAGCCCAGGAAGTAGTACCCGTTGAACTCGACAACCTCCTCATCGATTGGTATCAACACATCTGACGCCCTCCTCCTAACGTAACTCGCTACCTCGGGGTAGTCGTCATTGCCCGGCATGAGTAATAACTTTACTCCAGCCTCCCTATACCTAGCCTCGATCCTGCCCAAATCCTCCTCCAGGGCCTCTATCATCAACCTCACAAACACCTCCCTAACCCTCTCCCTACTACTCACCAGCTCCTCATAACCAGCCCTATCAACAATCACTGGGTAGTAACCCCTAGCCCTGAGGCTCCTCATTACGTTACTCAACTCGCCATCACCAACCACCTTCACGTCCCCGAGCACATTAACCAGGTACTTACTAATGCCGCGGGTGACCTCGGTCGATCCGCCATCCTTGATTATCGGCACCAACGCCTTACCCGTTAAGTCGCCTGCGAGAACCACAACGTCTGCCTTGTAAAACTTCACGGCATTTGATAACTTGCCGAAGGCCGTGCTCGAGCCGTGGAGGTCCGAGACAAGTAAAACCCTGAGCCTATCCATCGCCAAGGGTTTTTTAATAATTATTTAAACCCAACCCGTTAATTAGCACGTAACCACCACGGCAATAGCCTAGGCAATTAATTAAATGGGTCGACCCAACACCCTGTTTAACTCACCCACGATTATTCCATAGACCTCATCCCTATTGGTCCTACTCAACTCAATAACCCTGAACCCAAACCGCTCAATGAACCCCCTAACTCCTGGGTTTGATTTATAGGCCGTGAATACCGTACCCAGGAAGTGCACCTTCGGCGCAACCTCCTCAAGGGCCCTTAGGAAGTCGTTGCTCAGGAGCTCCATCTTCCCGATCTCGTCCACGATAAGTAACGAGCCGGGTTTGGCAGACCTTATCGCTGGTACGCCTACCTCATCCATGGCCCTAACATTGACGTAGTACTTACCGACTGTTGGGCCACCGCGGAATAGGGAGACGTGCGCAAGCCAAGCCTCCCTACCGGTGTTCACGTCAATTATTTTGAAACCAACCCTAGACCCACCCTCCCTAACCTCGACCGTCACGAAACCGAACACCTCCAGGCCAAGGCCCCTAGCGTAGTCGGCAACCCTCCTAATGAGCGTTGTCTTCCCAACGCCCGGCGGGCCCGTGACCAGCACCCTTAGGTAACTCATCACATGGGCTGCGCCACCGCATTATTAAAGTAGTTTCGGCCCCCGCAGGGAGGAAATCATTAATTAATCCATGCTTCTTTAGGGTTGTGGAGGAGGAGGTTAGGAAGGTCGTGGCGACCGGTAGGTCGTCGGTGTCGGTGACCATACCTAAGAAGTGGTTGGCAGCCCTCGGAGTCGGGCCCGGCTCCCACGTTCTGCTTAGGTTCATGGGTAATTACATAGCCCTAATGCCGATAAGTACGGCGGTGAGGCCGCAGGGTGTTGTTGACACAATCGTTGTTGATAGGGGTGATCCTGAGTACGCGCTTAGGAAGGTTATTACGCAGTACCTAAGGGGTGCTAGTGAGGTTAGGATTAGGTTCGGTGAGTACGTAGATATTAAGGGTAGGGTTAAGGAGTTGATTAGGGATAGGATATCGGGCGCCGAGGTCATCGAGGAGGGCGTTGACTACCTCGTCATTAGGTTCGTAATGCCTACGCCGGAGATACCGATTAAGCGCCTGCTCAATAGGATGGTTCTAGTGGTCCTGGGAATGGCCAAGGACTCCATAGACATGCTAAGGGGCGCTAACGGCGACCCGGAGGATGTCGTGGAGAGGGATAACGAGGTCGATAGGCTCTACCTACTTGTGGAGAGGTTGGTAATGAGTGGCTTGGTTAACCAAGCCGTACTGTCCAAGCTGGGGGTTGTTGATTCCAGGGAGTTGGTAAATTCATTAATGGTGGGTAAATCCATCGAGAGGGCCGGCGACCACGCATGGAGGATCGCCCAGGTGATTAAGGAGTTCGGCGTTTTGCGCCATAAATTGGCCGAATCACCCATTGTGAATTACATAACGGACCTGGGGATGATGGCTGTGGAGCTACTGCGGGACTCGGCCCTATCCTTCATAAACTCCGATATTGATGGGGCTATGAGGACCCTGGACATGAGGGTTAAGATGAGGAGTAGGAGTATGGAGGTCATTGGCGAGATATATAGGAGCGGCTTGCCCGTGGAGATTGGTGGTAGGTTGATGATGATTGTGGAAAGCGTTAGGAGGATTTCGGAATACGCCTACGACATTGCTGAGATAACCCTCGACACGTACGGTTGACCACCATGAGTACCGTGGATATATTCAACAGGTACGCGTTGGATTACGACGAGTGGTACAGGAGGCATGAGTTGGTGGCGATGGCGGAGGTCAGGGCCGTATCCATGGTGAGGCCGGAGGGCTTCGGCATGGAGGTTGGGGTGGGCAGCGGGTTCTTCGCCAAGAACCTAGGTATACCGCTGGGTCTCGAGCCCGCCCTAGCCATGGCTGAGCTGGCTAGGGATAGGGGCGTGATGGTCGTGTCAGGCATGGGCGAGTTAATGCCCATTAGGGATTCGTCGCTCGACTACGTGGTCATGATAGTCACGATATGCTTCCTCGACGACCCAAGGAACACACTACGTGAGGTTCGTAGAGTGCTCAGGCCTGGCGGTAGGTTGGTAACGTGCATAGTGCCCAGGGACAGCGCACATGGGCGTTTCTACAGGGAATTGGGCGGCAGGGGGCATAGGTTCTACTCCGCGGCCCACTTCTACAGGGTTGGGGAGGTCGTAGAGATGCTCAGGTCCCTGGGCTTCGTCGTCGATGACAGGGCCGTGGCAACGCTCTCCAGGGGCGTCGGTGATTACTACGAGGAGCCCAGGATCGTCAGTCTCGAGGAGGCTGAGAACTACGGCTTCGTCTGCGTAACGGCGCACATACTTAAATAGTGACTACCCAGTCTTCCCCATGTGATGAGCTGGCCATAACCGATCAGTGAGGACCCTCCTCTCAGCGCTGATTTTTAAGTCAATGTTGATTACCTGGGTTAGGTGATGAGGGTGGCTAGGTCGCCGACCAGTGACGAACCTTCAGCGGGGCTGACGCGGCCAAACCTTTTAACCCAGGTAATTAATTAAGGATGGTGATGAGTTTGGCTACCTACTGAGCAGTGGCGAGTACCTCCGTCGCTGATCAAGATTGACCCAACCTGCTCATTAACAGTCGCCTAAGGACTTCGCGATCGAGCTTGAAGTCCTCGGGCAGGGAATCCAGGAATTGGGCAGCCACCTCGTAAAGCACCAGATCTATGACCTCATCCTTACCGAACCCCCTCAACCTTAGGTAATTAACCTGGTCCTCATCCAACGACGCATCGGCAGCGCTGTGCCTAGCGCCATTCACATCCCCCGTGTCAACCATGATGACTGGGACGGATGCGGCATAGGCGCCTTCGTTTAGCACGAAGACCTTACCCTCAATATTCGTGTCACTCCACCTGGCCCTCTCGAATATCCTACCCAGGGCCCTGTGTATCACGAATGACCTATCCCTAGCCACACCAAGGACCCTTGAGTAGCTCGAGCTACCCTCACCCAGGTGCATCGCATTAACCTGGTAATCAATCCTCGACGAACCAACACCAACCTCAAGACCAAGGTGGTTAAGCCTAGATCCAACACCCTGGAGCAGGTAATCCTCCCTATGGTGGTTCATGGAGCCACCAATGAGCAATGACCTAGCAACCACACTAGAGTTCTCGTTGGTAATAACCCTAAGCATGGTGAATTCAGGCGTGGAATCACCCATCGAGATGACGAGCAGGTTCAGCAAGGAACCCTTGCCCAGGTAAACCTCGGCTGTCGTTGATGGGCAACCACCATTATTGACTATGTAGAGGCCCAAACTAGCCCTAACCCCATCATTAACGGCTATTGTGTAGTGGGTCGGTATCAGGACTTGCGAATTCGTGTTCGTGTTCACGATAATCCTCAACGGTTCATCGATGCTCTCGGCAATCTCCACATAGGCACCACCGAGCAGGTTAGCCACATGCCTAGCCAGGGCCTTGGACTCATTAATATCTATTGATTTAAACACGAGACTCCCATACTCATCACCCAAATCCTCCAGATCCAAGACCCTAACGCCGCTTGGTACCTTGCCCAGGCTTAGGTAGCCATTAACAACAGCCACCCCAGGCTCTACGAGGTCGAAGACAGGCCCCGCCCTGGTTATCATGGCTGGGTTTGGGTCGGCACACCTCTCGAAGGCATTCCAGTCCGTGTAGTACTTGACTGATGGTGAATCCCTTATCTGTTGGTACGGTATCTTGGGCACCAACTCCCTAGCCCTCTCCCTAAGCTCAACAAGCCACTTGGCGCTCATAATAAACACGCTCAGCCGACCCTCGACAGCTTACCAAACTCGAGCTCAATAACCCTATTTAAAGTCATTGCATACTCAGTCGGCAACCTAACCACGATATCCTGTATGAAACCGAGAACAACCAAGCTCCTAGCCGTACCCTCATCAAAACCACGGCTCCTCAGGTAGAACAATTTATCCTCACTAAGCCTCCCGGTGTAGGCCTCGTGGGTAACCGTGGCAGTCTCCTCAAAGACTTGGTCATGCGGTATCGTGTAGGCTTTGGACTTGTCATCGAGTATTAGCGAGTCACAGGATACCGAGGATTTTGCGTACCTCGCACCCTCCCTAACATAGACAAGGCCCCTATAGACGACGGTACCGCCGTTTACGCTCACGCTCTTATTCACAATCTTGCTGGAGGTCCTTGGGGCGTCGTGGTATGCCTTGGCCCCATTTTCCTTCCACGTGGGCCCATTGGCTATTGTAACGCCTATTATGCTTGTCCTGGCGCCCTCACCCTTAAGCACGGTGCTTGGGTACGTATAGCTAACCTTACTACCCAGGCTACCCTCTACCCACTCAACCGTCGCGTTCTCCATGGCCACGGCCCTCTTATTGTTGAAGTTTATGATGTTCCTACTCCAGTTCTGTATCGTGTTTATCCTAAGGTGCGCGTTCCTGCCCGCGAAGCCCTCAACCATACCATCGTGGAAACTAAACCCCCTGTAGACAGGGGCTGCGCAGCCCTCTAGCCACTCCACAGAGGCGCCCTCGTCAGCGATTATTAGGGAGTGCTCGAACTGGCCCTCGCCGGATGCGCCGATTAGGAAGAAGGACTCTATGGGCATGTCTAGCTTGACGCCCGGTGGTACGTATATGAAAGTGCCGCCACTCCACAAAGCCACATGCAACGCCGCGAACTTGTGCTCACCCGGTGGGAATATCCTCGTGAAGTACTGCTTCACGAGGTCCGGGTATTTCTTGACGGCCTCATCCATTGTGGTTACGATGACCCCCTTCTCCTCTAGGTACTTCTTAACGTGCAGGTAAATAACCTCAGAGTCGAACTGACCAAGCAGGCCGGCGAGTACCTTGGCCTCGAGCTCTGGCAACCCCAACGCCTCATAGTACCTCCTTATCTCCTTGGGTATCTCATCCCACGACCTAGCCCTCTCAATGCTCGGTTTGGCATAGGTCACGAGGGACTCAAGGTCAATCTCCTCCTTAATAGGTAACCACCTAGGCTCCGGCAACTTCTCGAACATTTCCAGTGCCCTGAGCCTGAGCCTCCTCATCCAGTCAGGCTCACCCTTCAACCTACTCAACTCCTCAACCATGTCCCTCGTTATCCTACCCCTAACCACAGCCTCCCAGGGAACCCTCTCCAACTCAGGACCGAGCAACTCCTCAATCGAACCCCTCTCAATAATACCCCTTAGTGACTCTGTCGTTTCATTAACCATCAGTGTCACCAGGGTTAGCATTGGGGCTTATTTTAAAACCAATCCCCGGAGATAAGCAATCTGAACTTTAACCAACACCGCCAAGTCTCGAGAGCTCAAGCTCGATTGCCCTGTTGAATATGGATACATACTCGACGGGTAGGTTCACCATCACGTCGTGGAAGTAGCCGAGGACTACGAGGCTACGGGCCTCCTCCTCACTAAGGCCGCGGCTCCTTAGGTAGAATAGCTTATCCTCACTAAGCCTTCCGGTATATGCCTCATGCGTAACGATGGCGGTTTCCTCGAAGACTTGCTCATGGGGTATCGTATATGCCTTAGACTTCTCATCAAGCACCAGGGACTCGCAGGAGACGGAGGATTTTGCGTACTTCGCACCCTCCCTAACATAGACAAGGCCCCTATAGACCGAGGTTCCACCATTCAGGCTAACACCCTTACTAACAACCTTGCTGTACGTGTGCGGTGCGGTATGGAACACCTTGGCACCCTCCTCCTTCCACGTGGGCCCGTTTGCCAGGGCGACACTCGTTATCGTCGTCCTGGAACCAACACCCCTGAGAACGCTCATTGGGTAGACAATCGTCACCTTACCACCCAGGGAACCACTTAACCAATCAACCGAGGCCCCCTCCTCAATAATCGCCCTATTATTACCGAAGTAAATAACGCCCCTGCTCCAATTCTTCAAATCCACAAGCCTAACCCTGGCATTCCTATGAACATAGACCTCCGTCATTCCGTCATGAAGGCTCAACCCGGTGAAGACGGGGGCCGCGCAGGCAACTATGAACTCGGCGCTCGAGTTCTCGCCAACCACGATGAGGGAGTGCTCGAATTGGCCAACACCGGCGCTGCTTATTAATATGACGAGTTCGAGGGGCATCTTAACGTGGGTGTTGGGCGGCACGTAGACGAAGACGCCGCCGCTCCACAGCGCTATGTTGAGGGACGCGAACTTATACTCAGGCGGGAACACCTTAGCGAAGTACTGCTTGACAAGGTCCGGGTATTTCCTGACGGCCTCATCCATACTCATGGCTATCACGCCGAGCCTCTCGAGCTCCTTCTTGATGCTTTCGTACACGACCTCCGAGTCGACCTGCCCAATCACGCCAGAGAGTACCTTAGCCTCGAGCTCAGGTACCCTCAACGCTTCGTAGTACTCCCTCAACTCCCTGGGCAACTCATCCATGGACCTAGCCCTCTCAACCCTCGGCTTCGCATAGAGCACCAGTGATTCCAGGTCTATGGTGCCCTCCAGTGGGAGCCAATTGGGCCACGGTTGCTTCTCGAACATTTCCAGTGCCCTGAGCCTGAGCCTCCTCATCCAGTCAGGCTCACCCTTCAACCTACTCAACTCCTCAACCATGTCCCTCGTTATCCTACCCTTAATAGTCACGTCCCAGGTAATGGGCTTTGCCGCACCGAGCATGCCCGAGACGTCGCTCCTAGCAATGTCGAGCCTCACATCACCGGGCATGCGGTATCAATTAATCACCACATGTTGCGGCTTTTAAAGCGTTGCAGTAACTACCCAACATAGACACTGCCGAAAAACTTATAATCAGTGTCGCGTAGGCAACGTGATCGAAATGACCAAGCTCGAGGTAATTAACCTAACCGTTGAGGTCGATGGGAAGAGAATACTCAATAATGTGAACCTAACTGTCGAGTCGGGGGAGGTCGTGGCAATCATGGGGCCCAACGGCAGTGGTAAGACGACGCTGTTCCTAACAATAGCTGGCCACCCGAGGTACAGGGTAGTCGGTGGCGACATTAGGCTCGATGGTGAATCAATAATTAACCTATACCCCGAGGAGAGGGTTCAGAGGGGCGTATTGCTCGCAATGCAGAACCCAACCCCCGTACCGGAGGTTAGGCTATCAACGCTCATAACCGCAATGATGAATAAGAAACTCGGTAGGCACATAACCGACCCACCAACACCCCAGGTCCTCACGGAGCTCACGAAATTAACGGCGGAGTTGGGGCTAAAACCCGAGCACCTATCCAGGGGGGTCCACGCGGGGTTCAGCGGTGGTGAGTCCAAGAGGGCGGAGGTGCTTCAATTACTAATGTTCAAACCCAAGGTGGCCCTGCTCGACGAACCCGACTCAGGCCTCGACGTTGACGGCATAGCCGTAATAGGCAGGTCGATCGCGAGGTTGGCTAAGGAGGGCGCCGCCGTACTATTAACCACGCACCACGCCGAAATACTTCACTACGTAAGACCGACAAGGGTCATAGTCATGCACAGGGGCAGTGTCGTGCACAATGGCGGGGAGGAGGTTGTGAGGACGATAGAGTCGATGGGTTATGAGAGGTTCTTCAGGGAGGTCCTGGGTATTTCATGAAACGCATCATTCCACACCCAACCGCACCCGTAGAATACACACTGAGAAACGCTTTTTTACCGCTGGGCCAATCCATACCCTGGTGATTGGGGATTCGAACACTGACCCTGTGATGAAATCGACCGCTGATGAAGTGGTTAAGTAAGGGTTATAGCTCTGGTAAATATTGATGATTATCCTTGGATGATTACGATTCAACGTACTGATGGGTGATGACCCTCGATCCCAATGACCAAGTGGCCGGTGATGTAACGCTGTCCCCGAGCCGAGCAGGTGACGTAACTCCCCCTTTGCTGATTATTTTAAACCCAGCAGCTAGAGTACTGTGATGATGAGTCCCGTCCCCGATTACGACAGGTGACGAGAAACCCCGTGGCTGACCCCCACAATATTAATTAATGACTAACCCGCACATGAGCTGTGGGCGTTATCGACGTAGCAATACATGCAAGGGCCTACGTCAGGGGCGAGGTTAGGGAGGTCTACGTGGGGGTGACGGGTAGCGAGATAGTGTACGTCGGCGAAAAGCCCGTGGAGGCGGGGGTCACAATAGACCTACCAAGCCAATACGTAGTGCTGCCGGGGCTTGCGGACATACACGTACACCTGAGGGACTTCGAATTATCCTACAAGGAAGATGCGGTGAGCGGTACAGAGGCGGCCTTAGCGGGCGGATTCGTGGCGCTCGGCGACATGCCGAACACGAAGCCCCCGATAAAGACTATAGACCTACTAAGGCGTAAGATCGAGGAATTCGGCAGGAAGACCAGTATACACCTAAGGCACTACTTCGGGGCACCACCAGACCCATCAATACTGGGCGAGGCAAGGGATGCTGGGGCCCACGCCGTCGGTGAGGTGCTTCCTGAGGAGGTCGGTGAGTACGGTGGCGATAAATACCTAGACGCATTGTTTAGGGAGGCAGCGAGGGCTGGGCTAACAGTCATCATGCACTGCGAGGACCCAGTAATATTGGCTCAATACAATGGGCCTAGGGACTTCAACCACCATAACGAGGTCAGGAGCCCAAGGGCGGAGCTCGCCTGTATACACAACGTCATTAGGCTCGTGTATAGGTACGGCACGAAGGTCCACATAACGCACGTGACGTTGCCGCAGTCAATATACATCATTAGGTCGAGTAACCTGGACATAACCTTCGACGTGACCCCACACCACATGTTCCTGAGCCAGGAGGAATGCCTAGCGAGGGCCGATAAGCCAGGCTACTGCAAGGTAAACCCACCACTGAGGGATGAGGCAACAAGGAGAGAGTTACTTGCAATGTTCGTAAGGGGCGAGGTACCGATTGTCGCAAGCGACCACGCACCCCACGCCGAGTGGGAGAAGGATAGGCCCTACGACGAGGCACCACCTGGGATAGTCGGTCTCGAGACAACGGCACCACTACTCCTAACACTGTGGAGGAGGGGTTTGACGACGATAGGCACGGTCATGAGGGCAATCCAGGAGAGGCCAATGCGGTTCCTAGGCTTCAACATAGCCGTGAGCCAGGGATCGTGCGCGGACCTCGTCGTGATAAACACGAAGGTAAGGCACACGATAGACCCAACAAAATTCAAAACAAAGGCAAAATACACACCATTCAAAGGCTTCGAAGTCGACATAGGAATAGCCGCAACAATATTACACGGAAAACTCGCATACATAAACCCAGACCTAATCGAGGGAGGGTTGGCCGAGGCCCTGGAGAGGGGGTTTGGAAAACCAATGGTTTTTAAATAACGATGTACCTGTGGTTATAATCACGAGGACGTTATGGAGAGGGACTCCACGTATGAGCCACCCGTAACATTTATGGTAACCAATACCGTGTACACCACACCGCTGGAAACCCCACCGCACCTGCCAACAATGCCGTAACTACCGCCAGCCGGCACCTCAACACCAACGCCGCTCCACGTACACGGTACTTGGGAACCACCTGAACTGTTTAGCTTTTACATGGTTGTGCTTTGTGTTTGTTTAGGTGGCTTGTTTGTCGTCACGCCAGTGCTATTTTCGGTAGTTTCTCCATTATTTTTCTTGGTACGTGCTGTGTTACTAGGTGTTTGTCGTGGTTGTACCCGCTTTTCATGAGTATTGCGTGCATTGTTGGTGTCGCCGTCTTGTGCCTGATCCAGAGCGGCCCCTTGAGCCTGTCGATAACGATTAGCCTGTGTATTGCGTGTAGGTACGCGATGTTCCTGAGAACCTCGTAGTCATTATTGGCCTTTAAAGGCACGGTTGTCGGGT
>JAKMAE010000028.1 GCA_022014875.1 Vulcanisaeta sp. | reverse complement strand
ACGCCAGGCACCCCCGCGGTGATTATGAGGACGTTCCTTGTACTGTCCCTAATCTTTGTGTCTTCGGAGTCCCTGTATGGGTATACGTGTAGTATTAAGCCATCAACTGTCGAGAGCACTATTTGGTTACTGCTCAGTGTCTTCCTTGGCGAGCCAATTGGGTTGAATTGCTCCCCATCGTTTGCGTACCTAAACACTAAATCCTTACCACCAAAGCTGTCTATGTCGTACAAGCCAACAGGGACCAGGAACTTTACGCTGGCTATGTTGCCAATATCAACCATCGGGTTTATCCTGGGCAAATCCTCGCCCCTAAGTATCCTCCTCAACAACGCCTCCTGCGCGGGTCGTTGCTTAGTCGGGTCAATACCTAACTCGTGCCAGTAGAAATCCCTGTAATATCTAATCACTGGGTCATCTTTCAATTTATCAAGTGTGTATTTGGACCGAACCTCATTAATGACGGAGTTGATCACGTCGACCAATTCCCTGGGGTATTCATTATTTTTTATCCCAAGGACGGTGCCAGCCCCGACGAAGACTTTACCTCTGAGTTTATCGTGGATCGTTATCTTCATTAAATAGATCTTTGCATTTATTTTATTAAACTTAAATGCTCAGTTCTGGTGTCATTCTTCACGCATCAGAAATACCAGCTATCATCACGTAGTACTCACGGATTTAAATGTTTTTAAGTTTTTGTCGAGGTATGGATTACGTGATGAGCACCTCGACCCCTGAGTGAATGAGGAGTGGTATTACGACTGAGCGTTACACCCAGTACTCGGACAGCGATACTTTGCGTCTTACGACAATGCCGCAGTTGGGGCATCGCAGCAATTCACCGCCCTTCCAGGTCAGTGCATGGCCGCATCTCGGGCATATTGCGTAAACCACGCCGAGTTGGGCGTCCTTCAGTGTTAGCGTGTATGGTGGCCCTCTCGATATTACCCTAGCCTTAATTATATCGCCTATACCCACTATATCACTAATGCTGCCCCTACTGTTCGGTAATTGCGATGGCGGTATTAAACCGGTGGTATTACTCTTCAGGGGGACCCTGTTGCCGTTGTTTTCGACGCTTAATATCTTCACAACGACGACTTTATCGTTAGGTATTGCGACGACCTTCCCGTAAACTACATCGTTTAGTTTAAGTAAAACGCCGCTGTTTTTTAACGGTTTCACGCTTATTACATGCTCCTTATTATCCCTAATAACCACACCCAGAACCTGGGCTCTTAGGTTTCCGTAATCATCGACATACACATTCTCTCCGGGGAGGTACTCCTCCTCCTTACCAACAACATCGCCTGGAGCTACAACCTCACTCATGACTTAGCCACCGAATTATATTACTATCAATAACCGAGTCAGGGAACCCCTTATAAACCTAAACCCCACGGCAATTCACGTGGTTAAAATACTCGTTACGAATGACGACGGCATATACAGCTCAGGGCTAAGGATGCTTTATGAGTATGTCAAAGACCTGGGTGAGGTTTACGTCGTTGCCCCTGAAACCCCTAAATCGGCGTCTGGCCTGGGCATAACGCTGCACAAGCCATTGAGGGTTTATCCAATGGATCTATGCGGGTTTAAGGTATACGCAACCTCAGGCACACCCTCAGATACGATTTACCTAGCGGCCTTAGAGATAATGGATAGGGTGGATCTGGTGCTTTCGGGGATAAATATTGGCGATAACACCTCGCTCCAGGTAATCCTGTCTTCAGGGACATTAGGCGCAGCATTCCAAGCAGCCCTGCTTGGCGTACCTGCCATCGCCTACTCCGTGGATGTTAGTAGAGAGGATGAGTTAACAAATAATGAGGAACTTAATGTTGTTTTACGGACAATAGTTAGGGAGTCCGCGAAGTTCGTGATCGAGAGAGGCATGCCCAGAGGCGTGGACGTGCTTAGCTTTAATTTCCCTGGCAAGGTAAGGGAGGGTATGGAGGTTAAGCTTGTCAGAGCCGCGAAGCTGAAGTTCGCGGAGCAGGTCGACGTTAGGATCGACCCAAGAGGCAACAGGTACTATTGGCTCTTTGGCTCATTGATTGAGCCTGAGGTGGATACTGATACGTACGTGGTTCATAAGGAGGGGAATATAGCCCTGACGCCGCTTACCCTCGATATGAATGCTATAGGACCTAGGCAGCAGGTTGATGAGGCGTTGATTAACGAGTTATTACTGAGGCTAAATACGGCGCTAAGGAGCGCCCTTAATGGGCGTAAAACTCTTAAATAATCTTTATATTACCGCTAACGGGGATCC
Organism: Vulcanisaeta sp.; assembly: GCA_022014875.1. Taxonomy (GTDB): domain Archaea; phylum Thermoproteota; class Thermoprotei; order Thermoproteales; family Thermocladiaceae; genus Vulcanisaeta. The sequence continues at coordinate 10,972 of JAKMAE010000028.1, read as the reverse complement.
GTTATTGATCCGCGATTCACATTGGATACTCAATTCGATGTGAAGAAAATCGAGGAGTTGGTGAGGCGGTTCTGGGTTGAAAACTCCATTGAACATAAATGGCGAAGCGGTGGCGGTGATAAGGGTTTATTCGCATTTCTCGAGGGTCCACCGACAACTAACGGTTTCCCACACGTTGGTCATATTAGGGGTAGGACGTATAAGGATGTGGTACTTAGGTACCGTAGGCTACAGGGCTATAGGGTTTGGGCTAGGGCTGGTTGGGACGAGCAGGGATTGCCGGTTGAGATAGAGGTTGAGAAGAAATTGAACCTAAGGACTAAGAAGGATATTGAGAAGGTCGGTTATGACAAATTCAGCCTAGAATGTAACTCACTCGTTGATTACTACCTGGAGAAGTGGAGGGAAATAGGCACAAGGAGACTGGGGCTTTGGCTTGATCTTGAGAACGCATACGAGACAAGAAGGGCATATTACATAGAGCATGTGTGGGCATTCCTAAAGAACGCCTGGGAGAAGGGATTACTCTTTGAGGACTACAGGGTACTGCCGTTCTGCCCCAGGTGTGAGACCGCGTTAAGCGATGCGGAGGTTGATCAGGGCTATGAGGATAGGGAGGACCCATCAATATTCGTGAAATTCCCAGTTGAGGGTTCCGAGAATACGTACCTTGTTATTTGGACTACGACACCGTGGACGTTAATCGACAATGAGGCTGTGGCTGTAAACCCAAACTTCGACTACGCATTGGTCAAGGTCGTGATAAACGGTAAAGTTGAGTACCTATGGCTCGCTGAGAAACTCGTTGCTCAATTAATGGAGAAGTTTGGAATTAAGAATTACGAAATAGTAAAGGTGGTTAAAGGCTCGGAACTAGCGGGTATTAGGTACAGGCATATATACATGGATAAGGTACCAATACATTCCCAGCACGATAAGGATGCCCACTACGTGGTCCTAGCCGACTTCGTGACCCTGGAAGAGGGAACGGGCCTCGTCCACATAGCCCCCGCCCATGGTCCCGAGGATTTCGAGGTTGCTAAGAAGTATGGTTTGCCGGTAACGAATTCCGTAGAGATTAACGGTGTATTCAATGAACTAGGTGGGGCGTTCCGCGGTAAGTACTGGCTCGATGTTTCGCAGGAGGTTATCAGGGATTTAAGGGAGAGGGGGTTACTTCTTTACGCCGGTACGATAATACACGCATACCCGCACTGTTGGAGGTGTGGTACGCCGTTGATTTACAGGGCTGATAGGCAATGGTTCATTAGGGTTTCGGAGTATCGGGGTAAGTTGCTTGAGGAGTTGAAGAAGGTCAAGATATACCCCGAATTCCTGAGGGATAGGTTTGATAATTGGGTCGCCAACGCCAGGGACTGGACGATATCGAGGAGTAGGGTTTGGGGTACACCATTACCCATATGGCGTTGTAAGGACGACCCAAGCAAGATCCTCGTGATCGGTTCCCTGGAGGAGTTGAGGAAGTATGCGAAGTTCGTACCTAACGTGCCGGATGACATGCTTGTCCATAGGCCGTGGATCGACATGGTTAAGATAGAGACTGAGGATTGTAAGGAATGGGTCAGGGAGCCCTTCGTGGTGGATGTCTGGATGGATAGCGGGGTTGCGTGGATCGCGGGCGTTGATGGCCTTAGGAATAGGGAGTTATTTAATGAGTTGTACCCATACGATTGGGTAACGGAGGCAATCGATCAAACGAGGGGTTGGTTCTACTCACTCCTTGTAACGTCAGTACTATGGATGGGCAGGGCGCCTTATAAGTCAATATTAATTTCGGGACATGTCGTAGACAAGTACGGGCAAAAGATGAGTAAGTCGAAGGGTAATGTAATATGGGCTGAGGACTTATTCAACAAATGGGGCGTTGACCCAACACGGCTCTACCTACTCACCAAGTCAGCGCCCTGGGATACCATGTCAGTCGACCCTGACGAAATATCCGAGGCCAGAAGTGTACTATCTATATTGTGGAACGTTGTCAAGTTCGCAAGCACCTACATGGAGTTGGATAGGTTCGACCCGAGGGTTCATAGACTTGAGGATTTGATAGGTAAGGGTTTTATCGAGGACAGATGGATACTAAGTAGGTTCTACAGTAGGTTGCGTAGGTTCATTAATTACATGGAGAACATGGAATTACACATGGCCGCTAGGGAGTGGGTTAACCTCGTCGTTGAGGACCTCAGCCACGGCTATATTAGGTTAATTAGGCGTAGGGTTTGGTCTGAGGAGAGTAGTGAGGATAAGTACGCGGCTTACTCCGTTCTTTACCACGTAATCAAGGGCGCGTTAATAATGGGCTCCATATTAACCCCCCACATAACGGAGTACCTATGGCAGGCATTTGTGAGGAGGTTCGAGAATAACGAGGCAGTGAGCGTGCACCTCACGTCACTACCAAAGGTTGATGAAAGATACATAGATGAGGAATTGGAGCGCCTATTTGACACGTTGTTCGCGATATTCTCAGACATCGCAGAGCTTAGGAACAAGATCAGGGTAAAGCTTAGGTGGCCGCTAGCTAAGGCAATCGTTAGGGTTAGCGGCGATGTAGATAGGTTCAACCGAGTCAAGGCGTTACTCGAGTACCTGGCCAACGTCAAGGAGGTGGTCTTCGTGAACGAACTTAAGGACTGCGATGAGAACGAGTACGTGAGGGCTCAGGGGAGGGATTACGAGGTGTGTTTAAGCAAGGTCATGGATAAGAGGCTGTACTACGAGGCTTTGGCTAGGGAAGTCATTAGGCGTATACAGACCATGAGGGCCAAGGCGAACCTCAGGGTCGATGAGAGGATAAGGGTGTACATAAACACGAAGAGTGAGGAGTTGATAAACGCAATTAATGAGTTTAGGAGTTACATAGCGAGTGAGGTTAGGGCTACGGAAATAACGGTGGGCCAAATAGGCACGAACGCCTTCGTGATGGATTGGGAGATTGAGGACTTCAGGGTCCAGATAGGCATTGAACGCGTAACCTAGTCCGCGTTGATAACCCCCATCTTTATTAATTGCCTCAGCGCTTTCCTAACGACCCTCCTAATAATGTACCTACCCTTTAATGAACCAAACAACTTCATCGATACCTTACGAACACTACCCTCGTTAACAAGCTCGACAAGGATTTTCCTCTCCTCCTCATTAACTGGAACGCCATATCTAAGGGCTAGCCTCGCTATATCAACGGGTTTAAGCCCAACGGACCCATCATCCTTGCGGCCGATGAACTCGACAACCTCGAGGGTCAATATTGTCACCCAGTCATTATCATTTACGTTGCCGTATATCCTCCTTAACTCCCTGATCAACTCATCCCTATTATTAAATCCGTCGGCCAGCGCGTCCTCATCGGATAGTTCATGAACCCTCTTGTACAGTACATTTACAATCTTTGCCTTGGCCACCACCATACCGCCGCTGTGGATAAATACCTCCCTGTACTTGGGCCTGATTATGCCGAGCCTTATCGTTGTGAACCTACCATTATTAACCTTATCTAGGTACTTAGATCTAAGCATAATGTGCCTACCAAGGTAGACGACTCTACGCATTTTACGATTATGGTAGAGAGGTGCTTTTAAAAGGCTTTATTGATGAAGTTACCTGTATGGAGCTTTCCGAGGTGGTTAAGTACGTGAATATTACCTACGCGGGGATAATGCTGGGACTAGCCGCATACTTCATAGTACTGATTAAATACGGCTACACATTCGTGCCCGGCAGATCTATATCTATTACCCAATTGTTCTCAACAGGCACGCTAGGTCCTGCAGTATTGGGCGTGATACCTGTAATCCTTGCGGTAATGATAATACTGACCATAGCCGTTGTACTACTGAACATGGTCTATGAAAATACCCTAAAAATGCCTCCGAAGGTTTCTGAAAGGAGGCATGGCGAGAGGGAAAGGAGAAGGGGGAGGAGATAGTTTTGAAACCCTGTATTAACAATTACATTACTCTAGTTCCTTCTCCGTCAATCTACGCTTAACAGCCCTGTCAAAGACTATCCAATTCCTATACCACTCCTCGTTAATCTTCCTTAACTCACTCAATATGGCCCTCGTTAAATCCTTAGCAGTCACCTTATCGACATCCGCAAATTGACACTCTATCTTTCTTGCAATTCTCCTAGCAACGTCCACGGGAGCTCCCGTCTTTAGAATGCTCACGACGATCTTCTCAATTATGAAGTCCTCCTCAGTACCGTCTCTTTTAATAACCTTCGTGACCATTAATAATTAATAAATCCTTCCCTGAAAAACCCTTCTCTGGGTTTACTGCCTGGGCGTAGTTCGTGATTGTATCATGGACTCGATTTTACCTATATAAAGAACCTTCTCCACCTCCTCGAAATTATCGTTAAGCCTTATCATGCCGAGCCTCAGGTGGTTAACTTCGTTCTCCCTATCGAAACTGCTTGACACCGCTATCACGGCTTTACCCACGTTGTAATAGATCTTCTTAAGAACACCAAGTGCCAGTAAGTACCCATCCTTGTCCTCAAGCGCCACAAGGAGCCCCCTCTCCCAGTTAAGTGGTAAGATCGCCACGTCCACGCTCCCCACGGTCCTTATCTGAAACTCCTTAGTATTGCCGATTGCGATGGCTATGTTACCCCACTGCTCAATGTATGTAATGGGGCCGAGTATCTTCCTGGCAAGGTTAAGTAGGGATTTGTCGTAAGTTAGGCCCCTGAATAATGGTAGGTTAATTATCGGCTTCTCCCTTAGGTTTATCACCAAGTCCCTGGGCGGCATTATGTACTTACTATAGCCCATCTCCCTACGTATCTTCCTATCATCCCTATCCCTGACCTTGATGTTCGGCGGTGACGGTAACGTAATCACCTCCCCACCCCACTTATCCGTACTTAATTTATTCAGTAACTCGCGAGCCTCATTTTCCCTTTGAATTACGATTGCGTACCTAGCATTGACGCGTCTCACAAGCTCGTGCTTAAACCTCACGGCCTCCGGCCCCGATATCCAGCCATCGGTGTTTATGATTATGGAATCCACGGAATACCTCGTTTTGAGGTAATCAACGAGCCTTACCACGGCATTCAACGCATTGTTCCATACATACTCAATACTCGTTGTTTCAATGAATATGGATTTGGAGGTCTTCAGCTGGGTCAGGTGTGTTATGAAGTTCTCGGCTATGGCTGCCGATACGGTAGTCGGTGGACCTATGTCATTTTGCCCAGGGTCGCCATCTATCACGCCTACCCTGAGCCCGTTCTTAACGCCCTTGTTAACCAGCATTGTAGTCACGGTTGTTTTACCAACATCCATGGCGCCTAGCACTACAATAACGGAGCCCCTCAGTGATAAACCACTCAGCACCTTATCCCAAAGGTCTATTGTCTCGTCACTTCGCCTATCAACCTTCTCAAAACCACCCTCAGGTCCTGCTACGATTTCTACCCTACCCTTCTCGAGTGGTTTTGTAACTACTTTTCTACCCCTCATCACGGTAAATGTGCTGCCGGGTCCATACTCAACACCTAGGACGTATAGCCTTCCCTCGATTATCCTAATGCTTGCTGGTCCATCTATGATTAGGAGCTCGTTAGGCTCTATGTCTATTATATCCACGTTTTGAATTATGCAACGTGACTATTTAAGCTTGATTACCTATTTAGGGCATGTCACATTATTGCTAGGTCTCTGAAGTCGTAAGGTATTGGCTTACCCCTCTTCTTGAGTTCCTCGTACCTCTCTGCAAGGAATGCCTCGAGTATTGGGCATCCCTCGTACTTACCCTCCCTCGTGCATTTGGTATCCTCGACGTTAAGTTTTATGAAGCACTCGCCAGACTTTATATCGTAGTATGGGCACTTCTTGTAATAATTCTTCATTGACCTGATTATCCTGATAACCCATCGCTGCTTTGGGTCTTTAATCTCCCTCTTCAGTTCGTATTCGTTTAAGTCCTCTTCATCGGAATACCCATACTTCACCTAAATCACCTACCCCAAAATGGCTATGCATGGTTATGTTTTAGTTATTAATACCTTTCTCCTCGATGAGCAGTGGATGCTTTTAATCCTGGACTAACCATTATGGGCACGTTATTGACTAAGGCATTGATAAGAGGCACCAAAGATTTAAAGCTCATTATTCTACGCATTGCTCTGAATGGCGACAGGTAAGGATCTAATGGCTTTATTACCGCACCTATCGGATTTAATCAAGAGGGAGCCCGTTAATGTTAGTAAGATTGTTGCGGATGCGATAAGGACCAAGGGTGTTAAGAAAATATTGAGTGAGCTCGAGAAGGAGCTTAAGGGGTTGAACGACATAGCAATGGACGTATTAAGCAGCCTTGCTGTTGGTAGGCACGTATTAATAATGGGGCCTGTGGGTATTGGCAAGACCACCTTAGCGGAGACCTTGGCCGAGATCCTCCATATAAGTGAGCCACCATACATAGAGGTTGCCTGCCACAGCCACATGACGGCCACGGAATTAACCGGGGATATAGATATAGCCGTCGCGCTACAGGCAGGTCTCGACCACCCACTGGCCTATATACCCGGCCCCCTAGTGATGGCTCACGGGGGGATATTAATACTTGACGAGATAAATAGGTTGAATCCATATAGCCAAGCCGCATTACTGCAGGTGCTTCAGGAGCACTACGTATTCATTAGGGGCTTTAGAATAAGGAGCGACTTCCTGATGATCGCCACGTCAAACCCAGCGGAATACTCCGGCGTTTACGAACTCAGCGAGGCCTTGGCTGATAGGATGAAGGTCGTGGAAATACCGTACCCTGACAAGGACCTACTCAAAACTATACTGTCCTGGAAGAGCAATATGTACCTAGAGCACCTAGGACTTAAGGCTCCGGATACACTAGCGGAAGTCACCGCCACGTTCATGACGTTGGTTGCCCAGGACAGCAACATCGAGGTAGGGCCCAGCATAAGGTCGGCAATATTCGCCATAACTACGGCCATGTCCAGGGCATGGCTTGAGGGTAGGGAGGTGTCGCTCAATGATTTAAAGAGGGAAATAATTAGTAACATGGTTAATGTAATACGCGGAAACTTCGCAAACGAGGCGGAGAAGAAGGATTACCTTGCGAGGAAGTTCGATGAGGCCGTAATGATGTATAGGAGGTACTCAAGGAGGTAATGCTAAGTAAGTTTTATTTAATATAAGAGGTTTTTCAATATCCTGGGGTTAAAGCTTGGGCATCGTCATCGACCCAGCGCAGGTGGTGATTAAGGTTCTTAGTAAGGTGTATGAGTACTTGAAGGAGGATCCCAGGGTCATTAGGCCAGGCTCCGTTAGGAGCTTCGAATTTGCCGTTAATGACGTAATGATGAGGATAATGCTTGAGGGAGGGGTTGATTACGAGAGGTTTAAGGACATTGTGACCAGGGTTGGCATTGAAAACCTATACCTATCGGTAGAGACGACGAATCCCGACGAGAAGAGGAAAATCCTGGAGGAGGCGTTTAGGAGGGCCTTTGAAGAGCTGGAGAGCAACGAGGGCGAGACCGAAACTGCGGCGCAGGTTACGGGTTTCAATGTAGACACCGGCAATAGATTTGAGGGTTCCAGTGGCAGGGGGAGGGAAAATGATAGTGAGAGGGCGAGCCGCGTTAGTGGAAACATAGGTAGTGGCTTTGGCTCTGACTACAGCGCGGAGGAGGGTCGGGAATTAATCGTGGGCAGGTCCTTATCAGCCAATATTAATGAACGCAGCGGTGATGCGAGACTCGACTCCCTAATATCCACGATATATGAAATATTATACAGCGGTGTTGGTACCGTCAATTTCCTAAACCTGGCCCAGCTAATAAACATGTTCGTCGACCCCTACGCGAACATTGTCGAGAAGGTGCAAGTCCTCAGGAAGATGGAGCCCTACCTTAGGAACTACGGCTTATTACCGAGCGATATTAGGAGGAGTAGGGAGGGCGAGAGGGTATTCGAGGCGCTTAGGAACATTGTTAGGAGTGCAATGAGTGGCATGGGGCAGGTAAAGGTTGTTAGGTTTACCGACATTGATAAGTACCCAACCTACGTAGTAAGCGTTAGGGAGTATAAGGTTGGCGATAACTACTTCGACGTAGACCTGCAGAGGACAGCCATGAACCTGAGTAGGAAGATAATGATGCATAAACTATTTACGAACAGGGACATAGTGGTTAAGGAGTACGCTAACGTCAAGGTGATAGACATCGTACTGTGCCTCGACGTGTCAGGGAGCATGAGGGAGCTTAGTAACGGTATGCCGAAGATAGAGATTGCGAAGGACGCTGTGGCGCAGTACATACATTTCCTATCGAGAACCAGCGATAAGTTGGCCATGGTGTTGTTCAACTTTAGGGCTGACATTCTCTGGAGCCTGCACCCAGTTAGGAGGTATTGGCGCCAGATGATCTACATGTTGAAGTATGTATATGCAGGCGGTGGTACAAACCTCGCAAACGCCCTCGAGAGGTCTAGGGAGATTCTGACTAGGTCTAGGAGTAATTCGAAGCATGTGATCTGCGTGACTGACGGCAGGACCGTGAACTCCAGCATGTGTATTAAGGAGGCTGTTAGGTTGAGGAGGGGTGGTACCACCATATCAACCATTGCAATCGGCGAGAACAGCGATGATGAGTTACTCATGAGGTTGTCGAAGATTGGCGGTGGCTTGTTCATAAAGATAAGCAGCATACATGACCTGGGCAAGGCACTCATTATGGATAAGCTACACAGCATGTGACAGTATTACCAAGCCCTGCGCTGTGACTACTTTATATACCATTTAGCGGCGTTAATCATCGGTGAACTAGGTGCTTAGATGCTTTAGCAGCTTCATCGACTTCGTTATTAAGTACCCATTCAGTAAGGAGGGGTTGAACAGGTTCAGGGAGATAACCAGCGAGAGGGGGTTGTACATAAACGACCTACCGACCACGCCGACGGGCATGCAACTGCTAAGGAGGGCCTATGAAATACTCAGGGAGGCGGTAATGAAGGGTTCAATAACTGATGACCCAGGCCTGGGCGAGGACGAGTTGGTTGCCCACTACATCGCTGTGGTACTTGCGGCGCACCTCGATAAGTCGCTGTGGAGGAGGTTCGCCGATGTTGAGAGTAAGAGGTTCTCAGGGAAGCTTCTGCTCGAGGACCCTGACTGCATAATATACATGGCTAGGGAGTTCGGTATAGAGGCGGTTAGGCTTAGGGACTTGGAAATATACGACGAGAGGCTCGCCCTTGCTTACGACGTCGGCGTCAAGGTGTGGAGCTACCTAAGGCTCATGCCTAGGAATGATCCATACTGGAAACTAGTCAATAGGTACTTATTGAAGGGTTGGGTCCTACTTACGTATAAGGAGCTAGTGAGGCTTGTTGAGGAGGCTGTTGAGAGGAGGGTCCTAGAGCTCATCAACAAGGCCTTCGAGAACCTTGACGAGACAAAACCACTCGTTGAAGCACTGGGTGGCTTGAAGGAACTGAGGGAATATAGGGCCAGCTCCGTCAGTAGGGTTAAGGTGCAGATAAGGGGCCTCACCCCACCGTGTATGGAGGCGATAATTAATGAGATAAAGTCCGGCGGTAACCCAAGCCACCAGGCCAGGTTCGCCCTAGCCGCGTACATGCTCAGGAGGTGCCACGACATTGAGGGTAGACCGATTGAGGAGTGTGTCGAGGAGGTTGTTAATTTGTTCAGGACTGTGGCTGATTTTGACGAGAAAAAGACCAGGTACCAGGTCGAGCACATCGCTGGCCTTAGGGGTGGTCGTAAATTCTACATGCCACCATCGTGCGAGGAGATGAATAGCCTGGGGCTTTGCCCAACAAACCTGGGCTGTGGCGTAAAGAACCCGTTAAGCTACACGGCTAAGGCTATGAAAAGGCAGGTACAGCAACAAAACGTTAAATAATAGTAACGCCCTGAAAAGAATTTAATACTTCGTTGATGATTGTTACAATGATGTGCGGTAATTTGGGCGACTTTAATAGACTTATTGAGGAGGTTCGTAGAGTTAGAGTGCCGTTAGAAAACATGGACATAACAGTACGCTTTAGAGATAGGGAGCACGAGATAAGGAAATTCATAATAAACATACTGAAATCCCGCGGCGTCTCGCTCATCTTTGGCCCACGCGGTGCAGGCAAATCAACACTCGTTAAGGTACTCGGTGATGCGATAAGGGTGGTGGGTGGCTTTGATAACATAGCATTTGTGAGGTATACCTTCGGGGAGGAGATGCTCAGGGAAACACGTGTGAACGTGCCAGGGCTAGGAATTGATACGATCCAGGAGTTAGAGGGTGCTATAAACATTAGTTTAAGTATGGACCCAATATCCTTAGGCATGAACTTAGTCAAGCCCATCCTAATCCTTGCCAGGGCAGTGAGGAGTTACGGCTTAAGGGATAAACGAATTGTGGTTGTTTACGACGATATAGATAGATTCCTTAGGAAGTACGGGTATGAAATGCTTGATGCGGTTGCAAACAAAATACCCGATTTAATAAGGGAGCATGATGTTTGGGTAAAGGCCCTATTCATGGTTAGTGACCAAGCCGCCGTTAACATGGCCATGAGGGTGAGCCCTAAGGGAGGGATGAAGCCGTACCTCCTGTGGAACCTGCCGAGGAGCGCCTTTGGGGAGGTTGTGAATGAAATAGCGGAGCTGACCGGGACTAGGGACATCAATACTGAATTACTATGGAATTTATTAGGTGGTAACGTGAGGGAGCTTGAAATTTTAGTGAATAATTATGCCTGGGATATAAATGCGTGGCTTCGTGAGGTTATTAGAAGGGTCATAACGGCTTTCGAGAAATACGTAGGCCCTGGCTCGTTTTTAAGCGTTAACGATGCGTTAAGGTGGTTAATCGAGAAGGGCGGCGTAGCCGCGAGGGATTATGGGCTTGGGGATTTCACGGGCCAGCCCGACGCGGTCGAGGGAGTCCTTGGGCTCCTGGAGGA
>JAKMAE010000027.1 GCA_022014875.1 Vulcanisaeta sp. | reverse complement strand
CCAGCGACTGTTTACTTAAGAATTACGGAACAATAACAATGAACGCCATAAACTCGATCACCAGGCTATTTCCTGAATTAAGTAGGGAGTTGAATGCATTGGCTAGTAAATTTACGGAGATACAGGAGGCAAGCAGGAAATTGGTTGGTATTAAGGATGCTGGTGAGTATGCGGACAACGTGATAGCCATATTCACGGTATATAACGTCGACCCAGGCATTTACGCGGTGTTCGCAGCCCTCCAGGCAATGGAGATCGCGAAGGTTTGCGGCGATTCGGATGCTAAGTTCTTCCTAGTTAGGACGTTATTGGCTGGTTCCCTACCATTTAACCTATATAGGTTACTGCTTGATTACATGGGTATGGACCATAGATTCCCAATAAACCTACTTAAGGCGTTGCTTGAGGCGTCACGTTAGGGTGAAATTGAAAGATACGTACTTAAATCGGCTTAGTTATTTTCATTTTTCTCTTTAATTTATTAAGAGTAGAAAGATATTTAAACACCAACTCAAAATTAAACCCAATGGAATCCAGCGTTGGCAGGGAGATAATAAATACGCTTGAGGAATTCATGGATAAGGTCTACCCGGACGTGATTGGCGCCCTGGTCATCAGACGCGATGGCCTACCCGTCGCATTTAAGGTTAGTGGTGAATTAAACGCCAAGGTTGTCAGCGCCATGGCTGCCATAGCCAAGAGCGCGATTGATAGGTTGGGTGTGGAGCTAGGCCTCGGTGAACCGATCATAAATATAGCTCAGTACACAAGAAATACATTGCTCATAGCACCGTTAAGTAAGGACTTGATACTAACGGCAATAGCGAAACCGGACCCAAACCTAGGACTAATACTGATTGAGATAGAGAAACTGAAAGATAAACTAATTAAAATACTCGTGGAGTAAAATCAATTCTTAATAACTCACCAATTCACGTGCGACTTAATTTCCTCGTGAATATGCCTACCCTCGGCAATTACCTGCTCAATATAAAATGAAGAATCTGTCAAATACCGGCGACGGTCGTATTAAGACTAGGGCTGCATTAATTATTAAATTGTCGACGGTATGATAAGTATTTAGAAATCAACCCACGGAGGCGTTGACTAAGTAGGCCAGAAGCACCTACTTAGTTTTTCTCATGGCAATATTTTAGTAATATTAATTTATTATAACTTATCGATGCGGGTTAGCTCTGGTCTGATTAACCTGGGTTTTAATGGGTTGTGCTTATTGATTGATGACGTGTATATCCACCGCCTTGTCTCCCCGGAACATCACTACCTGGTTTATCGCCTATGCGCATCGCATCATCATTGTTACTCCCAATACCCAATGGTCTCAAGTACGAATGTCTCATCGAACCCGCCAATCTCAAGATCAATTGCTGCTACATGGTGTGCGTATTCTCTAGTTCCGTTTACGTTAGTTAACGTATCGTTGTACTCAAAAACCGCCTTGGGTTTTTGTTATGTACCGTAGGTACTTATTAACGTTAGTAGCATGTGCGCTATATCCTTTATTGAATCGAGTACGTCGTCCATTTCGAATATTAGGCTCATTATGCTGAAGAACTCTATATACGTTAATTCCCTGGCGTTTGAGTAGAGTTTGTCCAATGCCGAGTCCTTTATATCATCAACCTCCTCCTCGAGCTTTTGTATGCCCATAACCATCACCCTAATATCGCTAAAGCTTCTTGTGTCTAGGCTACTCACTATTTCGAGAAGGTTCTTCAACGCCTCCTTACCTATCCTAATCATTTCAAGGAATTCCTCACTGAGGAATTCCCTGACGTGTTCAGTACCGCATAGTGTGTACGTTCGTTTCAACTCCCTAGATAGTATGTGGATACCGTCTAGGATGTCGTCCGACTTATTCAATATTGCGTCTGCGATAGGCACGGTAGTTGCCGGGATGGCGCCCTTAAGTAACTCGTAATTGGCCTGTCTAACTATTTCGTCACCCTCACGCTCAAGCGCCGCAATCTCCCTCATCCCCTCGGAAACCTTTGCCTTACTAATACTATTGTTCTCCACGGCGCTTAGAACCATTCCCTCGAGTATCTCAAGAGCCCTCTGGCTGAGTTGTAAATGCATGGTTAATCTCTTAAGTAATTCCTTCTCCCCGACGATCAACGGCGACAATATCCTGCCCCATAAATCCTTTATTATCCTTGACATTTCCATAATAACTCGGGAATTAATATAAAAACCAAACCTCAATAATTAGGGGTATGATGAGGGAAGAACCCAGCAGACCAGTGATGTGGATCGCCGCTGCTGAATCGCGCTCATGACCTCACTTACCCCAACCTTGCTATTACCAGGTAGAACCTGCCGATTTGCTTACACACGGCTAGTACATTGCCTATCCTCAACGCTGCAATGCACGGCTCACCACCAACCTTAGTACTTATGTCCAACAAGTCCCTATCATCGATCTTAGTCTTCGTGATTCCAGTATTACTTACTGGGTAAATAGCTAGGTAGTCCCTGCCTAGGTACTTAAATTGAACCTCTATGCCATAGACCTCGTAAAAACGGGAACCACCAGCCTCGCTCTCCCTAACTCTCAACTTAACGGTTACGGGGTTTCCCTGGACATCCGTTGTTTGATAAATATGGTAAGCCCCATCCCTATTCAACATTGCCCAATCCTTACTAGCCAGGTAGACAAGGGCGTGGATGTTGATTGGGACAGGCACTAACCTAGTAACTATGTATATTGCCTGGGCTGCATCATTTAAGTTAAGCATTTCGTACCCCCAGCACTGTAAGGGGCGGCCCCTTTTAACCTTTAACTTTTCTATAACTGTAGAGTTAATTATGCATTATTTTAACGCATGAGGTAACTTTCGTATTCCTTAATGTACTGGATACTCTCCTTAACGCTGAGGAATAACTTCCTAACATACTCAACATCCTCTTTCGTGACCTCCTTATGACCAACCTCCTGCGCCCTTAATTGTGCGGGGGCCAGTAATTGTATTGCATACCTAAGGCTCTCCTCAACGCCGATCTTAGTCAATTCCTCAAGTGCCTCATTGGACAACGTCACCTTCTCCTCCCTAGCCCTTATCTTTATTATTTCCCTAACCTCATCGGCTGTGTAGGGCTTGGTCCTAATTATGATTAATCTATCGAGCATATCCAGCGGGATACCGTGCGGTGACTCGATATCGGTACCTCTTATTTTAGCCATACCCCTATTAGTGGCTAGTATTATGATTGGGCTTAACTCGCTCTCCATAGCCCTGCTTAGGTAGGCCCAGGTCTCGATATCGAGCATGTGGGCATCATCTATGAACAACACGCCAGGCACTAACTCGCCCTTACCCTCATTTATTAACTTCATTACGAATTCATCAACGGCCCTCCTAACCTCGCTGGGGATTTCCCTTTCCTCAGTTGCGAAGCCAAATATCATGGCACTTACCAAACCGCGCTGCTTAGCCTGGTATACGTCGAGGTCGTTCAATGTGAAGAACCTGGTTATCTCCTTCTCCTTATAAACGGGTCCCTTAGGTATCTCAATCTTCCTCTTAACGTATATGTCATAGGTCTCACCACCCTCACCCTTACCCTGAACAAAGACCCTCCCTGTCTCTTCATCGATCCATATCACGTCACCCTCCTCCACACCCAACTCAATGAGTTGCTCGGCAATTTCGGCGGGTACCCTCAGTCTCTTCTCCTCATCTCTCGTCGCTAGGACTATCGTCGCGCTCTTGGGTATCTGAACGTATGGGTTGTATGGGTGTCTGCCGAATTGATAATCAATGCTTTTAACAACGCCCTCATACACCTTGCGCCACTCGCGTATCCTAATGCCTATGGCGCTCCTGAGGGCCCTCGTTAGGAATTCCGTCTTTTTAACCTCCATACTGTATATCTCAGCACCACTTATCTGAACGAAGGGCGTGTCGGGCCCAAGCTCCCTCGCAATGCCTATTGCGAGGGCTGTCTTCCCTGTTCCGGTGGGGCCAACTATTAATACGCCCTTACCCCCGAACTTGCCGGCCTTTATCATCTTAACAACATAGTACGCAGCCTCCCTCGCCTCAACCTGCCCCACGAAGCCGTCCGCGGCAAATACTACCTTTCCATCCCTAATACCCAGGCCCTTTATATGGCTATGCAGCCCAACCCTCTCGAGGGCTGGTTTAACCTCCTCAATCCTTATCTGCGACATAGCAATACCTCGTTAACGAAAGTCTTTAAATACTTTAATCGTCAAATCACCTCTTGATACTGATTAATATACCTTCGTCATTGATGGGCACATGAACGTTATCAATGCCGTACTTATCCCTCAGCCTATCTAGGAATTGGAATGCCTTTATGGCCTCGGTATGTACGAGGAATATCCTCGTGTCCGGGTTAAAGTGCCTAATGAATGCCTCGAGCTCAGCCCTACCGCTGTGTGAACTGAAGTCGAACCAGTATAGCTTAGCCTCAAGAACAACCTCACTCTTATCGATAAACGTCCTACCCCTAGTCAATAATTCGAAGCCAGGCGTATTAGGTGCCTGGTAGCTCGTTAGTATTACGGCGTTTTTACGATCCCTACCCAGTCTCTTTAGGTAATAAACCGCAGCCCCACCCTTAAGCATACCAGCCGGTGATACTATTATGACGGGCTCCTTCGTTAAAGATCGCCTTTGATAATCAGCCGTAACCTCAAGGCTACTCTCTACGGCCTTTACGTAAAGCCCTGGATCGGCTAGGTAATGCGGGTACTTAGCAACGACTTGGTTAGCGATTCTTGCCAGGCCATCCACGATTATGGGGTAGTCAATTCCATTCTTGTAAAGCGTGATTAATATCTCCTGGGCCCTACCTATCGTAAGTACTGGTATTAATACGGAACCACCGCTCTCCACCGTTTCTCTGATGACTCTTATGAATTCCCTCTCAACCTCCTCCCTAGGTGGGTGCGTATTCATTACGTAAGTGCCCTCCATTATCACGACATCCACATCCTTAGGGATATTGCTTAAATCCGCACCGCGTAGTAGGTTCGATGGGGCCAGGTTGAAGTCTCCCGTGAACACAACCCGAGCACCGTTAACCTCAAGTACCGTTATCATGCTGCCTGGCACATGCCCTGCATTTAGGAAGTAAGCCCTAACATCGCTTGTTAAGTCCACATCTTCACCGTAGGTTATGGGTATTGCGTGGTCAAATACCGCCTTTATCTCCTCATCCTCATACGGTAGGTAATAACCGCTCAATTTAATCGCATCCTTAAACATTATGTCCGCTAACTCGAGTGTCAGAGGCGTTGCGTAGACCGGCGGTGGCGAGGTGACGTATAGGCTCGGCAAAGCACCGCAATGATCAAGGTGTGAGTGGCTGAGGAATACTGCCATTATGTCTCTGGGTCTTACGTGGCCCGGCATGACGGGCCTATCATTCTCGTCAAAGTTTACACCGTAGTCGAATAGGAACCCCTTATCCATCGCGGTATCCTTTACAAAAATGGCCATCCTACCGACCTCACCGCCACCGCCCAAGATCTTTATCAATAGGTTAACCATCCGTGATAATGAGGAGTACCGGTTTTTTACCTTATTTCGTATTATCTTAATCCATGCCAGGCACGGCAGATTCGAATTCCTTAACTACCTTGACCTGCCAGGGACTTAAATTAACCTGGCCAGACCTCCATAGATTGGCCAACGCCTTTAATGTACATAGTGGGTCCATGGACCAGACATCGCCGTTAAGTACCTCGGCCCTAACTCTACACCCACCGCAATACTTAAAGTACGGGCACCTCATGCATATTGACGCACCGTAATCCCTGCCCCTAAGCCTAATTACGAGCTCGCTATTGAGCCGGGGCCTCAGCCATATCTCCGTAAGCCTCTCCCTCCTTACATTACCGATTGGCTTATCATTGAAGAATTGGCATGGATACACATCACCGTTTGGGTATATGGACATCACCTTTCTACCAGCACTACACGCGCCCATTTTATTAACGAGCCTTAACTTATCCATGAACTCTCCCTCCTCATTGCTTGTTAATAGGGCCGTGACTATGCCATCGGATGGGTTATCCACCGTGAGCACCTCAACGTCTGGGTACTTCTTGGCGGTGTCTATCAACCTAATGAGGAATCTCAATAACTGTTCAGGCGTTGGTATTAGGTTAATAATACCTCGGCCCCTACCACTAGGTACTAGGTGGTAAAAGGCCACCCTAGAAACCCCCAATTTATGTGCCAGCTCAACAACCTCGTGCGCGTGGTCGATATTCAATTTCGTAATCGTGGTCCTAATCCCAACCGGTATCCCAACCTCCATAGCATTCCTAATGCCTCTAATTGCCAAGTCCCAAGCACCAGGAACACCCCTTATCTTATCGTGAACATCAGGTATGGGTGAGTCAATACTAATGCCTATGTACTGCACGCCTAGTTCCCTGAGCTTAATTGCCCAATCCCTCGATATTAAAGTACCGTTGGTGCTAAGGGATATCTTTATGCCATACTCATGCGCCCTCCTCATTATGTCAAGGATATCCTCCCTAATCAATGGCTCACCGCCACTTATTATGAGCAGGGGGGTCCTCAACTCGTGGGCATCATCAACAACCCTGAGCGCCTCCTCCGTACTAAGCTCATCCCTGGATAACCCCTGTACCGCATTTATGTAGCAATGTATACACCTGAGGTTGCACCTATACGTTATGTTCCAGAAGATCAAGGGCCTACTTATGTCCGTGAATTCCTTGTCGCTTCTGACATAATCGTGGCCCTTTATTGATAGGCTAACGGTACCGCCACCAACGACTAAGTTTGTTATATTTATCATAAGTACGCCCCTTTATCATGCACGCTCTTTAATAAATCCTTTCCTGCCCCTCTCATAAAATAGCAATGCTGACATGCTGATTAATCATTAAAACATGTAAAACCCACCTGCCTATGAGAAAGACAACCCTTTGTGAGATTTGCGAGGAGGAGTCTGCGGTCGCTAAATGCCGTATTTGCGGTAGGTGGGTGTGTGGGAAGGATTTCGACGCGTCGCTTGGGATATGTAATGTATGTCTCAGTACTCTATGCCAGGTTTGCCATGAGAGGTTAGCTATTGGTCACTGTGCAAGGTGCGGTAGGTTGGTCTGTAGGAGGGATAGCGTTAGGGTTGGACTGCTTAGGTATTGCATTGACTGCGCCAGGGAATTGGGTATAGTGACTATGTGATCCTGGGTAAGTATTTAAATTGTGCCCCACCTCTTCATAATTGATGAGCGAGAGCAAACCTACCGAGGGTAAGCCCGCACGGAAATTGTTAATACCGAGTTTCCTAACACCCAGTGGCATTAAGAGTGAGGAGAAGAAGGAGAGGCGTGAAAGGAGGTTGAGGATTAGACGTAGGAGCGATGTTGATGAGGGTAAGGCAAAGATGAATCCTGCGGTCATGAGGGAGCTCGGCATTGAGGACAAGGTCGAGATTGTTCTGGTAGGCGGTGGATCCAGGGAGAGGAGGTACGTATTCACCGTTATCCCAAGCGACGCTGTGCCAAGCAACGAGGTTTGGTGTAATGAGGAGGAGATGAAGAGGTTGGGCATTGCGGATAACAGTATTGCAACAGTCCGCAGGCCATTGGGTAGGGAGGAGAAAGGGACTTAAGTCAAGGCTTAATTCCCCATTTACGCAATGGTCTTTAGGGGATACTTAATAGGGGCTGCGGTGGTCATCACCAACATAGAGGAGGCGAGGAAGCTATATTCCATGGGGTTTTACGGTAAATTTGTCGGTGAGGACAAGGTAAAATTGAATGAGGTCAACAACGTTAACTCGCCACTGCAATTATCGATAATAGAGGCCCTGTACCTAGTGGATAAAGGGTTACTGAAGGTGTATGATAGTGACGGTAATGAGGTAAGTAGGGATGTACTTATTAAGATAGGTAGGGAAACCGTTGCTAACTTCGACCAAATATACACAATATATAAGGAGTTGAGGGATGGGGGCTTCGTCGTTAAGAGCGGACTTAAGTTCGGTTCGTTATTTGCCGTTTACGAAAGAGGCCCTGGTATAGACCACGCGCCAGTCCTACTACACTTCATAGAGCCTAGAAGGGCGGTTACGGCACTCGACATAACCAGGGCGGCTAGGCTGAGCCACTCCGTAAATAAGAGGTTTGTCCTTGCCACACAGAGCGAGGCTGACGGTAAGATGCACTACATAGCCTTTGAGTGGTGGCGTGCGTGAAGAGCATCACCTCCTTAGCACAACCCGAAGTAGCGAGACGGTGATTGCAATAGCCAGTGCCGTGATCAATGCAATACTGTAATACCCAAGGGGCTGTGCCGTGACCGAGCACGTACTGTTCACGGGCAATAATATCCTCGGTGTTTCACCCAGCATGTTCGTCACAACGCTCATTACCTGCCCATCGCATCTTATGGAAACGCGCGTCAATGGTTCCGGTAGGCCCAGTAGATCCTTCACGGTGAATTGTGCATAATTCGCGTTAATCACGGCCGTTAATTCAGGACCGGTAACATAAATGGGCCTTTGTAATGTGTAGTTTATGCCGTTTATCGATACGCTCCTTATCTCGTAACCAGCGGGTAGCCAGCCCAGGTGCTCGGTGATTATGGGGGTATTGTTTATTGAGTATATTATTAACGAGACGTTGAATTCCTTGGTCCAATTAACCACGAGCTGTGTTGGTGAATCTATGAGTAGTACTATGGAGTTTCCATTAATTAAGTAATGGGTTGCGTTTGTTTGGAAACCGGAAAATACGAGCCTAGCATCGTCGTTTAAGTACACCGTGGTCTTCGGTACTGTGATGTTTATTATCGAGTCGGCCAGGTACCAATTACTCATGTTTGTTAATTGACCCGACGCATCAATTACCTGGAACCAGTAATACCTAGCCCACTCATAATTCACGACATGTGACTCATTCATAAACAACTTAATCGCCGTGTTGTTCGTGAACACGTCGTCGACCCAGGTACCCACGAGTCTAAGCAATGTACCGTTGCCTAGGTTAACCGTTCTATTAGTGATTAATAAAACCCAGGAACCCTCAGGTATCGGTATGCTCGTGCTTATTAGGGTGCCGTTCAGTAAGTAGTCATTGAGGGTCACGAAGTTCACGTAATCGGCGCTGGGCAGTGGACCCAGGTACTCACCGCCGCTTGTTAATAGAACAGCGCCGGCGCCCGCGGCTTCATCCTTCACGTTTATGATTGTTTCGCCAGTGTCGCTACCAAAGCTCCACGTTGTTGGTACGGGGAGTAACTCATTGTTAGGGCCTAGGTAATAAAGCGATAATTCCGCGCTTATGTTATTGGCATACACCACAGCACCACATCCGGGTCCGCCAACTACGAATTCTACATCGATTAGGTAACCCGATGGTGAGTATTCAGAGCCATTAACGGCTAGGTAGGGCCCCCAGGTCGGTCTTAGCAGTAACGTGACATTATTGATCAATTCACCATAACCATCTATTGAATCTATAAACAATGCATCAGGAAACCCACTGGTAGTCCTGCCCACGCTTATTGTTAAATTCACCGCTAGCGGTGCCTCATACGGCGTCCAATTACCCATATAGGCATAGACGGTGTTGTTGATTACAGCACCGTGCCCAACAACGTATAGGGGATTCATTACCGGGGGTGCGGCGCTAATGTTCCAAACATTGACCAGGGGGAGTAATTGCCTAGTTCCTGGGTCTATAATAACCACATTCTGCAACCAATAATACTGCGTATGGTTGTCAACACCCAGTTCGAGGACCGTGTTTAACTGTAGCGAGAATGAGTCGGGCGGTAGGGGTGGGCATTTAGTTATCGCGGTCGTGTTTACTTCACGTATTACGGCACTGCCTAAGAACTCGGTGGTTGTGTATGAGTATGGTACGTAACCGCCGATTGTCGGCGCGAGCCCATAATCAACAACCCCAATTGGTGCATTAGCGAGGGCTGCTTGGTAGTGCCGTGTAAGGATTAAGACCGCGTTTACCACCGACGGATTGTTGTTTACAACGACTATGTAATGCACTCCCTGGGGTATGTATACCGTGGTGTTTATTGACGAGGTAACGAGCGTTACCAATGGTTGGTAACTCACGCCTTTTTCAAACTCGTGATAGGTCGTTTGATTTAGTAACTGAATTGTCACGTTTGAATCAGCCTGGAGGTAAAGCCCTAGGTATTCAGGTCCAGAGATAGGTATTGAGTAGTAGCCACCCGGTGGTAAATACATGATGTACGTCCCGGATCCAAGCACGTGCCTATACACAACGGCGTAATTTAATGGGTAAGTCACTATTCCGTAACTGTTAACCCAGGGATTTACCTGCTGATACGTACCATTAGGCATAAGCATAAGTATTGCCAGTAGTATCAGCGGCACACAACATAGTGGTAGGTCTTTATATAAGTGTGTCCCTCGGGTATTGTTTATAAGCGTTTTAAAGCCCTGCTACATTGGGATGGAACTTAGCAATAAATTGGCCTTGATAGGCGCCATTAGGGCGCTCGGCGGCTCGCTCTTGTGGTCCTTCACTGGGTTTGCACTATACCAATACTACGAAATACCTCTATCGATGGTATCCCTATTCTATGTGTCCCAGGCAGTTGTTAATTCGATAGGGTTTATAATCGGTGGTTATCTAGCGGATTTCCTCGGCAGGGTTAGAACAATGATTACCTCATCAATAATTTCATCACTTGCGTTGTTCATAGCATTCATGGTCAATAAACCCCTCATCGTCATAGGCATGGTGTTGGTACAGTCCTTTTTCAATAATGCATATGGTGTAGCTAACACGTCACTAGTGGGTGACTATGCCACTGGTTTTTCATCACTCGTCAAGTACTTCAGTAGATTAAGAGTGGGGATAAACGCTGGGTGGGCCATTGGCCCCGCAATAGGGGGTTTGCTCTACGAGACCTATGGCTTCAGGGTTCTCTTACTGCTCGGTTCGTTAATACCGCTCAGTGCGCTCCCATTACTAATCTCACTACCCGAGGCGTCACGTCCTGTTGAACGTGGGCTTACGCTCAATGTTAATAGGCGATTCGCATTATTCTTAATACCGTCATTTCTAACGTTCTTAGTAATGGGTCAACTGGGCTTTCCACTCTTGACGTACTATAACGTGCATGTTGGGTTGAGCACGTTTATGGTGGGTTTACTGTACATGGAGAATGGCTTATTAGTGGTGTTCCTTCAGGACTTACTAGGTAAGTACCTGAGGAGGCCGGATTTGATAATGCTCGGCATGATTATTTATGGCGTTAGTTACCTCGCCGTGGCGTTCATACCGAGTTTTGCATGGGCTGTCGTGGATATGTTCTTCATAACCCTGGCAGAGATGATAGTCTCTCCGATATCGCAAAGCATCGCAAACATGCTCGCGGACCCCAGGGCGAGGGGTAGGTACATGGGTCTTTACAGCCTAGTTACCGGTTTGGGCAGGACCGTGGCATCATCAATAGCGGGTCTCCTCATGCCATACGCGTTTAAGCAACCGCTGGTCCTGTGGGGTTTCGTTTTCATAACCGCCGTATCGTCCTCAGCCATGTACAAAGTCCTAGTAGGCGACGCGTTGGTTGCGAGTAAGATACGCAATACTAATTAATCATTATCCACGGCGCACCCCGTGGTTAGGGGGAGGGTTTGGCCAGGCCTATACATCATCGCTGCGGCAGTCCTTTGGTCAACGATTGGTGTCGCAAGTGTTTTCAGTGGAAACCCAATTCTCCTGTCCCTATTTAGGTCTGTTTCCGCATCGATTGTGGCGTTATTAATACGTAGATCCCTGAGTAAGTCCTCGATCATCACTGGTTTAGCGCTCGGAGTCCTGTTTGCCGTGTACCCAATGGCCGCTGTAATGGCTGGTGTTGGTTTGGCAGCGTTTCTACTCTACACGGCGCCGCTATGGACGACATTTGTCGCGCTTGCCCTGGGCGAGAAGCCGGGCGCTAAAGATGCCCTAGGTGTTTCCCTGGTCTTAATCGCCATAGTCCTAATAGGGGTTCAGGCAATAACGGGCATCATCAATCTCGCCGGCCTAATCATGGGTCTACTATCCGGCATATCCTACGGAACATACATAGCCCTCGCTAGGTACTATGCTAGGGGTGGTAGTGAGGTCGATGTTTCCTGGGGCGCGATTCCTTATACATTAATAATAACGGTGCCTACAGCCCTGCTGTACATGCTCACGGTCCACACGTTGGGGCTCCCAATAAGGCCTATTCTCTGGGGTGTGTATGTAGGTATAGTGGCGACGGTGATCCCATACAGGCTATTTGCCATGGGGGTCTCCAAAATCAAGGCCTCGGCCGCGTCCGTCATAGCCACGGCGGAGCCCGTATTAGCTGCTCTATGGGGTTTTCTGTTTTTCAAGCAGGTACC
The DNA here is from genome assembly GCA_022014875.1 of Vulcanisaeta sp. GTDB lineage: Archaea > Thermoproteota > Thermoprotei > Thermoproteales > Thermocladiaceae > Vulcanisaeta. Next base: position 907 of record JAKMAE010000027.1, on the reverse strand, counting down.
ATCAATACTGTCGTTAATAGCGTACGTATTGATAATTACGGCCACGGTAATAGTCTCGCTTTGAGGATTACCTCGATTTTACCTAATCCTATGGGCAAACCTCTTTCAGTACTTGGTAGTTAGTATGTAAGTGCATTATCGATGGTAGTATGAATATTGCGAGCATAAGGTTGATGAAGACCACGGTTGTTATGAATACATAAAGCCAGTCCCTCTCCATGGCGAATGACGCGATACCAAGCGCAACCCTGAGCACGGGTGTGGCTATGAGGACCATGAGACCTAGGATTATGAATGACAATGGGTCCAGGTAAGGCAACCTAGATAGTGCATAGCCTGGGGGTATGACTGTAGTGTTTATTGGAGATGTGGGTGACATGATTAGGTTTTCGCTACATCCAAGGGCCTCGCCCTTAACGTGAAGCAGAGCTATACCTATTAGTATTAGGGCTATGCTTATTATAACGCCATACCTTAGCGTCAACCCAATCACGTAATCCATATCCCACCTAGGCATTGACACCACCACTAACTGTGCTCTTTCTTTCAAGTTTACTAGCTAGTACTCCATAGCGGTAGTACAACAGTGGCATGACTATTGCCGTGAATATAAGGCTCAATGCGTACTGTGTCGCCACGGGTATCGTTATTATGTGATCCATGTATAGACCCTTGAGGAGCATCTCCATACCCAGGAAGGCAAGTATTGCCAGGAAGACCCACCTAACCTGCTTGTTCGTTATCCTAACGAGAATCTTGGTACCAGACATCGCACCTATTAAAACCCCTATTGCTGTTACAGCAGCCATCATGGGCTGTATGTAACCAAAGTACCAATAGAGGGCGCTACCCGTTGCTGCTGTCACTCCTATCATGAAGTTGCTCGTTGTTGTGCTAACCTTCATTG
>JAKMAE010000131.1 GCA_022014875.1 Vulcanisaeta sp. | reverse complement strand
CCGATGTCGTTAAGTCAATATACGATAAGGCTGGTATTGAATTAATTACAAATCAAGAAATTACAGAGATAGGCGATAGGGAGGTTGTTACCAAGAGTGGCGAGAGGTACAAATACGATGTACTCGCACTACTTGAACCAAATAGGGCTCCCTCGTTCATAAGGGAGGCAGGCCTTGGCACTGACTGGTTCGAGGTCAGGTCACCTACGGATTTAAGGAGCCCTAAGTTCGATGATGTATTTGGTGCTGGCGATGTGGCTAAATTACCGTACCCCAAGAATCAAGAGATTGCTTTCGAAAGCGCCTTATTCGCCGCCAATGGTATCCTAAATGACTTAGGGGTTAGTGATAGGGTTAATGTTCAGTACGCATTTGTTGGTTGGGCATACGTCGGTAACATAGAGGGTAAGCTTGAGACATACAGTGTTCAGTTCGGTTTTGACTATACACAGCAACCGCCAAAGCCCATGAAGGATCCCGAGCCAAAGAGGGATTACACGTTGCAGAAGGATAGGTGGATGCAGGCATACCTAAGTAGGTTGTTTGGTTACTGAGCAGTACCTGTTCACAAACCCCCTGAACCTCTCATTATCGAGCACCATTAAGTAACCATCCTCACCATCGCTGTAATAAGCCCTAAGTAGATCCCTAACCTCAAAGCCCAACTTCCTATAGAGCGTGATGGCCGGGGTGTTGGATACCCTAACCTCGAGTATTACGTAGTCCACGCCATCACGAACCATCTCGCATATGGACCTGCGCAGCAGCTCCGTGCCAACCCCCCTCCTACGGTACTCACTGAGTACGCCTACGGAGATTACGTGCCCCCTACCAAAACCCTCGATGCACGATATTATGTAGCCCACGGGCTTACCATCCATGATTGCTATGAATGAGTACCTCGTACAGTTCCTGCACAGCCAATTTATAAAACCAAGCGTGTACTGCTCGCTCGGTCTGAATATCGCCCTCTCGAGATTAACTATCACTCCCATGTCACTGTCGGGGTCGCACCTACGCAGCAGTAATCCACCCATCATGCTAATCATCAATCATGACCATACCTATCCAAAAAGTAATTAATACTTTACCGTAATTAAAAAGCGTGGTTGCCAAACTACTGGTAACGGCGGACATACACTCACCAAGGTATTTCGCAAGATTTAGGGAAGCCGTTAAGGATCTGGGCAGGTTCAATGCCGTACTCATAGCGGGGGATTTAATGGAGGATGGCAAGATCGAGGGATTAAAAATACTCATTGATGTACTTAAGAAATTGAGCGATACAGTAATAGCGGTACCAGGCAATGAGGACTACGACGAAGTATTACCAAGGGCTAAGAACCTAGGTTTCATAAGATGGCTCAATGATGAGGTATTAAAAATAACGGTAAATGGAGTCCCACTGAGGATAATAGGCTCCCGCGGGGCCCTTGAGAAACCAACCACGTGGCAGCTAAGGAACATACCGCACATAATTGAGGAGTACAGGCGCAGGATTGATTGGTTAAAGCGGACAATAGCCTCATCGAGAGAACTAACAATATTACTAACCCATTACGCACCGACATTCAAAACCCTAGAGGGTGAGGATCCAAGGATCTGGCCAATGCTCGGGGTCAGGGACCTGGAGGACCCAATCGTGAAGAACGGGGTCATTGCCATACACGGGCATGCGCACAACTCGGTAACCCGCTGCGTTAAGGCGGGAAACGCCTATATCATAAACGCATCATTCATAAATACCTGGAAGCCCATCATACTGGAGGTAGGGCCCCAGGGCCTCACCTCGTTAAGCATTGAGTGCAGGGAAGTGAGGGTTGAGGATAAAGGCGGCCCATCGATACTTGACTTCATGAAGTAAACCGTTTAGGTTCATCGCCACCTCCTGATAAAGACCTGGCCATTTATGGTTATTTACTGTCGTTATCCAATTACGTGACCCCACGACCACAGTACTTAACAAACTCGGTCCGGTAATCCACGACTGAACCTTGTAACTACGCATCGAGCATTAGCCCCCGCCTAACAACCACAGGCCACAAGTGCCGATAAAACAGCACTAGGGATAAAAGCGCCTTAAAGCCTGTACGGCCTTATGTCGAGGATTTCGACCTCATCGCCCGGTTTTATACCGTACTTCTCCCTCACCTCCCTCGGTATCGTGAACTGCCTACTGTCGGTGTGCTTTGTCCTAAGTAGCTTGACGCCATTAAGTGTTATAACCACGCCATTGTAGGACAGCGTAATCACGGCATACCTAAGGCCCGAAATCCCCAAAGCCCTAACAAGGCTAGCCGGTATCAGGACTTGGTTATTGAGATAAACCCTAACCCTATACGGCAACCTAGTAACCCTAATACCAGGCGCGCCACGCCTCCTCAACACCTGACTATCCATATCAGGTATGGAAAGAAAAACGGGTTTAAAAGACTAGTGTTGAATAGAAAGAGAAAAACAAGGCGGTAAGTAAGGCACGGAAGAAAAACTTATAATCAAACATCATAGAGAAAACACGCCGCCGTAGCTCAGCCTGGTAGAGCG
>JAKMAE010000130.1 GCA_022014875.1 Vulcanisaeta sp. | reverse complement strand
AAAGACCAATGCGTAAAGTATCAATGAATCCGTTACCCATGCACATAGGCGTTATACCGGATGGTAACAGGAGGTGGGCTAGGAAAGCGGGGGTTTCGATAGAGGAAGCGTATAGAATTGGGTCTGACAAGGTCGAGGAATTCCTCGAGTGGGCGCTTGATTTTGGGATAAGGATCGTGACTATCTACGTATTATCCACGGAGAACTTCATCGGTAGGTCGAGGCACGAACTGGAGCTCCTGTATAGGTTACTTAGGGAGAAGTTGATCAAGGTTAGGATGGATGAGAGGATCCATAGGAATAGGGTTAGGGTGAGGGTGATAGGTAGGGTTTGGTTACTGCCTGAGGAGGTACGTAGGGAAATAGAGATTACCGAGGCGGCGACCTCCGAGTACTCGAACCACTACCTTAACCTAGCAGTTGTGTATGGAGGTAGGCAGGAGATAGTCGATGCTGTTAGGAGGTTGATCACGGACGTAAACAGCGGGAGACTGGGCGTTAGCGATATTAACGAGGATACACTACTTAGGTACTTATACCTAGGCGATGAGCCGTACCCAGAGCCGGACTTAATAATAAGGACCGGTGGGGAGTACAGGCTCAGCAACTTCCTACTCTACGAATCGGCGTACTCCGAAATATACGTACTGAATAAGTACTGGCCGGAAATAACGAAGGAGGACTTGAGACAAGCACTGGATGAGTACGCGAGGAGGGAGAGGAGGTTTGGTAGGTAGTTTTACCTCAGTAGTGAGAGGACGTTCACGACGGGTATGGCGCCATCCCTGGTTATTACGAATGTGTCCTCAACCTGGGCCACTAAGCCCCTACCGTGCTCGATGAGCACTGGGTAGCCGTAGATGTAGCCCCTACTGTATAACTCATCTATTACCTTCACAACGTCATTACCAAACCTATGCACTAACCACCTCGGCGTGAAGGGTAGCGGGCCTATTTCATTGTTTATGTAGGAAAGCACGTCGTAGTGAGGATCCTTAGGTTTGGGGTTCTTCATCAACCTATATATTGTTACCGAGGGCGAGTCATCCACGTAGCCAGACCCATTTGTTGAGAATGGCTCCACGGCGTATACCTCACCCTCCAGTATTCTTTGCCTATCACCGTTGTCGTAATTGGGTATGGACTTCCCAGCATGTAGCTCATACCTCCTAATTAAGTGCCCGGTTAGGTTTTGTATCGGCTTAAACCCGAAGGACCTTATCGCCCTCTCTATCTGGGCGCCCACCATCGACACGGGCACGCCAGGCCTCATACTAAACTGGGCAGCCTCGAGCGCCTTGGCCGCAGCCTTGATCAACTGATTGTACATTGGGTTGAATGATACCGTAATTGCCGCATCCACTATGTAACCATCTATGTGGGCGCCAATGTCTATCTTGACTACGGAGTCCCTTGGTATTACCGACCTATCGCCTATCGTTGCTGTGTAGTGTGCGGCAACCTCGTTAATGCCTATATTGACGGGGAACGCCGGCTTCGCACCACCCTGCCTTATCCTATCCTCTATCTTCTCGCAAAGCTCGAGTATGGGCATCCCGGGCTCTATAATGGATAATGCGTAGTCCAGGGCGTCCCTAGCTATACTACCGAGCCTCTCGTAAATCCTAAGCAAATCCGTGGACACGTGGACTGGAGGATCACCTATTTAAATAACTAGTCCCTTAATTCTACAATTCTACCCACGCCTAGAGAAACTATTTTAATCCGCTCAGCCATGGGTTATCTGGTGTCGTAATGGGGGCCTTAACCATAGTGGCTAAGTACTTGATAGTTGCGAATGTGGAGGTTCAGGGCACTGTGGAGAAGTACGACATAATAGGGGCGCTCTTCAGCCAAACCGAGGGCTTACTCGGTAATGAGCTAGACCTTAGGGAGCTGCAGATGAGTGGTAGGATTGGTAGGATAGAGGTTGAGGTTGAGCATAAGGGCGACAAGACCGTTGGTAAGGTCTACGTACCATCGAACCTGGATAGGTACGAGACCGCCCTAGTGGCCGCAATGATAGAGACTGTTGATAAGGTCGGTCCATACAACGCCAAGATACAGGTAACCGAGATCAGGGACTTGAGGGAGGAGAAGAGGAGGAGGATATTCGATAGGGCCAGGGAGCTACTGAAGATGATAGAGCACGAGACAATACCCGACACTAAGGAATTGATTACGAAGTTCCTAGAGAGTGTTAGGGAGGCCGAGGTTATTGAGTATGGACCCGAGAAGCTACCCGCCGGGCCTGAGGTTGACACGGCAGATACCATAATAATAGTCGAAGGTAGGGCTGACGTGCTCAACCTAGTTAAGCATGGTTTTAAGAACGTGATTGGGCTCGGGGGTTCGAGCGGTGGTATTCCAAAGACGGTGATTGAGTTGAGTAAGAGGAAGACCACGATAGCGTTTGTAGACGGGGACAGAGGGGGAGAGATGCTGCTTAGGGAGTTGCTTAAGTATGCCGACATTGATTACATAGCCAGGGCACCACCGGGTAAGGAGGTTGAGCAGTTAACGGCCAAGGAGATAATGAAGGCCCTTAGGAATAAGATACCCGCTGAGGAATA
>JAKMAE010000026.1 GCA_022014875.1 Vulcanisaeta sp. | reverse complement strand
ATAAGGAGGTCGGTATATTCGCTACAAGGTATCCACCTAGGCCCAACCCCATTGGTCTATCCGTGCTCGAGCTAGTTAAATTAGAACCACCAAGGCTCTGGCTTAGGGGTCTTGATGCTTGGACTGGCACTCCAATACTCGATATAAAGCCCTACGACTACTACGACATTGTCAAGAGGCCCAGGGTGCCTAGGGAGTTCGAGGAGGAGTGGTTAAGGAGTTATTCTGAGAAGGGTTATGATAAGTACGCACCTTGGCTAGGTCCGTGTCAATGTACATAAATGCGATATAGCACGTAATTCATAGGCAATTAATTATGACTGCTCAAAAATCATAATAACCGCTTAAGACATGGGTTTACAGGGATTTTGTTGGCCATAGCCGTTACGTTAAAATTAAGAAGTACTGTGTGATCAGCATTAATACTAATCAATCCCTCATTAAATCATTACTCTACCCGCAATCTTTATAATAACCTCGGTATGTATTGTTGCTGATGTCGTTATACTACGATTTAGTCCCCACGGGAATACCTGGCCTTGATGAGGTTTTGGGCGGTGGCTTGATTAGGGGTAGGACGTACTTAATCAGTGGTGAGACGGGTACGGGCAAAACCCTCCTATCACTATCCTTCCTCATCAACGGTATTTATAAGTACGGCGAGCCGGGGATATACGTATCGGTTGACGAGACCTACGACCAGCTAGTCAATGGGGTCAGGAGGTTTGGTTGGGATTTAGAGGCCCTTAGGGAGCAGGGCTACCTGGAGGTGCTGATCCCTGAGATGGACATTATCGAGAAGATTAGAGAGAAGGATCCAATAACCGTAGCCAAGTCCCTCGTCTACACAATAGCCGACTATGCGAAATCCCTGGAGGCCCAGAGGCTCGTTATTGACCCAATAGCGCCCCTGGTCACGCTTGAGAAGGACGTGCAGGTACTTAGGGAGTACATTAGGGCCTTGGTCATGGGTATTGAGAGGGAGGTTGGTGTAACAACGATAATAACCACGGAAATACCCACGGGCGCCAGGATGATATCTAGGTATGGTGTCGAGGAATTCCTAGCAGCGGGCGTATTCGTCATGGGCCTGGCGCAGACGCCTGATGGCGAATTCAAGCGCTACCTGTTCATTAGGAAGATGAGGTGGCAGGCCGTACACCCCACAATACTCGAGGTTGAGATACAACCAAAGGTTGGCGTGGTTGTTAAGGGGCCGTTGAAGGACGTGCACATACCGTTTTACGCAATTATGCTGTAGTTAAGAACGGCCCGTTACCTCTCACGCCTCCCCTCTATGAAGTCCACTAACCATTGATATGCCACATCAGGCGGTGCGTGCACCGGCGGGTTCTTGAACGCCCACGCCGAGAGACTGATCAATGGACCCCCTATACCCCTATCCATGGCTAGCTTCACAGCCCTTACGATATCGATCATTACACCGGCATTGTTGAATGGGTCGTAAACCTCTAGATCAACCCTAATCCTGATGGGCATGTTCGCGAAACCCCTAGCCTCGATGAACATGTGCGCAATTTTCCTACTGCCCAGGAAGTTTATGTACGCGACCGGCGATATGTATGCATCGAATTCCATACCCTCGGCCATCCTCTTCACCGCCTCGGTCTTCGTCCTCTCCTTCTGCCCCTTCCTATACATTAGGTTTAGGAAGTCCGGTGTGCCGCCGACATTTAATTGGTACGTGCCCTCGATCTTGACACCCCTGAGTGCAAGTAGTCTAATTATTGTCTTATGAAGCACCGTTGCCCCAAGCTGGTTCTGAACATCGTCGCCCGCAAGCGGTAACTTAGCCTCCTCAAACCTAGATTGCCAAACCTTTGACGTAGCTATCACGGCGGGCATTGCATTGATGAAGGCAGCCCCACTCCTAAGGGCGGCCTCGGCATAGGCCTCGCTAGCCCTCTGTGCGCCCGTGGGTAGGTAATTAATTAGGATGTGCGCATTTGTGCTCTCCAATTCCCTAACTACATCCTCTATTGAGCCCTCGACAACCGGTATGAACGAGCCCCTTAACTCCTCGGCAACGCCATCGAGGAGGGGACCAGCCCTAACTATAACGCCTAACTTACCAACATCAACAACCTTAGGCGCATTATTGGGAGGCGTGAATATTGCCTCACCGAGGTCCTTACCAACCTTGCGCGAGTCAACGTCAAAGGCTGCAACGACCTTGATATCCCTGGGCTCGTACGGCCCAATACGCTTGAAGGCGAGCCCAATTGGGTTTTCTTCGATTTCGCAGTATTTAAGTCCCTGCACAAAGGCCGATGCCGTATTGCCAACACCGGCTATTGCAACTCTAATGCTCGATTTCATCGCTACGTAATATTAACAGCCATTAATAAGCATTTCCACCGAAACAGGCCAGGCATGGATTATAAAGAAAACCAATTGAAAGGTATTAAGCGAATCATTAATCAAGACTCCTCAGTAAAGCACCGAGTATTAGCAATACAACACCAGCAATACCTAGGCCCAGGGTAACCAGGGTTGACAAGGCCAATGGCATTAACGAGCCTATACTCACCGCACCGTAGGTGTAGTAAACCATTACGTCCACGCTATAGTTATTCCTAAGCCATAACGTACCCGATGAAACCTCGGGTACGTAGAGTATCGCGTATTTACCATCAACGAGTTGCTCCACGAACATGCCGGACCCCGGAGTTACTACCTGGAGTGGCCGTCCCAACGTGTCGTTGTATATAACGAGCACGGCAGCCCCCTCGCTCACATTAGTGATGGGTATTGAGGCCTCCGGCCTTAACTCGGCCGAGTGTGGGACTTCAGTAATTATTGATGTGATGTTACGCACAATGTCGGTGCTTAGGTAAATACCTATTAGAAATACCGCAACGGCCGCGACGATAAGCGCTGCCCCAGTAATCAACAGGCCCTTTCTCACCTCATCACCGTACTGCCTAGAGGCGTGTGTTTAAAAACATACCCACGCGTTAGTACCTGTCATGTTCATTGCGATAGAGGGAATAGACGGCTCTGGGAAATCAACCGTGATCTCCAGGTTACGGGATAGGCTTGTCGACAGGGGCTTTAGGGTTCACGTGACGTCCGAGCCCAGTCAATCACCAATAGGTAGGTTGATAAGGGATTGGCTCCTCAAACAGAACGCCAACGTTGCGCACCCCTCCGTATTTGCGCTGCTCTTTGTCGCGGATAGGGTTCAGCATTACTACGGTGAGGTTAAGCCCATGCTCGATAGGGGGTATTTAGTAATTAGCGAGAGGTATATGGAGTCTACATTGGCCTACCAAGGCGCCATGGGGCTACCCATGGATTGGTTAATAGAGCTTCACAGGTTCGTCCCAAGGCCTGACTTAACAATAATCCTCGATGTACCGGTCAACGTGGCGATGAGTAGGCTTAGTAGTAGGCGTAGGCTGGAGGTTTTCGAGATAAATAGGGACTTCCTGGAGAGGGTCAGGGAATTGCTTCTGAGGAGGGCCTTGGAATTGAATTACCCAGTCATTAACGGCGAGAGGGATGTAAATGCAGTTGTCGACGAGGTATTTAACATCGTGATTAAGCACTTAGGGCATAGAATTAATCCTTAAATAAACGCAATTGGTTATTTCCGCAATGTCTGTGAAGATCGTTGATATAACGAATAAGGAGGTTGTTTTTAGAGAGGCCGTGGCTAGGGGCTTCCTCAGGGTTGATGAAGAGACGATGAGCGAATTAATGAATAATGGCTTCAGCGGCCTCGGCAATGCCGCGGCCATAGCGAAGGTTTCGGCAATAAATGCCACGAAGATGGCTTGGAGGTACATACCGCTCCTGCACCCAATACCCATAACGTATGTTGAGGCTAGGGTGCACTATGAGAAGAATGGTATTGAAATGGCGGTCCTTGCAAGGACGAGGGCTCAGACGGGGGTTGAGATGGACGCCTTGTTCGGACTATTCGTGGGGCTCCTTGCGGCCTGGAACACAATTAAGGGTTGCAGCAGGACATGCGTCCCCGAGTGGGTTACCAACTTCATGGGTCAGAAGGTGCAGTCATGCGGTTCCAGCCGTGTTGATGGGATATTCGACATAAGGGTCTCCAATAAGGTTAAGTCCGAATCAGGCGTTGGGCCTGGCATCGAGGGATTTAACGACAATGCTGGTGGGCCGCCCATTATCACCATGTTTGACGTGACGATGGAGCCCACGTATTACGGTGAGGCCTCTGCGAGAGGATTCATAAGGCTTAGGGAAGAGACCGTGGAATTGATTAGGCAGGGCAAGGTCGAGAAGGGCGACGTAATAGCGGTTTCCAAGACAGCGGCGATAATGGCCGCCAAAAAGACCTGGGAGGTGCTACCCCTAGTTCACCTGAATTACCTAACCTACGTTAATGTGGACGTAAGAGTGGTTGAGGATGGTGTTGAGGTACTCGTAGATACACGTAACGTGTCAAACACGGGCTCTGCCATGGAGGCTGTCTTCGCTACCGGCGTGGCATTACTGACCGTGTGGGATATGGTCAAGAAGTACGAGAAGGATGAGAAGGGTCAATACCCAAACACGGTGATTAAGGAGATCAGGGTGTTGAAGGCTCTGAAAACCCCGGCGGTTTAGGCGAATATATCCTTAATTACTCGTTCCACCTCCTCTATATCCTTGATCGTGTCTATGGATTTCCAAAAAACATCCCTATAAATAACGCCCCTAATCCTCCTTTCACTGGCTAGTTTGGGGAATACCGTTACCTCTATGTCACCCTTATCAGGTAAGTACCTGAATACATCTCTAGTGAATGCGTAAACACCGGCGTTGATTAGGTAGTCGAGCAACGGTTTTTCCTTAAATTCGGTTATGAAGCCGTCATCATCAACATGAACTATGCCGTACGGGCTCCTCATAGGCACCAACGCTATTGAGGCTATGATGCCTCCACCTAACCCATCCAATAATGGTTTTATTGATAGGTTGGTGATTACATCGCCGTTGAGAACCACGAAGACGTCATCTTCTAGGAACTTCATAGCATTCTTAATGGCGCCGCCCGTACCGAGAGGCTCCTCCTCGACACTGTAGAAAAGCCTAACACCGAATTTCGACCCATCACCCATGACCTCGAAAACCTTGGTCCTAAGGTAACCCACGGCAAGTACTATGTCCCTTATGCCCTGCCTACTCAACCACTCGATCTGCCACTGGAGTATTGGTTTACCACCGATTTCCACCAAAGGCTTCGGCCTATCCAGCGTTAGTGGCGCAAGTCTCTTACCAAACCCACCCGCCAATATCAATGCCCTAACCACATGCCGAAAAGTAAGTAAAAAATAATTAAGTTTTAACCCTGCCTCACCATGTTTCGTGACTCGCCTTAGTACTGCTGCGTATGGTTATGCCTTAAACCTTAATTTGAAGTTAAACTTATTAACTTAAACTTTAAGTTTACGAAGCCATGATTGATAAGGCTGCGGAGTTACTAAGACAGGGCAAGATAGTGTTTATTCACGACTCGGAAAGTAGGGAGGATGAGGTTGATGCCGTAATAAGGGCTGACCACGTCACGCCCTCGATAATAACGTGGATGAGGCATAACGCAGGTGGTCTCATATGCTTCGTCACGGAGAACTCAGTAGGTAAGGAACTAGGGCTTCAATTCATGAGTGAGGTACTTCGTAACGTGGGTTTCAACGGGCTTGTTAAAAGGCCGAGCTATGGCGATGACCCCGCATTCTCCATATACGTAAACCATGTAAAAACAAAGACAGGGATTAGGGATGTGGACAGGGCATTAACAATAACGAGGCTCGCAGATGTGGTGAAATTAGTAATGGGTGGCAGGGCTGACGAGGCAAGGAGAATATTTTATAATGAATTCTACGCACCAGGTCATGTACCGATACTCCTCGGTAGGGTTGGTCAGAGATTTGGCCATACAGAGCTATCACTAATACTGGCTAGGTTATCCAATGTACCGCCCTCATTGGTGATCGTTGAGATGTTGAGCGACGATGGCGAGGCCATGAGGAAGGAGGATGTCGAGCGTATAGCTAGGTCGATGGGCACGGTCGTCATAGACGGCGATGAAATAGTGAAAACGGCTAGGGCCAAGGGCATCATTGATAACGTACCTTAACTAAATTCGGTATTTTTACGTAACGTGTTCTCCACGTATATATTGCCATGACACACGACTTGTCATTGTTTAACTCTGTCTTTTCATAGTTAACGTATTATTTGATATTTATTAAAGATGTATGCCAGGTTTTGCGTAATGTGGCCGATATATTTGTCCGTTGAATACCCAAGCGATGTTTTTAAATACTCTCCGAGTGACAGTGTTAGTGACCGGGTATGGTGACGCTTGAGGATCTGGCTAAGAGGGAGTATGATGTTGAGGGTAAGAAGTTGAGGCCTACGAAGGTTTGGAAGGTGCAGCCTAAGGGTAGGAAGGGCTTTGTGATGGCACTGTTCAAGACACCCGACGGCAAGACAATAAGGAAGGTAATAGCAAAGGTAGACGAACAAGGAAACATAATACTATAAGCAGGAAAAACAAACAAAAATCAAAAATCAAAACCCCCAAATCTTTCCTTTCTTTTTCCCTTTCCTCCTTATCTACGGTAGTAATTGAGTACTCGTTTTATCGCCTTGGCAGTATCTGCTGCGTCCTCCTCCGTGTAAAGAGGCCCTATTAGTATTGAAACTACGCGTTCCGCAGCCCACTCAGCGTTAGGTAATGGTTTATACTTAATACTTCTGCCATAGTATGGGCACGACCATGGACAACCCCTTCCATGACCAGCCATATTTAATATTATTGGCTCCTTATGTAGGGGGATTGGGTACGCCACCGTGACCGCCTCAATACCCTCAGCCCTCAGTGCATCAACAATCCTATCTCTACTAACCCTAATCCTCTCCAGGTTCAGCAGCACCTGGAATAAGTGCCATGCGTGTCTAATGTAGGGCTTTGGGCGTGGGAACCATATTAGGTCGTTCTCTATATCCTCGAGCTCCTCCATAAGCACCTTCGCGAACGCCTCCTTTCGCTTTATTATTTCCTCAATCCTCCTTAGTTGGGAATAACCGAGGGCTGCCTGGAACTCCGTCATTCTATAATTGTAGCCCAATAATTCATAGTAATACTTGGCAGTTTCCCCATGGCTCCTCAACAACCTAGCTATTCTAGCAACCTCGTCGTTGTTCGTTACTACGGCGCCACCCTCACCCGTGGTTATTGTCTTTGTTGGGTAGAAACTAAATGTGCCAACATCTCCGATAGAGCCTGCGAATTTACCCCTATACATTGCACCGAGTGCCTGCGCGGTGTCCTCAATTACGTATAGCCCCCTCTCCCTGGCGATCTTCATTATTTCATCCATCTCAGCTGGGTAGCCCGCTAGGTGAACCACAACTATGGCCTTCGTCCTGTCAGTAATCACCTCCTCAATATAGGCTGGGCTTATATTCAGGGTTTCCCTATCGATATCCGCGAACACGGGTATTGCGTTTGCATGGAGTATTGCCGTTGCGGAGGCTGCGAACGTGAATGGCGTCGTTATTACCTCATCACCAGGCCCAACACCTAGCGCCTTCAACGCCACGTGTAACGCCACCGTACCGTTCGACACGGCGATCGCGTGCTTAACACCCAAGTACTTACTTAACTCCTGCTCCAGGGCAGTGTTCCACTTCCCGCCAATAGCCGATAACTGCCCAGATCTTAAAACTTCAATTACTAGGTTTATATCGTCATCGTTGATCCACGGCCTATAGCGAAGAGGGGCCTTGCCGTACCTTACCGGTCTTCCACCCTCAATTGCAGGTAAATCCGGCATTGACGGTTATGCGCAATCGACATTATTATTAAGCATTATCATTAGCAAGCGCTATGATACCCTCGATACGTACCTAGGCCTTGGTTATTCGATCATTCCCCGAAATCCTTACCCTGATTTTGTATAACCGAGACAGCACCTCCTCTAGCGCCTTGGTCTCGTCAGGGAAATTCTCCAGACCAACCTCCTCGCCTGAGTTTATCGCATCGCTAACCCACCTACACTCCTTTGATATAAGTACCTCACCCGTATTTGGATTGTACAGTAGCGGATACATCCTGCAGGACAGCGGCTTTATGGGGTGTATTGTGCATGCCCTGTTCTCCCTGTCATAGAATGGGCAGTAGCCCTTAATTAACCACTTATATACCTTGACGCCGTTTATTACCAATTCTCGATACCTAATTTCGAAGCCCCTCTCCGCGGCGAGTACTTTCAATCTAGCGAGCTCGTCCTCAAACAATATTGGCCCCCTCTCCTCATTATCGAAGTAGCAACACTCATCACACCTTAAGCACCTGAACAACCTCATGACTACCCACCGGGACCTAAAACGCTCTCTATGAATGCCTCCCTCACGTTCTCCACATCCTCAGCCCTAGGCCTTTTAATAATACCAACGTCAGTTATTAAGTGATCCACCAAATCAAGGGGTACCTTATCGAATAACGGCACCTCCGTAATTACATCGCCAACTGCGAAATCCACGGTATAAACCTCGTCAATCCCACCCACAGCTGCCTTATACGACTCGGCAACGACTATGGTCTTAACATCGAACTCACGCGCCGTTATTAACAGGGTCTCGGTACCAACCTTATTTAGGAAGTAACCGTCCGTGTATAAGCCGTCTGCACCAACGACCGCGTAATCAACACCCCTCTCAATAAAACTCGCAACCGCCGAGTCCGGTATGACCTTTATCGTGTTTACAAACCTGGAGTAGTCCTTAACGGCCTGAAACACCTCATTGCCAGGCCTGGACTCCATTATGATCAATGAATCAAAACACGAGCCCCACTGCTCCAGGGCGGCTCTAACGGCTGAGCTATAACTAATAGTTATTACGCTTGATCCGCACCTAATCGCATACTTACCTAATTGCTCAATCATTCTTTCACGAATTCTTGAATAGGCCTCCCTCAACTTGTTAATAACGTCACTTATATCCAAACCCCTATTGATTGCCTGCTCGATTATATATACTAAGTTAATTATTGGCGCCATGCCTGGCCTAACACCCCTTAACTCATTAATTAACGCCCTAATCCTACCGGGATCAAAACCGCTACTTAATGCCAAGCTCACCAATTCAATACCCTTAAGGAAGTACCAAGAGGCCCCATGAACCGTGTCCTCCCTTAATTCTCTCAATAACGCATCAATGCTCATTAATTATCGGCGTAACTTCTAAAAAGTGATTATAAATCCGACCCCTCGGTCTTGACTAAGTACTTATAAATAGTAACAAGCCGTTGAAATACTGATGCTATATATAGAGGTCCCCACGTGCATCCTCTGTGCCCTGGAGTCCAGAATGCAGGAACTCAGGATGTTTGGGGTGACCGACATAAACCACTACGTGAGGCTCTCCATGAGGATATCGGAGTTAATACCGAGGGGGAGGTCCCCATTATTCATAGAGTCGTTTGAGGAGGTCGTGAAGATACTCAACAACGATGACCCACACGCAAGCGAGAAGGCGGAGCTTGAGAGGGTAGCTTCATCAGTGTTGGACAGGGTCATTGCATATGCGGGTAATGACTTAACCAAATACTTCGAAGTCGCGGCGGCCGCCAACTCGGTTGATGTACCCATGAGAGGTTACCAGTTCAATGTGGATGATTTCGTAAATAGGCTACTCGAGGGTGCGACTTGGCTAGGTATTACTAGGGATGGGTTAAGGAAGTTATTGGATGAGGTCAGGAGGGTGGGTTACGTGGTTGATAATTCGGGAGAGTTCCAAATAGATGCACTGTTAATAAGGAAGTTGGTGAATAGCGGCATTGACGTGACCGTGTACGCGAGGGGCTTACCCTACGAGGTCGACGTCACGGCAAAATACGTCAGCGAGGTGCTCGGCGATACGCGTGTAAGGATTGTCTCCACAGGGACTAGGTACCCAGTGTTTTACAATAAGGGCTTAATCAGGGACTTAGAGAATCACGACTTAATAATCTCCAAGGGTCTCGGAAACTTCGAGGCATACCTAGAGAGGGACCTTAATTTAAGGGCATTATTCCTATTCAGGGCTAAGTGCGAACCCGTGATTAAGATGCTCAAGGTGCCGAGAAACAGTCCCGTTATTTATTTTAAATAAGGTTATCGAAACTATATATTAATAGATTGTATTTTATAATAAATTTGCTTAATACATATAAAGAACATTTACGATATATTTAATGAGTGGATTTTTATTATATATAATGATTCCCTCGTAGAATTATTGTTGATCTAAGTCTAAGGAAAAGACTTATATAAGTAATTAACCCATCCCTCACGTGAAATTCGCACTAAAGTGCTCACCAGGTCAGAAGATAGAGAGACGTAAAGAGAGGGTCGCCATCATAGGGGCCGGACCTGCAGGACTTGGGGCAGCTGGTTACTTAATATGCAAGGGCTTCCAGGTCGATGTCTACGATAAAATGCCGGAACCTGGTGGATTAATGATCTTCGGGATACCAGAGTATAGGATTCCTAAGAAGAACGTTAGGGCTGGCGTTAAGGAGTTGGTTGAGTTAGGCGTCAACTTCATACTCAAGACGAAGGTCGTTGCGGATGAAGAGGTGCATACGGAGGGTGATGAGTTCGTAGAGAGGAAGGTACACCTTGAGGATCTAATTAATGAGTACAATGCCGTGTTAATCGCAACGGGCACCTGGAAGTCTAGGGCCCTTGGCATTCCCGGTGAGAACCTTAAGGGTGTTTACCTAGCCCTTGATTACCTATATAGGATATACGCTAGCGAGCTTGGTTACCTACCTAAATCCGTGGTTTACCCAACAGGTAATAGGGTGGCTGTGATTGGCGCAGGCTTGACCGCGGTTGACGCCGCAATAGAGGCCCAGAGGCAGGGTGCTAGGGATGTCTACGTCCTGTATAGAAGGACGATTAACGAGGCGCCGGCTGGTAAGGCCGAGATACAGGGCTTGATAAAGAGGGGTATTAAGTTCGTGGAGTTGACCAACATAGTCGAGGTCCTTGGTAAGGAACATGTCGAGGCGGTTAAACTAATCAAGATGAGGCTTGGGAAGCCTGACGAGAGCGGTAGACCAGCCCCCGAGCCAATACCGGGCTCTGAGTATGTCATGGAGATGGACACGGTGATAGCCGCAATCGGTGAGGTACCCACACCACCATTCAAGGATGGTTGTTGCGGGATTAAATTAACACACCGTGGCACTATAGACATAGATCAAAAGCACAGAACAACTAGGAGGGGCGTATTCGCCGCTGGCGATGTAGCCACCGGACCGAGCTTAATAGGTAAGGCGTTGAAGAATGGTATTGACGCCGCAGTGGCTATTGAGGAGTACCTACTCAAGGGCGGCTGGAGGGAGGGCTAGGCTGGATTTATTTAAAATGTAAAACAAGTAAGTTAATATGTTTAAAAAGCAACGCCTTGATTAATACGTTCGTGAGGCTCCTATCGTTTGTTTGGGGTGGTGTTAAGAGGGTCGGTGTTTATGTTAACAATGTGGTTGTGGATTTGCCCGAAACGTACATGAGGGTTTACGAGACGGATTACGCACCAGTTTTCCTCTATGATATGAAGTCGCTGATCGAGGGCGGTGAACCAATCATGCGCCTCATCAAGGATTTGGTAGATAACGCCGTTAGGTCAGGCAATGCCGTAATTAGAGACCCGGACTCCATTACCTGGCTACCGCCTGTCACAAACCCCGAGAAGATCCTTTGCGTCGCCGTTAATTACAGGGAGCATGGTAAAGAAAGCAGCGCGAAGCCTCCGGATAGGCCGTACTTCTTCCCCAAATTCCCAAATGCATTGATTGGCCATAAACAACCAATCCTTAAGCCTAGGGTTTCGAGACAGGTTGATTGGGAGGTTGAATTAGCGCTGATAATAGGTAGGAAAGGCAAGTACATCGATGTTAACAGGGCCCTCGACCATGTTTTCGGCTACCTAATACTTAATGACGTCTCAATGCGTGACTGGCAATTCCCCAGTAAGGAGCCCTACGGCATGGATTGGATCTACGGCAAAAGCATGGATTCATCAACACCCGTCGGCCCATACGTGGTAACGAAGGACGAAATAGAGGACCCACATAACTTAAGGCTAACCCTTAGGGTTAATGGTGAGGTGGAGCAGGACGATAATACGAGAAACCTCATATTCAAAATACCGGAGTTAATACACTGGGCGTCCCAGGGCATAACGCTAAAGCCAGGTGATTACATAAGCACTGGGACACCAGCCGGTGTGGGGTTCCCAAGAGGTAAATTCCTGAAAAACGGTGACGTTGTTGAGGCTGAGATAGAAAAAATAGGTAAGTTGGTGAACACGGTGGTCGAGGAGTAATACCGATCACTAACCACGTAATTATCGAGCCAATGTGACATGTGACATAAGGTAAACCTTAGTCCTAACTTACCGTAGCCACGCCGATGATTTTAGACAACCCCCATTGCTCAAATTAAGGGTTTGGACCGCGTTTTTCAAAATAAGGGGGTCAATACTCTGGCGTTTAGTGATAACGTGTTATTAATAATCGAGTTAATTTTTGCACGTTATGGTGGTAGGGTAGGCAGTAAGGTACTCAATAGGCTCTTTGGCATGGTGAAATACAGGCGCGGAAAGGTAAACATAGGAGGAATAGCGCAGGCCCATACCCACGGGAAAGTTTTAAAACAAACAATAAATAGGATATGGTGGAGTTCGAGACCCGCGAAGCCGCGGGCCGATGAAATGCCTCCCCTCCGGCCAGCGTACATTATTTTCTTATTTTAAATTAACCTGCGTCTATACGGGGCCATTAATATATTTATTTTAGCGCTTTATTGTTATTTTGCAAATTATGGATTTGATACGGTACATTGAGTTTAAGGAGAAGTTGCGGGAGGAGTTGGAGAGTAGGTTGAGCCCTGAGTCGTTAAGGAGGGCTAGGGAGGATGGTCATGCACGTAGGAGGCCAAGGCCCTGCGGGATGACTATTCACACGGGTGTTGGTTGCTCGTTCGCGTGTGTTTATTGTTATATCTACGACATGGGCTTCACGACAAAGGTTAAGCCGTACCCCCTGACCGGTGAGGAGCTACTCTATGCATTGGTAGTAAACCCATACGTACTCCTTGGGCCTGGCGCGACCATGTTCGCCATAGGCAGTGTTACTGAACCGTTCCTACCGGAGACTAGGGATAAGGCGCTCGAGTACATAAGAGTTTTGGGTAGCTTGGGTAACCCTATCCAGGTATCGTCAAAGGCCACACTGCCTGATGAGTACATATCCAAGATCCGCGAGTACGCGCCTCACATAAGCTTCCTCGAGAGCATCACGTGCCTTAAGAACTGCAGGAAGTTAGAGCCCAACGCTCCGGACCCTATCGAGAGGCTCGAGTTCGTGGGCAGGTTAATCAAGGCTGGGATCAACGCGGCGCTCTTCATTAGGCCTATAATACCGGGCATTACCGATAGGGATATCAGGGATATCCTGGAACTCGCGAGGGAGGTTGGTGTAAAAACGGTTGTGCTGGGTACGTTAAGGGTTACCAGGAACATATACTTGAGGTTGAGAAACGTGGGTATCGACCTAACGGGTAGGTTATCAACGATGAGGCTCGGCAATGAGCAGGTCCCGATAAAGGCCAGGGACTTGAAGGAGGGCATTGCAAAGCTGGCCCGTGAAATGGGGTTTAGGGTCTATGAGGCGGCGTGCGGAGCAAATATCGAGGCGGCGGGGCTTGGGTGCTACGCCTGTAAATGGGGCCCCTGCGGTGATGTCAATAAGATCCCACAGGTCGATCCAAGGGATATTAACGAGTTCCTAAAGTACCTAGGTTATTCGGGCTCTGTGGAGTACGTAAATGCGAGAAAGGTAGTAATTAGATTGAGCAAGGGCGATGCCGCCAGGGTAACGGCCATGCTCAGGGAATTGCTTAGGCGTGATGTGGTCATAAAGGGTTCGAGATTAGGCGTGTGTAAGCCGCCCACGTGTTAATAATGCTTATATTGAACTGAGCCGCCGAAACCCAGTATGTTTATTATCGATGCAGCGCCCGCGTTAGTTGCTGCGTTTATTTGGGCCTGGGCGTCTATAGTCTATGGCGACTTCATGAGAGGTATTAATCCAATAACTGTTAACTTCCTAAGGATGCTTTATGCATCATTAATCCTACTAATACCTGCCATCGTATTTG
>JAKMAE010000025.1 GCA_022014875.1 Vulcanisaeta sp. | reverse complement strand
ACCACACCAATGTTAGGGATAAACTGAGGGAGCTTAACGCCAAGTTCCTCGAGCACACGGAGGAGACCGATGTATACTTCAATAGCCCGGTGAGGGATTTTGCGAGGACGGATGAGGCCCTTAGGGTTAGGGTTTATGGTGATGGCACCGTGGTTGTTACGTATAAGGGTCCCCGGATCGGTGGTGCTGGTAAGACTAGGGAGGAGATAAGCGTAACGACCAACGATCTAGACAGTACATTAGAAATACTGAGGAGGCTCGGTTTTAGGGAGGTGGCTAGGATAGTCAAGAGGAGGGATGTTTATAACTATGAGAACTTCACGATATACCTCGA
Source organism: Vulcanisaeta sp. (assembly GCA_022014875.1). GTDB lineage: Archaea > Thermoproteota > Thermoprotei > Thermoproteales > Thermocladiaceae > Vulcanisaeta. The sequence continues at coordinate 13,868 of JAKMAE010000025.1, read as the reverse complement.
CACGGTAGAGGGCCTTGGGAACTTCGTCGAGGTCGAAACTATGGTCAATGATAGAGAGTTAATTGATAAAGCTACGGAGGAGGTGCTCAGGCTCGGCGATAGGTTGGGCCTGAGTAGGGATTGGATCGAGAGGAGGACATACCTCGAGTTAATGCTTGAAAAACTCGGTGCGAGTAAGCCTTAAATTATTAATTACACCATTATTTGTGCATTTCGACAATGTAGTTATTGTTGAGGATGATTACAGACGCTTCTACCCACTATCGCTCAGTACCCCAATTAGTGACTTAATAATCGGTGGGCTTAGGTATTACGAGCACATCATCCTCTGGCTAATTAATGCGGGCCTCGACCCGGCGATATACGTCGTAACCCGCGACTACCTATCACGCCTTTGGAACGGTATTGCACCGTCGTTACTATCCAGGGCTGGTGTTAAATACTCGATTAAGTACCTGCGCAGTATTGACGAGGTCAACGGCCCATCACTGATTATACACACCTCATTATTGCCGCACATAGATACGTTGAATAAATTAGCCACTAATTTCAACGCTGGCGAGGTTAGGTGTGGCGATAGGGTTTTAATAGGCCTTGGCGGTACCGTGGGCGGCAACGTAATTCATAATTGTGACTTACCGATGATCGAGGGCGTCTGGTCCATTATTAAGTGGAATACGTACTTACTCCGTGAGAATTCCAAGTACTTGATTAAGGTCCTCGGCGATAAATCAGTAGACTCGGAGGTTTCGGGTAGTTCCGTCATCGACGAGAGGGGTGGCGCCGTGATAATGGTTGGGGCCTCGGTCGAGCCTCTCTCTTACATTAAGGGACCGGCGTTGTTGGGACCTGGCTCCAGGGTGCTACCGCACGCATACATCAGGGAGGGTAGCGTTTTATATATGTACAATGCCGTGGGCGGCGAGGTTAAGAACTCCGTAATGGACATGCACAGCCTTAAGGAACACTTTAGTTACCTGGGCGATTCCTACGTCGGTAGGTGGGTGAATATTGGGGCTGGCTCCGTAACATCCAACCTGAAAAACACGATAGGCATCATTAGGTATGCCGGGGTTGAAACGGGGTTGATCAAGCTCGGCTCAGTAATTGGGGATTGGGCCAAGGTGGGCATCAACACCTCAATAATGAGTGGTAAGTACGTGGGCCAGGGCAGCAGCGTTATTGGCCTTATTAGGACCAATGTACCGCCATTTAGGATTTGCATAAACGATGACTGTAGAGAGTACATGCTCGATAAGGTGGTTGAGGTGTATAGGAGGTTCTCGAGACTGCGTGGGGTGGGCGTTAATGAGTCGGAAATAGCGCTTATGCGCGCGGTGTATGAGGTATCACTCCATGAAACGCCTCTTTAACTCCCTCCTCTCCAATTCGTGAATTACGACGACGAGGCTGTCTAAATCATTCACCCTCGGCAGGAATTCCTCGATTTCATCTATCCTAGCCCTACTCGATAATGCGAGTACGGCTAACTTACCGTACCTACTCACCAGGTCGGCCGTCCTGTTTATACGCCTTATAACCTCCTCATCCTCTGACCTAGCCTTACCACTCCTCCACCTCTCCACGATCTGCCTAGCCCTCTCCTCATCAATCTTTAACACGCCTAGCCTGTCCGAGCCGCAGACCGGGCATTTCGGCCTGTCGGGCAGGTCCTTATTCCTCACGGAGCCAACCCAAGCGCAGTTGGTGCACACGAGCGTTACTGATTCGTTAAGCAGCCTTGCCTTGACGCTCTCCCTAATTAACTTATCGAGTTTCTCTGGCGCCATGATCTCAAGCCTATGGCTTATCTTATCCACAACCTCCCTACTCAACGGACTGAACTCGGTCCTCTCTACGACCACCAGCTCCCTCTCCTTACTTAGGAAGGACTTGAGGAATAGGTATGTGTTGTCTAGGTCGAAGTCCCTCGTCAAGACCTCCTTAAGGGCTTCTGTAAATACGGGAGAACCTCTGTAAAGCTCTATGAGACTTGTGATGGCTAAGTCGCTCAATTCCCTATCCTTCCTAATAACATTGAACCTCCTGGCCACATGCACGAATTTCCTCTTGAAAATACCCGTCTTAGTTATGGCCCTCATCGCATAATCAATGAACGTCTTCTCATCCATCTCCGCCAAGTCCATCAACGTCTGCGTGATTAGAATCGTGTCGATACCCGGCCTCGGTAGTTGAAGCACCACGGCGTAAGCGTCCTGCTGAACACCAACCGGGTAGCCAAGCCTCTCTGTGAGGATTTCGCCGATTAGCCTGGCCAGCGTCCTATTGACCAGGGTCCCGCCATGGGTGTATATCACAACTACGTCGCCGACTCGCTCGAGGAGTACTATCCTATTGGACGGTATTGGAACACCGCTCTTTAAGTGCTCCATCACCCTCTCGACAATGTATTTAACGGTATCCCTTGAAACCCCAAGCTTACTAGCGAATAATTCCGTGGTAGCCTCGGGACCTAATTTAATGACGTAATTACCAACCTCCTCCTTAATCCTACCGACGTCCTGGGCCACCTCGAACGGTACGGGTATTTCCTCGCCTACCCATGACGGTATTGCCCCAACCGTGTCCTTGGCGGGCATTACGTATATCGTATCCCCAACAACCTTCTGTAAAACCCAAACCCCGCCTCTAAACACGAATTTAACGCCTGGCTGGCCGTACTCGGCCACGAAGGCCTCATCGAGCATTCCTATGGGCTCATTATTGACCTGGTTAATTACTAGGTAATGCTTTTCGTCAGGTATCATGGACATTTGATCGAAGAAGTACCTATACATCTCCCTACGAGCCCTGGCACTGCTCGGCTTAAGTACGACACCCTCATCCTCAATGAAGTACGCAAGCCTTGGGTTAAGCACCTCGCTCATGAACCGGAGTATGCCCTTCAACTCCTCAATAGTGAGGTTCCTGTACGGGTATGCCCTCCTTATTAATTCATACAGTTCATCAACGCCCCACCTGTTCTTAATCATTAATAGGCTAACGATTTGGTGGACGAGCACGTCATAGGGCTTCTCCGGGATTTGCGTATACTCGAAAAGCCCCGCCCTAGCCCTATTCACAATCACCACAGCCTCCAACGTATCGTTTAGATCCTCAGTAATTATAACGCCCTTGGGGACCCTATCGAGCCTATGACCACTCCTACCAATCCTCTGGACAAGCCTAATCACCTGGTGTGGCGATAGGTACTGTATGACGAAGTCGACCCGGCCAATATCTATACCCAGCTCCAGGCTTGACGTGGCTATTACGGCCCTCAACTTACCCTCCTTAAAGGCCCTCTCCGTCGTTGTCCTAGAAACTCTAGATAGGGAGCTGTGGTGTATACCCACTGAGTCGTAACCAAGCATTGCGAATCTATACATCAATAGTTCGGCCATGGACCTCGTGTTTACGAATATTATGGTTGCGCCGTGTTTATCGACTAATTCCTTAATGACCTTAAGTCTGGCGAGGGCCTCGGGGTATAGGTACATGTTGCTTGCCTCTTCCTCATCCTTCTTAGTCGGTATTGGGTGTATAACGTCGATGCTCATCTCCCTAATAATGCTCGACTGCACTATGTCACATTCACCATCATTGCCCACCAGGAACTTCGCGACCTCCCTGGGACTGCCCACCGTTGCCGATAAACCAACTATCTGGGGCTTCCTATTGATCAGCCATTTAATCCTCTCCAGGGTCAACGCTAATTGAGTACCCCTCTTGTCCTCAGCCAGCTCCTGCACCTCATCGACAATTACCCACCTAAGCTTTGTGAGGTGCTCCCTGAGTCTCTTGCCAGCGAGTATTGCCTGGAGCGTCTCTGGCGTCGTTATCAACATGTGCGGGGGGTTCCTGCTTTGACGAACCCTCTCGCTCTGCTCCGTATCCCCATGCCTAACATCAACCTGTATACCCACTCTCTCGCCCCACCAAATCAACCTATCAAGCAGGTCCCTGTTGAGCGCCCTCAGAGGCGTTATGTAGAGTACGTAGATGCCTCTATCAACGATCTCGCCCTTATCCATACCCCACCTAAGCATTGACAGGATGGGCAGCACCGCCGCTTCGGTCTTCCCACTACCTGTCGGTGCTATTATCAATACATTACGGCCATCGAGTATCCTGGGTATGGCCAATCTCTGGGGCTCAGTCGCTTTATAAAACCCCCTCTCAATCAGGGCTGATTGAATAACAGGGTGGAGTAACCTAAATACATCATCCAACTCGACATCCCTAGCACTAACAAAAGTGCTTGCACTACCGTCGTTCATTAATCCAAGTATCAATACCACGAACCCTACCTATTTTAAACCATTTGCTTCGGTTAAAGTGGGAAACGCATGCGCAGAACCTATAAATAATTCGTAATGACAAAAGTCGATGCTTAAATGCAGCGCGTGCGGTTCGGTTAGGGTTACCGTACTAATCAATGGCAAACCATACTGCACATACTGCGGGGCGAAGATATTGAGGAGCCACTTGGTTAGGACGTTAATAAACATGAAGAGGGAGGGGTTGATAACGTCGATAATAAACGTCGAGAATTACGTGGATTCCTAGTTTGTTGGAAACTCTAATAAACCCTCAATTGCGAGTGGTGTATAATGAATAGGTTAATACTGGCCGCCTTAATTCTAGGGTTATTGATAGTCACAAGCGTTCAAACCACAGCATATGCGCAGGGGCCCGGTAGCATCGCGGAACAATTAAGCAATGCTATAAATAGTGCAATTACTGAATGCCATGTGCCTGCTAATACATTCGTAGTTTCGGAAACTACGGAGGCAATGAGTAATGCAATAATCATTAACTTAGGCCTAAGCAATAATTACAACATCAGGGTTTTGGTGGACTTAGTAAACGGTGCGGTGCCCATACGTGGTATAAACATAACCGTGCTAACTAGTAACGGCAATATCTGCTACTCAAAGTACTGGCCCATAACGTACACACCTGGTAGTTATAATTACACGGTACTGAGCACTAAGAGTTTCATTGAGGTATTGGCATACACGGGGAATACGCCAATAACCACCACTGGTTCGAATTCCCTGGAGGCCTACGGCACGGCTATTAAGTCCGTGGTTGCCATACCCACGGTAATGGGCCAAGTCATATGTAACACGGGCACCCTGGCGCCCGTGTATATAATAACCGTGCTCAATACGCCAATAATGTACATAATTCAATTAAAGTCGCCTACCAAGCACGTGCTCTGCATGTATAGCCAGGGCGCGAGTGTGAGCTACTTATTGATTTACGTACTCATGGGTATAGCCGCGGCCCTTCTATACATGTCGGTTTTAATGATCATAATGGTGCGCCGCCTACCTACTCCTCAGTAGCCACTCGCCCAAGGCCCTAAACGCCTTGGCCCTGTGGGACACCTTGTTCTTAACATCGATGCCTAATTCGGCAAATGTCCTGTCATAACCAAGCGGTATGAATATTGGGTCGAAACCAAAACCCTCATGACCCCTCGCCTCCCGCGAGATGAAACCGTGCGTAACCCCCACGAACAGTTTAGTAACACCGCCGGGCCCGCAAAGACCGACCACGGATTTGAAGTACGCAGACCTATCATTAACATCACTCATTAATTTTAGGATACCTGTAACCCCAATCGTCTTATACACATACGATGAGTAAGGACCGGGGAAGCCATTTAATGCGTTTATGAATAATCCATCATCCTCAACGACTAAGTAGTCCCTTACCGAGTCCCTACAGAGACTCTCGAGGGCTGCCTTCACTATATCCTCTAGATCATCGCCCTGCACCTCAAGCTTCCTATGGCTCGTGTCCAGCTGGAGTTCTATACCGTACTCCCTAAGTATTAATGAGGCCTCCAGGAACTTACCTCTATTACTTGTTACAAAGAAGACCCTCATACTGCCAGTACTATTCAGTGCGTATATTTAAGGCAAGAGCTGGGGACTCATTGTAACGACACACCGCTATACTCAAGGACCTTCTTCAACAAATCACTTTCAGGTGGAACACCTATGAACTCGACATTCCCAACATCTTGATCCTCCCTCCTAAGGATGACGGTGGGCACTGCAGAGACTTGGTACATATCCGCAATATCGCTCTCCTCATACGCCTCGACGGTGGTCGAGATAACCCTGCCCTTACTATCGTACGCGAACATGTTGGCCATAAGCACTGCGTATGGGCAGTACGGGCATGATGGGGTCACCACCGTCATGACCTCAACCCTCTTGCCACCTGAGTTGGCTAGGGCCTCAAGTCCCTTTTTAGTCCTGGGTCTAAGCTTCGTCTCACCTACCGAGATCCTAACTATCGTCTCTATGAAGGCCCTAACCTCCTCACCCAGTGGCGCGCCCAGGTACCTAATTGCCCCATCTAGTAGGTATATAACGGGTACCCTGTTAGGCTCAACATTGTACTTGACGAATGCGTTGCTATCCTCCTCATACCTAATTTTCCTCACCACAAGCTTACCCGGCGGCGCCAACTCCGCGAGTAGGTCAAGCAGTTCCTCTGTTGGTACGCACCAGTTCGTATCCCTATTACCGCAGGTATTACTCGTGAAGAAGAGTACCTCAACTGTGTTCTTCATTTGCGATAATATTTCCCTTATTATCTCCTTCGTTTCCTCATCAACCTCTATATGAGGAACCTCTACAGCACCTTGAGGCTTCTCGAAGGGTGTCGCAGACATTCCATCCCGTAGAGACCAACCCCCTTAAAAAGCCTTCTTCCCAATTATTTTACGATAACCGAGCAATAAACACTGAGCGTTAATTATTTACTTCTTCTTCCTCCTCGTCTTCCTCCTCTTTCTCCTCGACTTACGCTTCCTAGCCTTCTTAGCCCCCTTGGTCTCGCTTGCAACCTTATCGACTAGTTCCTTAAGGACACCGTCATTAATCCACCTACTCACCTTATCCGACTCGAGCTCCACTACATCGTTGATCAAGGAATTATTAACAAGGTCGGCGCCTATTAGTAATGCCCTGCCCAGTGCCTTACCTGTGTCAATACTTACAATGCTTGGGAACTCCTCGCCAAGTTTCTCCTTAATGTACTTCTTCAGTTTCTTATACTTATCCTCACTAAACCCCTTAACATACAGCGCCTCAAGCACCACGTTTTGATCATCCCTAATGAATACCACCTTAATATCATCACCGCCAACCTCCTTTATTACCTCCACGGCCGCGCTAGGTAAATGACGTTAATAAGTTTTTCAGCACTTAAAGGATTCGTCACTGCTCGGCGAGGTGAAGCATCATCACGATTAGGCAAGCATTATTTCGGATTATAAATACTTTTATAGATCAACACATAGTAAATACGTTGGGGTGATGCAGGACTTAAGTGCTGATTTGGTGAGGATGAACCCACGAACTGACCCATAAACCAACGGCCTTTATACGAGCCCTAGCCTACTGAGTAGGTCATAGGCGTTATAGCCAGGTGCCAACTTGACGTAGGCCTTTTTCTCCCCAGTCATCGTTATCAACGTATTCACCTTCTCAACCTTAACATTGAACGTCTTCTCCACGTAGTCCTTAATCTCCTTCTTAGTCGCACTCCTCGGGACTATTATCGTTATCTTATTCTCCCTCTCGGCGAGCCTAAGGCTTTTCTCCGTCAGTACAAACCTTATTATCATGCCCATCACCCCATGAACAAGCCCTTACGTAACTCCTCAATTGCGCCCAACGTCCACAGTGTTAATCTACCGGGTACACCACCGGGTGCTAGGTGCAGTACGCCTAGGTTCCTCACGTAGACCGCGTCGACCCCCGGCAGGTTATTGGCTACCTTTATCACGGGCGCGTCGATTGTTGATGTGACGATGAGCACGCTCTTACCCTCCTTATATCTCCTACCCCTCATCTTACCCTTACCAGACCTAATCCTAATGCGTTCGGCCACCCTCTCTATGTCATCCCAAACACCGAGTGTTGTGAGTATCTTCTTTAGGTCGGACATCACGCCAACCCTCTCTATGTCGTTACTAACAACCAGCGGTATCTGTGGTACCTTGTCGATCCTGTGCCCCCTAGCGATTACCAATTCCCTAATTGCGGTGGCGGCTATGGCGGACCTAATGGCCTTCCTGCGCTCCCTCTTATTGATTCTTTCATGCAGTACCTTCTCAACCTTGGGTGGATGAGCCCTCCTACCCTTTACCGTATTGGGCGCGAACCTTGCCGTGGGCCATAGACTACCCTTAACCCTGGGTACCCTAGCCAGTCCTAAACCAACGCCGAAGCTTTCGGCCGTAGTTCTCTTGCCAGCCATTGGGTCGGTACCCTTTGGTTGCAACCTCGCGGTTAATGCGCTTATGTATGCCCTGAGTATTAAGTCGCGCCTCACGGGTTCCATGAACTGCTGAGGCAGGGTTACCTCACCAACCACGTTACCGTCTATTCCAAAGACCTTAACTACCGTAGGCACGGAGTACAGGGGCTTTATGAATGGCGATAGGTCTAGGCTCACCATGGTCACGCACCCGGCAGTGGCTGTGTTGATAACCACACTATTTGAACCTTACCGGTTGGGTACGTCGGCGGCCTTGGCCTCACGGGGAACCTCATCGTCACAAGTCTCTTAACAACACCGGGCACCGACCCGTCGAGGACTATGTACGGCCCCTTAATAACCCCGTAGTGCGGGAAGCCAGACTTAGGCGTTACCTCAGCGCCGTTGAGCCCGATCCTGAGGATCCTCTTGTTGTATTCCGTCCTCTTGTGTAGACCCATTTGGCCCGGCCTTGGCGTAGTGAATGTGACGGCTGGGTTCTGCGGCCCTATAGCTCCAATCCTCCTATGCCCCTTCCTATGCTTATGCCACTTGGGCAGTATCTTCACGTTAAACCTCTTAACAACGCCTTGCCAGCCCTTGCCCTTCGTTATTGCCGTAACATCGACGTACTGGCCCTCAGTGAATACGTCGGTCACGTTAACCTCCTTACCAAGTAGTGACTCCGCATACTTAATTATTTGATTAATATCGTCAACACCGCCGATCGGTATCTCGAGGATTTCCGGCGTCTTCTTGCCAATACCGCTAAGCCTTGGTTGCGTAGCCACTATCGCCCTAACCTCCGTGATTACGTCTAGGTTATCGAGTATTTTCTTGATCATCTCCTCCTTATTGAACTTCTCAGGTAATGTAACGACCTTCCTGAGCACGTCCTTAGGAACCTCGGGCGCCCAGACCTCGCCGAGGCTCAGCTTAAGGTTTTTCCAGGGGTCGTAGTAATAAGCCCGGAACGCCAACACCCTAATCGGTGGCGCGTCGAGTATTGTCACGGGCCTAACAATTTCCTTGCCGTAGAATGGGCTTGTCGGCCTATCATCGATAATCACCGCATGGGCCATGCCGGCCTTATAGGCGACGAAGCCCAGAAGCATGGGTTTACCGAGGTGTGGATCGGGCCATACGCGGAACTTTGCCACGAGCGACTCAGCGCGCTTCCTTGGGTAATACGCCATGGATCCACGCTTTGGCCTATGAATCTTTAAACCCATACCTCGGCCCTACGTATCTTAACCCTTTTTAAAGATTATTAACTACAACGCAAAACCCATGCGGCAGACGCGTGAAGTTACGGCGTTGAATTACGTAAATAACGGAGCAGGTTGAGTATTGAGAGAACAGCTATCACCGCCTCCTCGGTCCTAACGGACTCAACGCCCTGCCCTGGTATGAAATTCACAAAGGGGTACTTACTTAGAAACTCGCCAAGCCCCTCCGCCCTAAGTATCTCGTCAATCCCATGATAGGGAGAGCCAAAGACCACCAAGACCCTGTCCCTACCCATGTAACTCCTCAGGTCATTTATTGCCTCCTTAATATCGACACCCTCCTTACCCGTTAGGATCACGGCATCATACCTCCGAAACAACTCGCCTAAACTGGTGACCTCCGCATCGAACCCCCAATAGATGTTGAGCTTATCCCTAGGAACCACGTGCGCCCTATACGTGTCCTCCCTCGACGTTGGCGCATCCACTTGGACTACAACCCTCGTGCCGAGAGGCATCGGCTTAGGTACCTTCGCGTAGACTCCATCACCGATCTTGACTATGGAGTAGTAGCCATCCCACCTAACAACAACCCCCTCCCTAAATTCGCCCCTCTGCGGTATGCCCTCCGGTGCGTGGTTCGGGGTCTTCAACGGTGGTAATAAACCCGCGTATCTCAGGTCCTTGTCTAATTTAAAAAGGTCCTTCCTGAGGTATGGAGGGGTCGATAGGTACTGCAGATTCTTGAGTATGAAGTCTGCCCTATCCCTCTCCGCCAACCTATGCCTGTATATTAGGATTTTACTGACTTGGAAAATCGCCGCACCCCTGCCTATGTACCCGATCTTCCTCACCGCTTCCCTATCATCCGGCGACTCGGCAAGGACATCGCTTGGTACTGCTATATCAATAATGGGTTTAAACCTGGCAACCCTCATTTCCGCATCATCACACTATTAGCCTTAAATTACTTCTTACCTCCCTTAGACTGCTTCCCCTGCTTACCCTGTTGTTGCTGCTGCCCCGTGGTTTCAGCAACAGCCTTCCCCAACTTCCTCTCCTCTTCCTCCGTAGTCATGAACAAGCTTGTCCTTTGCCTCCCACCCACGAAATGCCTAATCACATGGATGGCTTATAAGCGTTTTTCTGCCCTGCGGCGAGGTATCGGTAGAGTATGAGTGCGGGGCTTGTCACGTACTCGGCGACCGCCATCCACGTCATAAGGGTCAGAAACCGTATTAACAGGCATTGTAGGGTTATAAACTTTCACGAGCTTACCGTGAAGGTGTGGACCACGGCCTTAGCCCCGCTTGAGCAATTCGCCCGGTACTTCAAAGGTTATGCTCTCGTAGTTACCAACCCTCAACCCCCTCTTAACGACGAGCCTAAGTATGTTGCCTGGGCCGAGCACGTAACCCTCACCGGCGAATTCGTAATCAAGTACCCTGAAGCCCTGGGGGAATAACCAATTAATTTCGTAATCGTACTCAGCAACCTCCTCCTCATAGAAATCCTCATACTTATTAACGCCAGGTCTAAGGTTGCCCCTGAAGTATATGTAGAACTCGAGGTATGGCCTGTCGTAGGAGCCCCTGAAGCCCAGGGCCACGTCGAGGACCCTAGCCCTAACCCTCTCGCCATTTATTCTAATCACCTCCTCGTCCAGGAACCCCTGCATATTCTCCATAACAGTCCTCAACTCCTCAAGCAATGCCTCCCTATCCCTAACCAACCCCCTGTAATAACCATCCTCATCCAGGTACTCAAAAACCACAACCTGACTTACGGAACCATCAACACCCATCACGAAGAAACCCTCCGCATGGATAGGCACAGGCTCCCTAACCACAACTTAAAGACTTAGTTCACCTTAATATGTTCACCGTCCACGTAGAAATTGAGATTAGAACCCAAACGAAACCAAACTTGTCAGGCATGTAAATCATGGTCTTTAACAATAAATAAATCGTTGTGAATCACGGCTTCAGGTCGGTAATTGGAACACCACACCCACTGAGCGTCAATGAGACCTTAAGAAAATCACTAATGAAAATAATGACGTCAAAGCCCTAAAGGACACTAACAACCTAAGAAAGATGGTTAGGGGAGGCATTAAAAATACCTAACCATTTAGTTTTGTACCGATAGATGCGGGAAGAGGCTGAGTATTGGTTCAAGGAAGCTTTGAATGAGCTTGAGCTAGCCAAGAGATTGCTAGAGCTCAACTACCTCAACTATACCTGCTTCCACTCGCACCAAGCCGTTGAGAAGGCTCTTAAGGCGTTGATCATACAAAGACTACGCGTAATACCGCCAAAAACTCACAACTTAATCGAATTAGCCGAGAGACTAAGGGAGGGTGGATTACCAACCAATGAGGTGATGGACGACTTGAAGGATTTGAACCCGCACTACCTTGTATCTAGGTACCCAGATGCTGCGAATGGAGTGCCGAGTGAGGTATACTCGAGAAGGGTTGCTGAGAGTTGTGTGATAATGGCTACAAGGGTGATTGAATGGATCAGGAGGTTATTGACGCCGTAAAGTCTTACATAGATAAGTTAATCAGGGCGGGACATCCAATAAAGTCGGCTGTGCTCTTTGGGTCTAGGGCTAGGGGCGACTGGCTCGTAACAAGCGATGTCGACCTACTCGTAATAATACCAAACACGCAACAGGGCTTCATAGAGAGGGTTGTGGAGTTTAGTAGGTTTTGGGATGGTCCATGGGCGCTCGATGTGTTCCCGTACACCATTGATGAGGTTTGGAGGTTGCTAAATAGGGGGTCTGTGGCGTTGTACGATGCGTTGGATTATGGATTAGTAATCCACGATGACGGCACACTCCAGAGGTTGAGGGAATTGTTTAGGGACGCGGTTAATAGGGGCGTCATTAGGAGGGTTAACGGTTGGTGGACAATACCAACCGAACCAATCTACCCATAACCGTAGAGAACCAGCACACAGCTAAGAAACCCTCCGCACAAATGAGCACAGACCCCAACCACAACCAAAGGTTTTTTATTCAATATTATTCACTACGTCCATGTTTTTCATTAATTATAATTATCAATAATGGCGAAATATATATAGGGGTTCAAAGTTTGTTATGTGATGCCCGGGATGAGGACTGAGACAAGGAGGGGCTTGGTTGCGGCTGGTGCGGCCTTGATAGCATTAACAATACTAGCAACACTATCACCATTACCACAACTCGCCCTTTACTATTACACTAATAACGCATACCTGGCTGCTAGAGTAGCTAGAGATGTAGGCACGCTATACGCGGGGATAGCCGCTCCTGCGATATACAGTTATTTAGTGTACGTTGTTGGTTGGAGCGCCTTGGCGGCTGGACTTCTCACTTTTGGGATCGGCGCTGCTATTGTAATAGGTGTGGCATAAATATGAGCAACTTTAAAAATAAAAATTTATTTTTCTTTCATTTTATTATAAATTTTAGTGATAAAGCTTATGTACGTAGTAGACGTATTTCCGTGGGTTTCGTGTTGCTTACTTTTGTATTGTGGGATTTATTTTATAAAGCGGTTTATGATTACTTCCGCTCGTTGGGGTATGCTTCATTTAGCGCTGCGTTTATAACGGCTTATCTTGCAATGATCTCATTCATGGCTGTCATCATTTTAAGCCATGAATTAGCCAACGTCGTTTATGTTAGGTTGAGGGCTGGGTGGGGTGATGTTGTGAGGTTTATGGATGGGGCTTACGTGGTTTACGTCAGGGATCAGCATCATGTGGGTGTTCCGGGGACGTTAAATGCGTATATGGATATTAGGGATATCCCAAGGACGTTAAAAGCGCTCGTTAGACCCGTTATCATTGTACCGTGGAGGGTACGTGATGATACGGCGTTGTTAAGGAGGGTTTTGGATCACGAATTTGAGCATGCAAAGTCCTCGCTCATAAAAACCCTCATATTTGTATCAGCCCTCTCATTTTCGCTCACAATGTATTACGGCGTACTTAATATTCCTGTGCTTAATAGCCTCGCATTCGTCATAATAGGTATTATTCCTCTCATAACCTTTCTCCTTATTGAATTCGTCATGGTATTTCTTGATGAGCTTAGGGTTGCGTCTCGCCTTATTAAGAGGGGTGATGAAGATTCTTACCGTGAGCTGCATAATCTTGTTTCTGGGATGAGCATGTACCTTTCTAGGCTTTCTTCAGGAGGCATACTTAGTAAACTCCTTAAGTATTATTTCGTTGCTTTCCTGCCCTTCGTGGGCCTTGGTGGTGTTCCTAGTGATCCAGCTAAGGTTGATTCGTATGTTCATGATTTGGTTAGGGATTGGACTTCGCACACGCCCGTTGTCGTCTTCATGCTTCC
>JAKMAE010000024.1 GCA_022014875.1 Vulcanisaeta sp. | reverse complement strand
GCTTCCTCATTCAACGTCATTAATAATCACAGAATCCCCATTAATGACCACGTGGGTATTCCATGAACCATCCCTTGGTATCCTAAGGAAGTAAACCCCGGATTTCCTGGCTTCTCTATAAATGTCCCCCCAATGGTCTCCTAACCCTGTCAGCGTCAAGCCGTCCACTCATTAATTTCGATTTACTTATAGCTTTTAAATATTTTATTTACATCAAATGAAGGGTAATTATTAATTACTGACTAATAAGGAATTTAGAAATTGCTCGCTCACGGCATTGGTTTAAAATGAACCAATGAGCCTTAAGCTAAGGATGCAGTTTAATTATTAATAAGTCATTGTAAATAGGTCCTCTGGGTGTTAAAATACTTCTCTTAAGCTTGACGGTATCGATGACTTGGGTTCCGAAGTCCGCGTTCTCATACCTCCTAATGACCTCCATGTACTTATTCGCATTCCTCACATACTTAACCCTCGCAATGGTTAGGTGTGGGATAAAGCCTCTCTCATCCTTCTCGCCGATATCCCCTGTAAGTTTCATAATTATTTCATGGAGGTTCGCTAAATCCCTAGCGCCCTCCTCAATGCCTATCCAAATAACCCTTGGCCTCTCTATGCTTGGGAATGCGCCGACCCCCCTCATGTGTATTGTGAATTGCCTATATTTAATGGCGCCAAGCCTCCTCTTTACCTCCTCAACCAAGTCCTTACTGACTTCGCCGATGAACCTCAATGTTATGTGTAGGTTCTCTGGCTCCACAGGTTTCATCTCAACCCCCGCCTCAATCAATTCCCTCTGCATCTTAATGATAGGCTCCTTCAATTGGTCGATTAGGTCCACGGCAATGAAGATCCTATAAAGTTCCTTAGACATACGCGGCAATAATCAGGGAGAAATAATTAATTTTTACTAGCCCGAGCCCTGCCTAAGCGCTTCATAGATCCACTTATTGATGAACTCGCACTTCTCTGGCGTTATTTCGTTCGTGGTGCCGCAAACGTCTATGTATGGGCAGAAGAAGCAGGGTATTTTCGTCAATAATTCATAGGTTAGGACCTTCATTAATGACCCCGCCTCAACCAGCTCCTTAGCAATGGCCATGCCGAGCTCCGTCAATTTGACCTTGTACATAACCTTGTTTTTACTACCAACGTTCTCCTTTATAAGTAGGCCCTTCTTCTCAAGCTTATTTACGAAAGGCATGCCGGCCTTACTCCTGATCCCTATGGCTTTCCAAACGTCTTTGAGCATGACCTCACCGCCGGCCCTGTACACCTCCACGAGTATCCTTGTCTCCTTATCACTCAACTCCTTAATTATTAAGGAGGTGTTATCGCTCACGAGGCACTTCCTCCAGGGCTTCCTTTAAAATGCTTACACATCGATGATTATGTCCATCTTCGAGACGATCTCCTTATACCTATTTCTAATGGTCACGTCAGTCACCCCAGAGGCTTCCGCAACATCACGCTGCCTCTTCCTGGCACCCATCAGCGTTACCGCTATGTACACGGCAGATGCAACAAGGGCGTAGAATGTCCTGCCGTTCGTCAATCGCTTACGTAGGCCCTCGTTGATTATCTCCATGGCCAGTTTCGTCACGTAATACCTAACGTCCTCGCCGAGCTTGAGCGCGTTAATGACCCTTTGAAGGAACCTACCCAACTCCTCCTGGCTCTTTACAACAACGTCCCCATTACCAACCACCTGCCTAACGAGCCCTAGGAGTTTACTAATACTTTTACTCCTCTCAACATTTAATGCGTTCCTTAGTTCACGGAGTTGGCAGACGACCTTGGCCCTCCTACACGCTACGTATAGTAGGACCAGGGCGAGATCCCTAGTCCTAACGCCCCTTAGGTCGTATCTACTGGCTAATTGCCTAAATAATACGAGGGCCTCGTCAACAACGCTGCTCGGTAGATTTAATTTATACCTAACCTGCTCCATTACGTCACGTAACTCCGCAACCTTCCTCTCGGTGTATTGGTACTGATTAAATTTGTTGAGCCTTACGAGCGCCCTCAACCTACTCTGAAGTGATGGGGTATAGCCATGCCTAATTTCTATTACGGATCCGCCAAGCCCGTGGCCAGGCAGTGCGGGGCTTATCGGCTTTGCCCTTTCATAAATGAGGATCTCCTCATTATTAAATGCCCTCCACTCGGGCCCCACGTCAATTAGGTGCTCCTGAATTACGGAACCACACCTCCTACACACTAATTCGCCCCTCTCCGAATCAAACACTATATCCGTAGATCCACAGTAGGGGCATTTGAGTACGCTTTGCCTAACGAGTTTGTCTGCCGTGACCATGCCTACCACCCCTCCTCAAGTCAACCTCCCTGGCATACGCAGGCTTACCCACGAATTCCTCAATATTTGATAACTGCGGGTCAGGCCTCACCAAGCCGTATGGTGAATTTACAGGGCCTATTATGTCGTACAGCACACCCAGCCTCCTCATTGCGTAGTCGTAGATCGTAATGCCAAGAGGGGGCGTAATCAATAGTTTCAACACGAACCTCCTATCCCGCGCCACGTGTAGAATGTCGCCAATCCTCCTGAGCATCCAGCGTATACGTCGTATACGGTATTTAAAAGTAATACTTTTCGTTAGGTGGAATACGCATGTATTACAACCATAATAGATAAGGAATAGTAAGGTATATAGTAAGGTGTAATTATACATAAGTCGATTAATCATTATAATATACGCAGTAATACGGTAGCACGAAAGATATATAAGAAATCGAGCAGGTTGGGGCTCATATGTTAATAGTTGTGGCCCTGGGGGGCAACGCCTTCGCTAGGGAGGGTGGTAGGGTTGGTTCGCCGGAGGAGCAAATCGAGCAGGTTAGGTTAGCGGCCGGTGATGTTGCTGACCTAATCGAGGATGGGTTCGATGTTATCGTGACACATGGTAATGGACCGCAGGCAGGACTTTTAGCTGAGAGGGTTAGTGATTACCTAAGCCTAGACATGATAGATGCGGCCACGGAGGGTTGGATGGGTTACTTAATAGCCAATGCATTAACCAATGAGTTTAGGCGGCGGGGCATTCGGCGAAGCCCTGTCGTCATTGTTACGCGGGTTATCGTCAATGAAAAAGACCCGGCTTTTCAAAACCCCACGAAATTCGTAGGACCCATATATGATAAGGACACGGCTGAGAGGTTGGCTAGGGAGAGGGGCTGGGTTTTCAAGTGGGATGCACGTGGTGGCTATAGGAGGGTTGTGCCATCACCAGAACCTTTGGGTGTGATGGAAATTGACGTTATAAGGTTACTACTTAGGGAGGGCTTCGTACCAATCGCTGTCGGCGGTGGTGGAGTACCCGTAATTGCTAACGGTGATGTCCGCGGTACCGAGGCCGTCATAGATAAGGACTTGGCTAGCCAGGTCCTAGCCAACGCATTAAATGCTGATTACCTATTGATACTCACGGACGTAGATTACGTATACCTAAACTACGGGAGGCCGAACCAAACGAGGCTCGTCAAGGTCACGGTGAGCGAGGCTGAGAAGTACTATAACGAGGGGCAATTCCCGCCGGGAAGTATGGGGCCTAAGATCCTCGCTGCAATAAGGTTCCTAAGGGGTGGGGGCAAGGCGGCCTACATAGGGCCGCTCGGTAGAGCGAGGGATATACTTAGGGGTTTAGTGGGTACTCAGGTGGTAATGTACGATTATTTTGATTCAAAACACCTGCTTTAAAGCCTCAATGACCAGGGTTATTAAACACCTTACCTACCTCCTCACTTACATAGCCATGCCATATCGAGCCCCTCAGCTCAGGTTGGTACTTCGGTATTACCCACTGGGTCATCAGCGGTACGTATACAATACCTGATAGTAGGAACGAGAGTACCCAGGAGTTGCTGAATATCACCGCGTGGAACGGTATGAAGGGTGCGTATATTATAAACTCCACGATAAAGAACGTTATGAACGCGGCTGGGTTTATACCCCTCCAGTACCTGAACCTGCCCCTGCTCCAGAATACGTCAGTTAATTCAAACCTGAACCTCCTAATTAATGCGTAGTCAAATATTATTATGCCCTCGATGGAGCCCAGCAGACCGCCGTACGTCAACAACCAGTTGTATAAGTAACCATACGCGGAGCCGTAAAACGTCCATGCACCTAGGATTATCGAAACAGCAACCACTATTAAAACACCCCTGAACCAAGTCAGCCTCCTTGGGAATACGTTCGCAAAATCGTACGCTGGCCCGACAGTGTTCGCGAAGACGTTTACCGAGAATGTCGCCAATATGAATACTAGGTTGAGGAGTATCGCCAACCCAGTGGGTAGGTACAGTGTGGCGGCTAGTACCGGGTCCCAAATCGTTACGTGGTGTAGATACGCGATTGCGCCCGTGGTCATTATACCAAGCACGCCTATCGCGGTCATCATCAGAGGCATGGGTATTTGCCCAATAATTTGCGCAAACTGGCTCTTTGCAAACCTCGTGTAGTCGGGCATTGAAAGCGCCATCGTGGCCCAGTAGGCAATGTTCGCATTTAGGAACGCGAGCCACGCCAACCAATAAGCATACCCATGCACTGACGGGGACGCAATAACCTCGCCATAGTGCCACCCAGCCCTGGCCATGAACGTGCCCCACATTATCAAGAAGCCCAGTAGGACCAGGGGTGCGGCCGATCTAGCGAACCACTTAAGCGCCGGTTGCGCCTCGGGTACTGGTGAGAAGTAGAGTAGCAGTAATTGAAGCGCTATTATTACGACGAAGGTCGTCCAGAATATCGTTGGGAAAGCCAAGCTTAGTGTGAATGGGTTCGCAATACCCTTCTCAACAAAGCTCTGTATTACGCCTAGCTTATGGGTAATAATCGCGTATATCCCAACGGCGGCCTCGGTCATTATATAAGTCTCTATTCCCCACCAACCAGCGCCAATAACGGCCCTAATAAGGCTTGGGAATATGGCTCCGTAAACACCCCACCTAGTCCTTGTTAACACGGGTTCTGGAATACCATACCTAGCGCCACCGTGCGATTGGATGATCATTGGTATTAAAACGATGGCGTTGCCTAGGAATACCGCCAGTAATGAATCCCACGTACCTAGACCAAAGGCTAAACCAACACTGACCAGGGACCAGCTGGGCACTATAAATGCCATACCGAACCAGATGGCTACGTATGTATACCAATCCCAGTTCCTCTTACTAATTGGCGTCGGGTGGAAGTCAGGGTTCCATAACCACTTCTCCTCTGGGTATCCCTTAACCAGCTCAACCTGCCCTCTTTTTTGATCGTACCTAACGGCCTCAACCCTATCCGTAAGGTAGGCCAAGAAGCCCTCGCGTTCTTTCGCAGTTGTTTTATAAGCATTATTTTTAATTTACAATGTACGTTAAGTATGTTAAGGCTGGATTTAATAAGGCAGGGCTTCAAACAAACTCGATGAATAACATAGTAGTTACGGAACCCCTCGATGACGTACTAATCATTAAGCTGAATAGGCCAGAGAAGAGGAACGCCTTCAGCCTCGAGTTAACCCTGAGGGTTAGGGATGCCGTGTCGGTTGGTTGTAGGGACTTCGGTGGTGTGGTGTTGACTGGGGAGGGTAAGGTCTTCTCGGCTGGGCTCGACCTGGCTGAGATCTATGGGTTCAAAACGATCGAGGAGTCGAGTAGGTACTTCTCGGCAATTAAGGACCTAGTCATTACCGTGGCTAGCTGCGATAAACCTGTCGTGGCGCTGGTTAATGGCTCGGCCTACGGCTTCGCCACCGAACTCCTATACTTCGTTGACCAAGTCGTCGCCGTCAGGGGTTCCGAGTTCTCCCTGCCCGGGATTAGGTATGGGCTCGTACCTGTGACGCCGGCGTTTGCACCGTACCTCTTTGGTACCCTGAGATCCAGGTTCTTCCTTGACGGGGACTTCAAACTCAGTACTGAGGAGGCTTTTAATTGGGGCATTGTTAATAAGATCGTTAATGACGTTGACGAGGGCCTCAAGGTATCCATCGAGTTGGTTAGGAGGTTGCGCAACATACCCCACGGCGTCTACCTGGAGGTTAAGCGATTGATTATTAGGTCCGTAATAGACATGGTTAAGGATAGGTGGGACGAGTTATTGAACACGCTTGCCCGGGAATCGCTCAGTTATGATGTTAAGGAGAGATTGAGGGGGTTCCTAAGGAAATAATTAATTCTGCCGGTCCCTACTTAGGAGTGGATGATTGAGATATTCAATAGCAATGAGTACAGGGTTTACATGGATAGGGAAGCCCTAGTATTCAAACCGAATAGCGCCAATGCACGGGTGCTGATATTAACACCGCCGGGCATAAAGCCGCAATTCTACTCAATATTGGCCGTTCTACTTGTTAAGTTCAATGTCGAGGTTGTTATTCCAAGGTTTCCCCTACCCTGTAGCGAAGATGGTTTGAAAAACCTCATTAATAAATTAATAAGTAACTATAGGCCTGACCTCACGGTAATGATGGGGTTCGACCTAGGCAATGCCTATGGGCGTAGGTTGGTCGTGGGGTTTGACGAGGAGGCCTACGTAACGCAACTCACGCACTCCCGAGTGCCTGGGTCAGTATATGTAGTTAATGAGAATTGTAGGTGGGTTAGGCCTGCCGTGGCTAATGCAGACATAGTCATTAAGGGAGGGTTAACCCTAGATGCTGTTGTTAAGATCAGGGATTCGGTGCTGGGTTTGATACAGGCAAACCGTTAAAATAAATAAAACATCAGGCAATACTAATGATCAGTGGGTTTGCATGAGGGTGCCCTTGTTCGTAGATTTCGAGGGAAGGAACGTCCTAATTATTGGAGGTGGTGCGGTGGGTACACGCAGAGCTATTAAATTCGTTATGGCGGGCGCTAACGTTAGGGTCATTAGTTTGGAGTTCACGAATGAATTAAGTAGGTACGCGGAGCAGGGGAAAGTAACGCTAATAAGGGGGGACGCTAGGGACGAGAACCTACTTCGTAGTAATATTGAGTGGGCTGACCTAGTGGTTATAGCGACTAACGACTCGGCCGTAAACGAGCTCGCGAGGAAGATGGCCAGGGAGCTTAGAAAGTTCTTTAACGATGCGACCAATGCCGAGGAGACGGAGGTCGTTGTGCCATTCGAGGGTGAGATAAACGGGATTAGGGTGGCAGTAACTACGGAGGGATTAAGCAGCATCATTGCCAGGAAGGCCCTTAACAGGATAATGGAGGCCCTGAGGGAGGATGAGGAATTGATGAACATGGCCCGCGTTTGGTATGCCGTTAAAAGCAAGATTAAGGAGAGCGTTAAGGACGTGAGGGCTAGGTTGAGGCTGTACATGGAGTTGGACGGTGATGAGAAGTTTAATGAATTAGCTAGGAGGGGGCTTGTGGATGAGGCGATTAATTACGTGATGAGTAAGGTAGCGAGGAACAACGCGTAACTAAATGGGGCTTAATTCGACTAGCCGCCGAATGCCCTATCCCCGGCATCGCCTAGGCCAGGCACTATGTAGCCATTCTCGTTGATTTCCGGATCAATCGCTACCGTGTATATCTCAGCGGATGGGTACTCCTTAAGCACCCTCTCTATGCCGTAATTCGTAGCTATGATGCTGACGATGATTAACCTCTTCGGATTTCCATACTTAAGGACGTGCTTCAAAACAGTCGTTATTGTGGAGCCCGTAGCCAGCATAGGGTCGGCAATTATCAATATGTCATCGTTTGATATCCTGGGTACCTTAACGTAGGATACCTCAACCTCGAAATTCAACGATCCAGGTCTATGGGATTCCTCAACCCTCCTGGCGCTCACGACACCCATTCTGGCATTGGCGAAGATTTTAACGAGACCCTCGACAAGGGGCATGGCAGCCCTGAGTACCTGAACAATAACCACGTGGTCGAGGTCCTTAATCCTAACACCCCTCGCCTTAACCCCCAGAGGCGTTTCTACCTCCACAGGCTCGACATCAAACGACTTGACTATTTCATAGGCAATCAACCTACCAAGCCTAACAAGCCCCTTCCTGAACTCGATCTGCCTCGTATTCCTGTCCCTAAGGGTCGTTAAAATAGCCTGGGCCAGTGGATGGTCTACAACCACTACCCGGCCCAAGGAAGACCCTAAACTCCTACGGAAAATTGCTTATAAGGATTTCCATGAAGAGCGCTAGGTGTATTATGAAGAAGTTGGTAGCCACTGAGACATGATGATGGTCCAAAGCGCGGATTCTCCTGCGGTGATTAATAAATCAGTGTCTTAACGGAATCCCTCGATAATTCGAGTAATTCAAGCCTATCCGTATTTAGGTAAGTCTTTAACACGTTTATGAACACCTCAAGACCTTTACGCGTATTAAACAGGGATACCCTGTATTGAGCGCCGGAGGCGTATTTGTGGCCGCCGCCGCCGAGCCTAGTGGCGACTTGAGTGCAGTCATATAGGCTATTCTTATCCGCACCGCAGTAATACCTAAAGGTTCTTCTGCCAAGCCTGAGTAGTATGTTAACCATCTTGGCGCCTCTACGTTGAAGCTCGATCGTTAACTGCCTGTAGGATATACCTAGGTTCACCGGGCTGTATATGTTTATCACTTCCTTAATCGGTATTTTATCGGCGATCTCCAGCATCAATTTCTTCGCTTCATAACCCCTCTCCACGAGTTTGCGTATTCTCTCGTTTTCGAGAGCCCGAAGCCCGTTGATCGCTAGGTTCCTTATTATGTATATTTTTTCTGAGTAAGAGGCGAACCTAACAGCTAGGTCTAGCTCCTCGGCCTCCTTACTGGTTATGTTAGCCGTGTCCGTCTCTACGGCTACCTTCACGAGACTGTTGGCAATTGGGTCATTAACTAAATCAAGGGCCTTTAGAGCCATCAATGCTGAGCACGGAGCCTCGGGGTCGTAAAACTCGACCTTAGCGCAGGGCTTATTCGTTTTGTGATGGTCGGCCCTTATCAGGGCCTTGCCCGGGCAGGGTAAATCAGCCACGAAGGTCCAGTGCACGTTTCTTATCCACCAGGACCTACCGACCTCACTTGGTGCCGCAAGCACAACAACACCATTGGGGTACTTTCTCAGGAACAATGCCGCACTCACTATCCCATCAACATCGCCGCTGTCACACAGCGCCAATGGCTTATTCGCTAACTTGGCCCATAATGCCGCTAGGAACCTTCTCATAGCAAATCCTCGTTATGGAGATCCCTAAATAAAATTATTTCTCTTTACCCCCAAGGTATTTTGAACAGATGGGGCAATTCTCAACCCTGCTTAACCTTATCTCATCAATAATCCAGTTCTTTCCGTCGATAATCAATAGCCTATTGGTTAGGGGCTCCCCGATGCCCGTGACGAGCTTGATAACCTCAAGGGCCTCTATTGAGGCTACGACACCAACAACAGGGCCCACCACCGGGCAGAAGCCCACGCATTGGGGTAGCGACCTTAGCTGAAATAGTTCGTAAAGGCACGGGGTTCTGCCTGGAATTACCGTAGTTACCTGCCCATACCAACCATGGACTGCGCCGTGAACCAACGGCTTCCTCAACCTAACAACGGATTCATTAAGGACCTGCCTACTTAACCAATTATCGAGGGCGTCCACGACAACGTCAACATCCTTAATAATGTCATCGGCATTATCTGCAGTAAATGCCTCACCTACGGGCTTAATACTCACGCTAGAATTAAGCTCGCGCAATCTCCTCGCAGCCACCTCCGCCTTGGGCTTACCAACATCCTCCTCCCTATAGAGTATTTGCCTATGTAGATCCGATAGGCTAACCGTGTCATGATCAACAATCACCAACTCGCCAATCCCCGCACCGACTAGGTAAAGGGTTACGAGGGACCCAAGACCCCCTAGGCCTATTACGGCAACGCGCGCCCTCGATAGTTTTTCCTGGCCCTCCCTCCCAATGACCGCGACTTGTCTCGAGTACCTATCTATCAACGGTAATGAACTCACCATTGCTCTGGGTATTAGAAATAATTTATTTTTTAAGGATGTAGCGTTGCCAAGCAATGATGAAAAGCGTTAGGTCATCATCACCCTACCTGCCAGTATTGATAATAAGGGTTGGGTCCGGAGCAAACGCATTCCTGGTATCGTACTTATCGCCAGGCAACAACGTAATGATAGGGATTATACTGGCCGCCTACCCATTCGTTGAGGCTGCAAGCTCATTTATAGCGGGCTACATGGCGGATAGGCTGGGTAGAAGGTTAACGCTTATACTAGGCTATACGTGGTTGCTCACCTTCACCGTTGCTATTTACGTATCAATATCGACCCTGAAGAACCCACTCTTTACCGCGGTATTCAATGGGGCTGATGGGTTCGGTGCGGCGCTGGTCCTAGTCTCCTCATTGGCCATGATAACGGATTTGACTGAGCAAGGGTATAGAGGCTTGGGTATGGGGGTCTTCGATTTCCTCAATATATTTGGCTATGCCAGTGGTTATATGCTGGGTTCAATACTTTACCAAGTGTTTAGGGGCCCCATGGCATTCACAGTGTTGATGATTCTTCTCGCCCTGTTCTACGTATTTATTATAAAATACGTGCTTGAGACGAGACCGACCAGCGGTATTACTTACCTGAACCCATTAAGGGGTATCTCTAGGAGGGCGTTACCAACGCTGCCGATATGGTTTTCAATAACCATGATCATAGGCGCAGGTATTTACTCGGGGAGGGTGATAGGGAATATTGAGGGTGTCCTGCCTGTGCACGTAGGCGCCCTATTTCTAGGTTCGACCTTGGTCGTCGGCCTGGGCTCGGTATTCTTCGGTTATTTATCGGATAGGTTGGGTAGATTGAGGACTATGGGTATTGGCGTGGTTGGTGTATCTATAGGCCTCGTTGTCTTAACCGTACTATTACTGGTCGGGTTAAACCCACTCGTTGCAGTGGCTATCTCAGCCCCCTTCATCTTCATGGCGTCGGCAATAGTCCCATCAGTACTTGCACTGACTGGTGACGAAGCGTTGATAGGCATGAGGGGGTCGGCCATGGGGCTCTATAGTCTAGTACTCGGCATAGGGATGGGCCTAGGGAGCTTACTGAGTGGTTACTTCTATACAGCCCTTGGGCTTGGTGGGATCGCATTAATGGCGCTCATAATCTTCGTAGTGGCGTTGATCCTATACGCCGTGTTGAAAGCGGCCCTTAATTAATACGAAACTAGTTGGTAACGGATAATTAATTGCGCGGTGCCGCCCTTCCCCCTAAAGTCTATGATCAATGAGTTGGATTCCTCGCGTGATTTTATAACAAGTGGAAGGCCGAGCACCTTGAGCTTCGCCTTAATAGCGCCAAGCACTGGCCTGGGTATTTTCAATTCATCACCCAACCTCCTAACCACATCCTCTATAACGCACGTGGTATAATCCTCACCGCAACCCTCAAGCTCAGCCTCTATAACGTCGCCATCAACATGCTCAACGTACTTAACTACATTGCCCTCCAAAACCCACTCACCATGATAATTAACTAATACCAAATCAACAAGAGAGGACATACTAAGTGAAGACCTTAGCCACAACGCCTTAAAACATTAACGGTGCGAGAAGCTTATAAGACCTTAAGAAAGATACAGTACTGGGCCCGTAGCTCAGCCAGGTAGAGCGGCGGGCTTTTAACCCGTAGGTCGTGGGTTCAAATCCCACCGGGCCCGCCAATTCCCTGTTCAATCCTCGAAGACCGTGCATACCCCATTCTAAAACCTTAGACAATACACGTAATAATAACGCGTGCTGTACCTACGCTTCACATAAGTTAAGTACTTAAGTTAAGTACTAATGGCTGTATAAAAATTATTTAACTTTTGGTGATGAGACCGCTGGGTTCTGCCGTTGATGAATCACCACCCCTCGCTGACCTCAATGTATTTACTACGTAAAAATGGATGGTAGTATTGGATCCCCGTACCTCCTCCTGGCCTCTATGAGTCTTTGCCTTTGTTCCTCGAGTACTTCAAAGAGCCTTCTTGGCGTTGTCGGTATTTCCGAGTATATTTTCCATACCCTCTCTATCTTATCGAGAAGTTTACCGACCCTTATCGCGAATTGCTTATTGTAGTCCTCTAATTTATAGTCCTTGTTTAAAACCTCGCGGAATAGTTCTTTCAAGTCTTCATACCTTGGTATATAACCTATCGGTGTGGTTATGGCATCCACTTCATTATGGACCCTCCTCTCCATCCATTGAAGCCAAACCCTCTTGTCCTCCTTACTATTTAGGAACCTCCCTTGCTCATCCTTTAGGAAGTAATTAACACCAAAGATCCTCGGGGGCTTTCTTAAACCCTCACCGAACCTTAGATAATTAGTTATGTAAATGCCCAGGTCTACGGAGAGGAAGTCGAGGATGGCCATTGGATTGAACTCCCTCTCTCCAGGTTTGCCTATTACCGCGGCCGTCCTCTCTGACTCTAGGGAAGCCGCTATGGTTATTACGCCGTGCTCCCAATTGAAGGCCTCGAAGACGGGGACCCACGTGTCCGAGTCCCTACCGCCGAATATCATACCCTCGATAACTACCCCGTTAGGGTCGTCATACCTGGGGTCTAGGTTCCTAAATGCCTTAAGCGATACCGTGAACCTGGCGTTGGGGTGGGATGGTGGTATTGGATTACCCTTATCATCAGTCTTACCCCTCCACCACTTACCCGTGTAGTTAATGCCTCTCTCGGGTACTGGTTCTCCCTTACCGTTCCAATAGACATCGCCATCCTCGGTAATTAGGACGTTGGAGAATATTACCTCGCCGGGCTTTGTGAGGACTTCGTAGATTAATGGGTCATCGATCGGGTTTATACCCTCGATTATTCCGAAGACGCCGACCTCGGGGTTAACAGCCCTTACCTCACCATTGACGTTTCTTAGGAACGCCAGGTCGTCACCTATTAACCTGCCTAGCATTGCCGTGGATGTCTTGCCGGACATTGATGGAAACGCGCCTGTGAAATACGTAATCCTACCTCCAGGGCCCTCAACGCCTATTATGAACATGTGTTCACTGAGCCAGCCCTCCTCCATGGCTCTTTTAATCGTGAGCCTAAGCGCCAGTTTCTTCAGGCCTATGCTATTACCGCCGTACTGCGTATTTACGGAGTACACGGTCTCATCTACTAAGTCTATATATATCCTCCTCCGATTAATGTTCTTGCTCTGCTTCATCTCATTCAACTCTCCCTGAGAGTGAATAAACTTTAGAAACCTGGCTTTTTCACCCTGTCTAACGAACTCGTCATAGGCAGGTCTATACAGTATGTTCTCACTATGCATTACGTAGTATGAGTCCGTTATTTGAACAGCCAATATGCTGAAGGGGGAGCCCTTGGGGCCAAGTGAGTAGAAACCAACGAGCATTTCCCTACCCCTCATTATGCCGTCGAGTAGCGAGAACATCTCCCTAAGGCCCTCATCACGATCCTTCGTCCTTATGAACGGCAGTTTCTGACCACCCGGTAACAATATTGCCGTATCCTCACGAGCCCTTGCTTGGTCAAGCGGGTGGTCAAAATGAACCGTATGACCAGGAATCTTGGTGGGTATCTCCTCACCAGTCTCTATAGCCCTCCTCCTAACGTACTCAAGATCCTCCGGGCTGCCTGTGGATATGAATACCGAGGATGGTTTACAAAGGTTTATGGCCCAGGCAATGAATCTATGCAACTCGTAATTTCTTATCCCCATCAACCTTCGGTACATCTCATCATTCATACTATTACGAAGAACCCGATAAACCTCATCGGGCGCGCTCGGCATCATCGGGTCTATTATAACCTACATCCTTATAACTATTTCTCTATAGTGCTTATTAGTTGTTAACCTAGGTAAACTCTGTGAACCCCTGAAAAGCTATTAAAGACTATACGGTATTGATCATTAATGATATGGTGTGGAATTCGAGATATACCCTAGCGTTGCTCGCGGTTATAATTGCACTATTGGTAATAATAATAGCACTATACCTAGACCCAATCAAGACGAGCGCAGATGATTTACTTACCCAGGAATACACAATACAGCAGCAGTACCTATCACCAATTAATCATTCAATGACCGAGGCACTTAACATAACAAGAGCAATATACCAGGACCTCGCTAATTACTTCGGCGACGTAATGGCAACACTCAATAGTATTTACTACTACCAACGCATCAATGCCACAAACATCATATCTACAATCAATAGGAGCAGTACGAGGATTATGGAGGCCATAGTGAATGCAAACACCACGATCGTGAACTCCCTATACAATGTTCAAAATAACATAGAGAACAACCTAACCTCGGAAA
>JAKMAE010000129.1 GCA_022014875.1 Vulcanisaeta sp. | reverse complement strand
CTTATGGCTATATCCTCAATCTCAGGATCGAGCCTATCTATCCTAATTGGGCTTGCGCCCTGGGCAATGTTTGTCTTCCAGGTGTTTGGAGGGGCCCTCCTGTACATTGCCGCTAAGACCCTATCGCCAAGTACGAAGGCCCTTATATCAACACCACCATGGCTAATGAACTCCTGTAGGTATGCCACATGGCGGTAAAACGTGAGTGACCTAACCAACTCCCATATTACATCCCTCTCCCTCTTCCTCACCATGACACTGCCATGACCTCGGGAACCAAACATGGGCTTTATAACCACGGCATCGGAATTTAATAAATCAAGGCTCCTCATGGCAAGGCTTGATCTCTCAGTCGTTATTGTGGTTGGTACGGGGATACCA
The DNA here is from genome assembly GCA_022014875.1 of Vulcanisaeta sp. Taxonomy (GTDB): domain Archaea; phylum Thermoproteota; class Thermoprotei; order Thermoproteales; family Thermocladiaceae; genus Vulcanisaeta. The sequence goes on along the minus strand of JAKMAE010000129.1, from coordinate 2,351 downwards.
CTCATCCTTAGTGTATAGAGTGATCTGAACTTATCCGTACACTTCTCTATCGCGTCGGGTCTGTTGAATACGCGAATACCGTTCTCCTGCATCGCATACAATAAGTCGATCCTAAAAAGCGCCTGATCCAAACTGGCGCGGCCTAGGGGTCGTACAACCACCGCAGATAATTCCTTCAATATGTCGATACCGTGAACAATCAATTTTAGGGAATCCCCAATGTAGGCTGTGATGTCGTTAAAATTGAATGCGAATACATCATGGTTTAGCGATTGAAATGACTTAATGAGAGCACCGGTTGCGAAGCTTTGCGGATTACGGGTTATTATCCCAATCCTCACGCATTATCCTACATTGCTAGGATTAAAAACCTATTCATACTTATGAATAACAAGCCTAAATTTTTAAATAATGCAATAAATTAATTGATGATTTGATTAATGACCGTGATGGAAAGGGGATTTAGGGATAGGGATTATATCGAGACCGAGGAAGGCCTTGTGTTCGCCGTTATAGGCAATGTGCACCCGGTGGATAGGGTCGTTGCCTACCTGAAGTACATGCGGGTTGATTCAAGCGTTAGTTCTGTAAATACGATATGGTTTAGGCAGAATGTGCCTTACCTGAGGGTATTACCCCTATACAGCGCGTCGAATGTTAAGGCTGTGCTCGATAGGTACCTGCGCGATAGGTATCGGGACTACGTGGTGTTTGATAGGTACAAGAATATAGAGTTGATAGAGGTCCCAAGGCATCGCGTAAGGACTCATTATAAACCCGAGGAGAGATTACAGGAGATACTCAGGGAGCCGCGGGATCCATTAGAGGAGGTGGTTCTGGAGATGGTGAGGGAGTTATCATCGGCATCGGGTGTCTCGGCTGGCAATTTCGGCGTAACTGGGTCCATACTACTGGGTATCCACAATCCCCAATACTCGGACATTGATTTGATAGTTTATGGCGCATCAAACGCGTATAAGGTCAGGGAAGCCGTCAGGGAGCTGTACTCAGACGAATCCTCGGGTTTTAGCCGCTTCGATGAGGGCAGTCTAGAGAAGTGGGCTCGGGAGGTTGCTGAGGCGCAGGCGTTCACCGTTGATGAGGCTAAGTTGTTTTATAGGAAGTACGTGTGGAATAGGGGGTTGTATAGAGGTAGAAAATTCTCGATACACCCAGTCAAGCTGGAGGATGAGGTGCGTGAGGAGTGGGAGCAAACAATACATAAACCACTCTGCATAGGCACCATAAGGGCACGCGTTGTTGACTCGAGGGATTCACTCTTCATGCCCGCCGTGTACGTGGTTAATAACGTGGAAATCATCGATGGGTGTAGAGTCGATTCTGAGGTAAGGCAGGTAGTCAGTTACGAAAGCCTATACATTGATGTGGCCCAACCTGGTGATGATATCGTTGCCCGCGGGAAATTCGAGCATGTAATAGACACTAGGGTAGGTGATGAGTATGTTCAGGTTGTTGTGGGGACGTACGAGGCCAAGGGCAAGGACTTCATAAGACCGATAGGCCTGGGCTAGGTGTCGTTAATGGTTAGGTTAGGGAAAACACCACTCCATAGGTTGGCGGCGTATTTATCGGTGGGTATGGCACTTGAGGTATCCGCGTACCCAAAACCTGGCAATGTGCATAGGCTGCGTGACTTTAGGGATACGAAGTTCGAGGACTTCATAATAGCCGCAACATTCTCGCAGCACCACTTCCTTAGGGGGATACTCAGGGGTGTTAGGATTAGGCGTGGTATCGTTGGGAGGGTCGTGTTTGGAGACTTGATTAGGGGTGTGGTTAGGGACTCCATCCGCATTAGTGGGGGTGGTAATACGAGCCTAGGGACGAGCCTATTACTCACGCCATTATCCATCGCACTTGGTTACTTACATAATCTCGATGAGGACGTGGAGCTTAACGAAATAACGAACACCGCCACCGAGCTACTGCAAAGGTTCTCAACGAGCCTCGACACGGTCAGGTTTTATGAGGCCATAAGAATTGCGAAACCTGGTGACGTGAAGATTAACGCTGACCTGAACTATATACCGCAGAGGTATAGGATCAATGTGTGGGACCCTGACTACGCCAGTAAAATATTGGGTGGGAACGTAACGTTGTGGGAGATACTTCACTACTCGGCGGTTAGGGATATGAACTCCAATGAGGTGGTTAGTGGGTATCCCAGGGTTTTGAACCTCGTAAACTTCATATCAAGTAGAATGAATGCCCATGGTGATTGGAATAGGGCTGTCGTGGAGACATTTTTAATGCAGCTCTCCCGGGAGTACGACACATTCATTTTAAAGAAGCATGGGGTAGATGTTGCGAGGTACGTATCCGAGAGGGCT
>JAKMAE010000128.1 GCA_022014875.1 Vulcanisaeta sp. | reverse complement strand
CCTCAATATCGTGGGGGCTCTTACGGTGGGGATGTGGTGATTCCTTTGCTTTGTGTTTGCTATGTTGGTGTTTCATTGCTTGGGAGTGCTTGTTGCTCAGGCCTATGGGTCTCGGTGCTTACTTAGCATCCACGGTAACCCCAACCCAAACCACGGTCTCCCTAGGCTGAATGCCGTGCTTAGGTATGTAGTCACGCCTCAGCTCATTCGTCGCGTAATTGGGGATTTCCTACGTGGGCATTGTTTGTTGCTTCTCGAGTAATTGCCTGTATAGGTTAATCCTAGCCACGATAACGCCTAGGTCGTTGAGTAATCCATCCAATGCCTTCAGCGCTTCTTGTTGGTTGTCCTGGCTCCTCAGTATGGGTGCTAAAGTACTCGCTATGTTGCTTGGGTGTAGGTTTTTGGGTAGTTCGTTGAGTATGCCCTGTGCATTCCTGCTGTTCCTGTTTATGAGGTAGACGTAGTTAATCACTTCACGTACTAGGCCGCGCCTTAATTCATTGAGCCTGGTAAGGTCTTTGCTTCCCCTCTTATCCCTCAACACCTCCCTCATTTCCCACAGTAGGTCGTACATCCTTGTCAGGTGGGTCGTCACCTTGTACATCAATGTCCTACTTGCCTCACCCTCCTCGCCCTCTAACTCGCCTGCCCATGCGTGTCTTTGCTCGATGTAATTGACCACGTCCCTAACCCTGTCGATGTTTAGTATCACCGGTGACTTGCCTGTGTCTAGTAGGTACACTAGTGATTCGTCCCTACCCATATCCTTAGCCCTGTTAAGTCTCTCCTCGGTGTCGTGCCAAACCAGGTATATTGGTAACCTCGCATCGTGAACCATGGCGCCGCTTGCCACGTTTATCCCGAATTCATTAGCCCTCTTAACTATCCTAACCAGGTAATCAAGCGCGTAATGGTTTCCAACGACGACGAGGTCATCGCCACCACTGTACACAATGAAGACGCTGTCACTGTAGTTAGGCGTGTTCATGTAGAGCATTGCACCGTACGCGTCAAATATCGTTATGAGCAATTGACTGAAGAGTACGTACTGGGCAGCGCCCAGTTTCGACACCTTACTCTTCAGATCGCCCATTTTGTTGGCGTCGGACTTTACGGTTACGGCTACGCTGCCCAAATCCTCGAAGCTCTTCAATTCGCCGAATTCGTCGGTTGGCATTCTCGTATTTAGGAAGAACAGCGCGTGCCCCGCATTGATCGCGCTACTAATGCTCAGCCTATCGAGGTCGTAGATTATCCGCGGCACAACCCCGAGCCTAACGCCTTCGAGGCAAACCACGTAGTTGATCCCAAGTATACTCATTGATTCGCACCCGGGTTGGTTAACCGGGCTCGCAACCTCGGCGAGCGTGCCCAACCTCCTACTCACCCCACCTATTCTATGGGCTAGGGCGCAGAATGGGCATAGTGTTTGGTTATCAACGCGGATGGGTCTCTCAGTTGGCATGTGGCACATGTCGCATAGGTCCTTGCCGTTGATTATGAACTTCTTCCACCTACCATACCTCCTATTATCACGTTCGCCGTAGGCCTCCCCAAGGGCGTCACCGAAGTTGTCGCTAATGCTGTGCACCCTGGAGCGGGCCACCACAACCCTAACCCTACCCTCGAACTCCCTCGCAACCTCATCCTCTAATTCCTCAATGACGCCGTTGAGTACGTCCTCATCAATCGCTGGGATGAGCATCACGACCTCACCGCCCGTGTTGACGAGTACGTTAACCGGGCTCAACGCATCAACCCCCAGTTTCCTATTTATGTCCCTGATGAGCCTCGTTGCTACGGCGTGCTGTAGTAGGTTTATGAGTATTGACCTACCCTTCAACTGCCTCATTGCCTTCTCAGTCCTGTTTATCCTACTGATTATGTCCTGAATACCGACTATGTCGGCAACGACTATGACGTATTTATCCTTCGAAAACGCGGTGGATGCGTAGGCAGCTGCCGCGTGCGCAACCGCGTAGGCTGAGTAGGTGTTACCATCACCACAGGTTGAGTAGGGGACGTAGGTCAGCGTTGATTTTGCGATTGATATTAGCGTCGTAATTAGCAACTCCCAATCAAGCCTAAGTCCCCCAAGGCTCTCCACGTACTTGTCCAGCTCATTCACTATTGTGCCGTAGTCATCCCTAGCCCTAGCACCGTTAATCACCACATTCATCAGCAACGCCGGCCCAACACTAACCTCCCTCCTGATGAACGGTATTCTCAATGGCTTATTAACATCGCACTCACCCTGATCAACAACAGACCCACCAATGGCAACCCCAATGTACCTAGGCACCTCCTGGGACTCCAATAGGTTGCTTACCTGGCTCGGGTCAACGCCAGCAGACCTCAGCGTGTTGCCTAGAATCTCGATGTAATGCTTGGCATTACTTATCGGGTCACCGCCACGCGCCCTCGACCTAACCCTACCCATTACGTAAAGTATTACCGATACCACGAGGGATTTGGCACTCATGGAACCACCCTAACACAAACCCAACCCACTGGTTCATTATTGGCGAGCCTAATTGTTGAGTCACCCCACACCCTACCTAGCTTTGATGATACGTAGTTAGTGACGTCCCTAAGGAGTGCGGGATCCAGGGATTCCAGGAGGTTGAGCACGGTCTTCCACCTCCTACCAACCCCATAACCAACCCTAATGGGTAAACCATCCCCACACCCAGGGGCTCTAACGCCCCTCCTGGACTCAAACGCCACTAGGTCCGTGCTGAACTCGCGGAGGGCC
>JAKMAE010000023.1 GCA_022014875.1 Vulcanisaeta sp. | reverse complement strand
AACCCCCTGTTCAATCCCCCGTACCATGCATACCTCCGGGTCTATTTTTATGAATACCTCTGTTAAGTTCGTAATCTTCGCGATTCTCGTAATTATACCTTTCAATTTATCAATAAGAAGACCTGGATCCCTGCAGTCTCGTAGATACACGTAAATTCTTAATTCACCATAACCAGTGTATGATGTTGTTACTCCCCGCACAGTAGCTATACAACACGGTACCCCTGACTCCTCAGTAATTATTACAGTATCTACATCCTCAATACCAGGGTTCGAATTTAGTGTTAATGGGTGTTGGTTTGAGCAGTTACAAGGTCTCGTGCAGTCCCTTGTTATGCTGAGCCAGCAATTCATAGTTACCCCATGGGTAATGTTAATGTCAGCATTAATACTTTGATTTTAGAGCTTATGGGAAAAGAGGAAAGGGGAAAAAGAAAGGAAAGATTTGGGGGTTTTGATTTTTGATTTTTGTTTGTTTTTCCTGCTTATAGTATTATGTTTCCTTGTTCGTCTACCTTTGCTATTACCTTCCTTATTGTCTTGCCGTCGGGTGTCTTGAACAGTGCCATCACAAAGCCCTTCCTACCCTTAGGCTGCACCTTCCAAACCTTCGTAGGCCTCAACTTCTTACCCTCAACATCATACTCCCTCTTAGCCAGATCCTCAAGCGTCACCATACGTGATTTTCTTTTGAGACGCAGATTTATAAATATATCGCTTTGAAAAGAACCGTGGGAAAATAAGGGTGAAGTTATGAAAAACAATAACATTGACTAATGCATTTTTTAGATAGATCTTTAATTAGTGCAACGTATACGTTTTCATCAATCACGTCTTGTTTTGCTCAATTTCTACGTATTGCTTATCGTAATACCTATTGTGATATGGTTATTTTCCTGTGAATTATTTATTTATATCATTACATAACCACGAGATTGATGATATTTAAATTCTTCAACTCTTCGAAGTCTGTGGAGAGGAGGTATAGGAAGTATATTGGTAAACCAGTCGTTTTAAGTGACGGTAAGGTTATTGGCACGGTTGATGGTATAAAACTCAGCAAAAAGGACCTAAAGCCCATATCGGTAATGGTGAGGATGGGGGACGGCAACGTTAAGGAGTTCAACGTCAATGATGTTGGTGCGGTGTTTATGCCGGATAAGGTGGTTTTTCAAAGGCTTAATGATGAATACGCAGGTTTGGTGGGAATGCTTAGGAATGAGGTTGCTAGCATTAAGGAGAGGCTTAGGGACATTATGGATAAGTTAAATAAATTAAGTGATCTGCTTCTCCAGGGCGGTATTAAGGAGGATCTGTATAAGGACATTAGGGAAAGGCTTGAGAAGGAGAGGGTTAAGTGGATTAGGCAGTGTAATGAGAAGATTAATTCCATAAATGACATAATATATGAATTAGATAGGAAGATAAGTAATGCAGAGAGGAGGAAGAGTGAGTTAATGATTAAGCAGGTGGTTGGTGACTTGAGTGAGGATGAAAAGAACGAAATCGCCAGTATAGAGGGTTTATTAAATGAGTTGAGAAAGACCAGGTCTGAGCTACTCGCATTGAGAATGGAGCTCGAGAAGGAGTGTTACTAATCACAGTGATTTATACTTTATCGATAATGCCTTTTCGAAGGATACGAACTCGCCGGTATCATCATCGTAATAACCAAGTACTGTGTGTTCGGTATTTCTTCTACACCGATCGCAGTAGAGGTATAGTTTACTCCCGAAGTTCGTTAAGTCAAAACCCACGTTAAACACGGATTCCTTACCACACCTATCACAACGTAGTAACCACCTGGTCATTGAGCCGCTATGTTAATTAGGGAAAATAAACCTTACGTGAAACGCCATGACTAGGCCTTTAACCTCCTAATCATCGACTCCACCAAGGCCTTTGCCGGGTTCTTACCAGTTACTGCCGTTAACTCTGCCCAATCAGGTGAACCATTCACCTCGAATACTACGTAGCCATCCCTACTCTCACCAATGTCAACACCTCCGTAAACAAGCCCTAGTGATTCCACGGACTTTATAGCTATCTCCATCACTGACTTATCCACATTAATGCAAGGCTTGCCCACGGCTCCCTGGGCAATGTTTGTTTTCCACTGCCCGTTTAATGCAACCCTCATCATACAACCAAAGACTTCCCCGTCGATCACCATGACCCTTATGTCGCGGTTTGGTTTCTCGATGTACTTCTGTAGGTATATTGGTTTCTTAAACGTGAGTAGGGTTTTCATTATTTGAAACGCCACGTCGGCATCATCAACCTTAACTGCGCCGTAACCTCTCGAGCCTTGCAGCGGCTTGATCACGACCTCCCTCATTCTCTTGGCGATGTCGTATGCATATAATATATCCTCCGTACCCACGGTATCAGGTACAGGTAAACCGTTGTTTCTCAGTATGACGGTGGTCTCCAGTTTATTCCTTGTCCTTAGCAACCCATCGAGTGGGTTTATAACCACCGAGCCACTATTCTCAAGTAATCTAATAGCTATGGTCCTCCTAAAGAATGTCTCGACATCGATCAACACGCCCAAACTTCTGAGGAAGACCCCATCCACCTTAAATGGCCTATCCCTGATTACGGCGAGAGAGCCCTCTTTGTCAACCTTAACAGAAATTCGCGAAATTGGCACGTAAGTTGCATTTAAACCCGCACTTCTCGCATAAATCACCAAGTCTCTACTTGGTCTGTCCGGTATTGGTGAATCTCCTATCACGACTATGTAGTACGGCATATACCGTGCCCAAGTCTATCATTGATATATAAATCTTTTAGCGCTGGGGGTTTGTACGTAATGTTTTACTTAATTAATAATTAATATAGGGGTAAGAAAACCAACATGCCGCAACTTACCCATTGCAACAGGGCTTGAACGGTATGTTCTTAAAGCGCAGTTTCAATCCGTAATCACAGGTTCATTCCAGGTTTGTCATTGAGTAGGTGGGGGTGGCGGTTGTCTCCTCCTGATTCTACGTGGCGCGTATTTTCTCCTTAACTTCCTCACTATGGTTAATGACAAGTACGTTAATATTAACGATATTAGTAGTAACGCTATCGATATGAATAGGGACAATGTACCCATCATTAGGGGGCCCAGCATTATTGCTGAGACATTGCTGTAGACTTTACCCACGTAGTATTGATACACAATGTATATACCGACGGACGAGAGGAGCGCTATTAATAGAAGGGTGAGGCCCGTGGTTATAATCGAAGGCAGACCCATGAACTCCCTCCTATTTAGACTCGACCTGGCTATGTATATAACGAACCCGCCAACAACGGCCATTATTGATGATAGGGTTATGAGGCCCGTCACCACGTTTAATCCAGGGAATGATAAGGCTTGGAAATACTCTACGGCTATTGATGGCGGTAATTGATTTGATAGGAAGTTTGCGGCCATTATTACCAGCATTACCGCTATTAACGTGGCTATGGTCGATACGAACATGTACAGAGACGCCCTGTTTATTAATTGTTGAATCTCGTCATAATACATAATGCACACCCATCACTGTATATATATGTATTGCCTTATTCTAACTTTGCAGTTTGGGCATGTTAGGGTCCTCTCTACGAGTTTAACCCTATGCCTATTATCTTCCCTTACCCACTCACCATCAACTACCATTATTGATCCGCAACTTGGGCATTTATTTATATAGGGGTTTAGGCTGTAATAGGGAACTGAAAGCAATATATCCCGAACATTTCTCTGGCTAGCCATCCCCGGTCATTACGTTAATAACTGACTAATTAATAAATGTTTTAATAATGGGCACGTTGATTATTAACGTACCGCATCGTGTTAAAATTTAATTAATTAGTTGTGAGTAATAGTTACACCATGAGTAATGCGCCCATTGAGATACCTACGGATTTAAAGAATGTTCTGGAGCTTGTTTATATAGGCGACTCTCTACATATAAGGTGTAAGTACAGGGGTAAGGATGGGAAGGAGTGCGGTGCACTGTTCTTCAACTTAAAAGATGCGATTAGGCACTTGGTGACGCATGATAATAGGTATAAACGGTACTTACAATAACCCTAACCTAAACCATGCATTGTACCTAGACCTAGACTTAATGTGGATGGGGCGAGAATTATAAAAACTGGCCGTTCTCTCCTAAGAGCAATGACCAGGCAGGTATCAATCTCTGATTTAATGAACATTATAGGCAATGCCGAGAACTTCGAGGTTATTGACTACCAAGGCGACTCCGTGGTCATCGATGAGGTGAAGGGTATCGTCAAGATCAGGGATGAGGAGGCTAGGAAGGAGCTTGGCGAGTTACGTAGAAGGGCCCCGAGGGGTAAGCCAACTCCTAGGCAGTTATCAATAACTATGGATGTCGTTAAGAAGCTCGTCGAGAATAGGGTTAAGTTCAAGGTAATCTTTGGCCCCAAAGAGGTTATTATCAGGTTTGACCTGGACCATTACGTCAGGTTGAGCGATAGGGATGTTAGGGTAGTTGGTTTCTCGAGTAAGAATGATGGTTACCTAGGTTTAATAGCCGACATTCTCGAGAGGTATGGGCCCCTCGTCTTTCTCAGGCGGGTTACATAGTTGTGAAGTTGCGGTAATACTGCCGTGCATTGCAGCTATTCTTTCAGGAATATAAATATTAAGTATTTATTCACCGTGCACAGACCAATACGTGCTACCTAGATTATTACTGACGAGGAGGCACCCAGTATTACCGCTGAGGCTGGGCAACGAGACCCTATGCATCACGCATAGGGGTAAATACCTAGACTTCTTAATACCCTGCGAGGGTGAGGGTAATTACGTAGTGATTATTCCCTACCAGGGCGTTTACACTGATACTAAACTGGTCGAGCCAATAACCTGGGGTAACGCCCTGAGCGTGGATGTATACTCACTGTTTAATAATGAGTTGGCGCTCTACGAAGTGGTCATTAGGGATGGTAAGGCTTCGTACATTAGGTACAGAATTAATGAGGAGTTCCTGAGGGGTATTGGGATTTCTGGGGATGGGGTTGATGACGTGTTGAGGGCTGCCGAGACGGTGTTGAGGAATTACGTCAAATCCAGCTTCATGATATACACGGCATATCTAAAGTTGGTGAGCAATGGGGGCATTAAGTTCCCTGGATATAAGGAGTACGTTAGGGGTAGGGTTAGGGTCTACGTCAGGGACGGCATTGTAATTATTAAAGAGGTCAGTGGTTATGAGGTTAAGGTTTCCCTAGTCTCTACCATAGAGGCTGTCGACCAGTTCGTGGAGGCCGTAATATCGTTGATTAGGTCATCAAGGATAATCAATGACGTCAGGTTAGGCAGAATCGGTCACTCAATAAGGACCATACTCGACATCTTCATGCCAAACATAGTCTTAATTAGGAAGTAATTGGTTGATTCTGTGGCTGATCACCAACTTCTGGGTTAAGTATTTATTCCTAGGCCACGCTGTATGCCGTGCTCGGCGTTGTTGGGCATGTAGCTATTGATATTATAAGGAAGGGTTCGAGGTCGTGGAAATCACCGGGTGGCGCCCCGACTTACTGCTCCTTCTACCTGAGGCAGATGGGTTTCGACGTGTTGCCGATTTCAATGGCCGGCAGAGACTTTAGTGAGTACCTGACGCAGTACGTGGAGAGGGGAATACCTACCCATAGGATTAAAATACTCAACGGCTGTGGAACAACCTCGTATGAAATAACGTACTTAAGTAATGACAGGAGGGTGCTGAGGCTATTATCGAGATGCAGGGACTTCATGCAGGAGGACCTAAATGATTTACCCAGCGTCGTTGCGGTTAACCCAATAGCGAGAGAGGTGAGCATCGAAGTGCTTAATTACATTAGGAGGCAGGTGCGTGTGTTAGGTGTTGATCTACAGGGCTTTACTAGGGTGTTTGATAAGGATGGTTACGTAAGCACGGCCGTGAAGGTTGACGACTTAATAAAAGTACTCGAGATAGCGGATCTTCTAAAAATCAGCGTTGATGACGCCGATGCGCAAGTACTTAATTCAATAATTGAGAGATTCCCAAATAAGGTTGTGCTAATCACGATGGGGTCTCGCGGCTCAATCATGATTTATGGTAACAGGAGGGTCCAGGTAGTAACAGGCGGCATTGTGGATGCTAAGGATCCCACAGGTGCTGGTGATGTACTAACGTGCTTAATGACTTACCTAGTGGGTAGGGGGGAGGATCTGGTTTGGTCATTTGTTTACTCAAACGCGGTTGCTGTCGCCAAGACATTGGGCGAGGGACCCTATGGATCCATAAGTAGGGATCTTGTCGAGTCAATAGTCAATAAGCTATACTCGAGACTAGCCACGGCGTGACCTATTTATCAACTCATTTACATAATCCACATCGGTAATCCTGACATAACTGAACCTACCAACCCTCCTAACGGTGATTAACCCCTTCTCGTACAGTCTCCTAATTATTCTAGAAACCGTACTCTTGGGTAACCCAAGCTCCCTAGCTATCTCTGCCTGGTACGTCTCTCCACCCCTACTTAGCAGGAATGCTAATACCTTAACTTCATCCTCATCGATAACCCTTATTGACTCACTAGATTCAGTGGATACCGTAATCTGTGGGTTTCTGCTCGGCATATCGAACTCTAACTGATTAACATATGATAACTCAAGACTTTTAACAGGGCTTTGCCCTCCCTCCACGTGCCTCCTCGACTCCTTAATAACCTGATATAGTAGTGATGATAATGTGGCTAATTGAATGAGGGCTACGGTAACCATCACGTAATAGTAGTAGGGATATGTGATGGCCATGCTTGGATTATTAATGTGTTGAAACTATTTATAAGTTACATCCCGTTAACTCACGAGCATGATTGAACAACATCGTTTATTACATTATCTACCCTCTCCGCTATCATAGTTAGCACGCCAAGGCTTAGGAACTCACCCACTAGGTACGCGACACCGAGGTCTTCATAAACCACGGTCTCTGTGAACCCCTTATTAACTAGGGAATTAACTATGCAGTTTAAGGCCGTCATAGCCCTGACAAACACCTCTATCTTAACCCTCCCGAGCTCGAGTTGGTGATGCTCGAGTTCCACGTAAACCCTTATTATGCCAATCTTCGTATTGTAAACCTTGAACATGCCTGTTATGGGCTCGCTTAAGTCGAGGATCCAGCCCTTAGACGTTAATTCGTACCTAATCTCCGTTTTTAACAACGGATTGCTCGAGTAACTCAGCGCCTCAATTATCAGTGTGATTAGTGATTCGATATATGCACTCACTGCCTTAAGATCTTCGAAAAACTCGGTATCTGGGCTTGGGTACATTATTACGATCTTATCACCCACTGCGTAGTCTATGGTGAATTTAAAGTGCGGGGTTAATATTGTGAGTAATGATACCTCGTTCTCGTTGGAGGGCTTTATCGATACAAACCTTAACCTATACTTGCCAAGTACCTTATCAAACACTACGCGGGCCTCTATTGACTTGCCAAGCAGGGTTTGCCTATACACGTACGTACTCGATAAAGCATCCTCCGACTCAAGGCTCCAGTTAATCATTGATTTTAGATTGAAGAAGTAATTTAAAAATATGTAACTTTTAGTTGCGTCGTGGGATTAATCACTAACAAAGTTAGAAAGGTTACGGGTATATTCGACGAATTGAGTCTGGACTTCGTTGTTTTGGTGAATACGGCCAATATATCGTACTTCACGGGCATTGATAGCGGTTTAATGCTAGTGATAGATAGGTTCCTCAATACCACGTTGATAGTCCCAAGGCTTGATTACCAAAGGGTTAAGGATGCAGTCGGTGCCGAGATTAGCAAGCTTATTGGATACACAACCGTAGAGGTTCCACAAAGGAGGCATGACGAGGAGCTTTTCGTGTCGAAGGAATTGGGTGATTACCTACTTAGGGGGCTTGAGTTAAAGCCCAGCAACATAGTTGGTATTGACAATGTTGGCTCGCCAGTCGCTAAGGAGTTGAACTCGGCCGGTGTCAGGGTAATCGACATTAACGATAAGATTCTAGGCATTAGGGAGGTTAAGGATGAGGACGAGGTCAGGCTTATTGAGGAGGCGAGTAGGATAACGGAGGAGGCCCTGGATAGGGTCTTAAAAATGGGCCTTGAAGGAAGGAGGGAGAATGATGTGGCGGCGGTGCTTTATAAAGAAATGATAAGTAATGGGGCTGACGATGTTGCCTTTAAACCAATAGTCGCCTCAGGGCCAAATGGGGCCTACCCGCACCACTCATTTACAGGTAGGGTTATTAGGAGGGGTGAGTTCGTGACGATAGACGTAGGCGCGAAATACCACCTATACTGCACTGACATGACTAGGACAGTATCGGTGGGTCAGGTTAGTAAGGAGCTTAGGGACATGGCTTTAGCAGTCTTCGAGGCGTATAAGAAGGCCGTTAGTCACGTTAGGCCAGGCGTAAAGGCGAGTGAGGTTGACTCAATAGCCAGGGAGGTCCTTTCTGAGTATGGGTACGGTCAATACTACATACACAGTACAGGGCATGGCGTTGGCGTGGAGGTTCACGAGAAACCAGCGATAAGTCCCTCCAGTAATGAGGAGTTGAGGGCCAACTTCGTAATAACGATAGAGCCCGGCGTATATATTAAGGGTGTTGGTGGTGTTAGGATTGAGGATACCATATTAATTACGGATAGTGGATCGAGACCCCTCAGTAAGTATCCCATATACCTATTCTGAGTGTTCGGTAAAAGTTTTAGCCAGTACTAGTGTAATTGTTTAATCATTAGCTTAATAAGTAAGCAAGCCGCAGTTATGAATCGATGAATCCCAAGGCTATGAATGATTTATTCATTCTTAAGATAATGGTGGCTAAGGAGCTCCAAAAGGTTGGGAGCATGAGTGTCAATGAATTCTCCAACTTAATCGCTAAAATAATGCATTACGCAGATGTTGTTGGTTACCTCGATGATGTCAGTAATTACATGATCTATTTCTTAGACATAATAAACATTAACGGTGATAAGGTAACTCTAAGTGAGGACGGTATCCGCTACTTAAGAACGTTCGAGATACTTGCCAACGGCACCCCCAAGCTCCCTTAACGTCTCATTGAGTGACGTAATGATTATACTCCTGACGTAATCAAGCGCGCTGCCATACTTATCCAGGCACTCCCTAATTCTTGCTGTGTCAATAAATACGAATATGTGCGGCGACTTCTTCCATGCCTCCATCACGGACGCGGTCAAGGGGGATAATTCGTTTATATCAACGAGCTTATTGCCATGCATTATAAATAATCTAGTCCCGGGTTCAAATGACCTATAGCCTAGTATCACTAGGGAGGTTATATCATCGCTTGTAAAATCGCCCAAACAGGGAATGGGCGATTTACTTAATTTCTCGCGTAGTTTTCCATAGAACGTCTGCAGCACCTTATCCCTAACCTCACCCTTGCTTAATAGGTAGGGAAGTGCATCATTTATTAATTCAATATCTATACCGTGTTTATTAAGTAAGTAAATGAACTCGAAATCCCTCTTCCACAACGCCTTATAAACCGTATCTCTGGTCAGAAGTGGTTCCAAATACTTGGAGATGTTCCGTAATCTGCTGATTAGGTAGTCCCTATTCCTCAATAACAATGCTATTAAGTAATCATCCGTTATGTACATGATGTCGTAACCCCTCAACAGCCCTATTGAGAAGCGATAGAGGCGGCACAGGTAATCCCTTACATCGTCATTAAGCTCATCGTAATGCCTCAAAAGCTCGCTCATCAAGTTCCTAGCCAATGTATTGAAGAGAACAACCTTATGATGTAGATAAACGAGTTTGTAAATGTTGAACCTAGCTATAATGAATCCCTCGAGGTTGGCCCTGGCCTTCTCCTCGAACGCGACTACGTAGTCACCATTGTTATTAGTTATCCTCATGTTATCGATTATCCTCTCCACATCGTTGATACTAATCACTGAGCCGATGCTCGCCCCTGTTAGGTAGGAGTCCCTGAGTACGTACTCAATCCTATCGGCATCCAAATCCCCAGAAACCAAGCTCCTCAGTACGTTTAGGCTCTTCAATACGTCCCCACTCAATGCTCTGAGGAATTCACTATCCTCTTGACTAATAACATCGGAGTTCTGAGGCATAACTCTCAATATCTTGTGGATTAGATCCATGTGGAGCATTGCCTTAACAATGCGTAGATCTATGTAGGGCATAACCTCCCTAAGCGTTCTTCGGAAATCTTCATTATTCGTGAGTATGAAGTACGTTATTACCTCGTGCTCCTTAAACGGGCCCTTAAGAACGGCTCCCAAGGACCTCTCCCGCCGATCCTTACTACAATTGCTTATTAATGGGTCTATGTTTTGCCCAAAGACGCCCTCAAATACGTGTGAGAATGGTAGGTGTCCCAAGTCGTGAAGTAAGGCTGAGATCCTTAAGTGGAGTAGTAATTCGTCGTTGGAGTCAAGACCGACGTGTTTACCGAGGTCCAGCATTAATTCACGCATTCCTTCCTGCCTCGTCAGTCTCTCGAACATTAATGTAACGATCTGCATAGTACCTAGGGAGTGCTCAAACCTACTGTGGTGGGCCGATGGGTACACCATGTAGGTAAAGCCTAACTGATGTATGTATCTGAGGCGCTGTATGTATTTGCATGTATCTATGAACCTAGCCTCATCATCGGTAAGCCTAATCCAACCAAGCGCTGGGTCCGCGATTACTTTTGTGTAATTGAGGGTCATTGCCTAATGAAAGACAAAACAAACTATTATTAAATTGCTAATTCCTGGGTGTACCGTGGGCATAAACAGCATAGTCATAATTGGAGCAGGACCAAGCGGGCTTTACCTAGCCCGTGAGTTAAGCAAGTTCGTTAATGTCGTAATATTTGAGGAGGATAGGGAAGTCGGTGTACCACCGCACTGCACAGGTCTCGTTAACCTGGATTCATTAAGGGTGCTCGGGGTGTCGCCACCAATAATAAGTACCTACAGGTACGTAAGAATAGTGGATCTTGAGGGCAATGGCTTAACCTTCGACTTTGGAAGGAGGGTTATAGCGATGGTGGATAGGCCAGGCCTTGAGCAGTACCTCGCTAATGAGCTTGGCAGTTCCTCATTAATGCTTGGTGAAAGGGTTGTCCATGTGGATTCAAGTACTGTGAAGACTAAGTCTAGGCAGTTGTCTTACGAATTAACGGTAATAGCGGAGGGGGCCGGTGGTGAATTAAGTAGGAAATTAATCCCCTGGACACCCAATTATGTCTATGGGGTTCAGACGGACACGAGGTCCTACTCAACGAGCAACCTAATGCCTAGGGATGATGACGAGATAGTGGTTGTCTTTGATAAGAAGTTGAGCGAGAACTACTTCGCGTGGATAGTACCGATTGACCATAACGAGTTCCGTATCGGCATAGCCGACACCTCAAACACATGGGTTAAGTTCACAGAGCTTCTAAGGCTGGTTGGTGCGGAATACCGTAAGCTCTTCGGGGGTAAAATAATAATTGGCGGGTCTCCTGAACATGTGGTGTGGAGGAACGTGGCGGTCATAGGCGATGCCGCCGGTTTTGTGAAGCCGATGACGGGCGGAGGGATAATAATGGGAATGCTGAGCGCGAGGATACTCTCTGAGAGTTTGTACGAAACGATCAAGGCCGGTTTATCAATAGGCGATGCATTATCAATATACGATATGGTCTACAGGAAATACATTAGGGGCAAGCTCAAAGCCCTGGGCGTTGCGTCGACAATCCTACACATGCTACTTAATAAGAGCTTGGGCGAGTCATTGAGACTAATGAGTGGGTTAAGCATCAGGGTGGATGATTACGATAATCACGTAGATGCAATACTAACTGCGGCTTTAAGGAGACCTTGGGCGTTCATAAAGGCTGTGGCTGCGATAATCCAGGAATTATCAGAAACGCAGTACCCCATCCATAAGCTGCTTAGGTCATTGATCGAGTAATTACCTGGTTATTTTCATTATATTACTCATCTCCTCAAGCAAACGTGCGCCTGGCCCCCCATGGAACCACTTGGTTATTGGACTTAGGTAATTAATGACCTCCTCAGCAACCGCATTCTTCAAATCCAGTGGGTGTATCTTGCCTTCACTGTACGCCTTCACTAACTCATCGAAGGTCCAGAACTCCATGCGGCCACCACCGTACTGCTGCGGTCTCTCGATAACGAATGGTTTAGTCCTCCTCTCCCTAAACGAGAATATGTGCGCCAACTCGATGACTGGGTTCAGGGTGGCATCCCTAGGTGGGCAGTAGGCCTTCAGTATTTTTTGCCTAATTACCTCGGGGGTGTCGTGTAGGAATATTGCAGTGTCGGGTAGGGACTTGCTCATCTTTAACTCGCTCAACTCCTCCTTTGATTCCTTACCCGTTATGTTTAGCGCGGGTATTAGGCTGTGGAATAACGCTATCGGCTTTATCCTCTCGCCATCCAGCATCAATGGGTAAAACCTAACTCTGAGCGCCACCTCCCTAGCCAATACGTAGGCCTTTCTCTGATCAATACCCCCGTGGGCTATGTGCGACCCTATGACAAAGACGTCAGCAACCTGGAGCAATGGGTATACAAGCCAGGACATTGGTACCGACTCGCCCATTTTCCTACCAAGTATGGTTAGGCTATGCCTAATGTCTGACAGGTTCGTCATACGTGCCAAGTCTAGTACTAAGTACCAGTACTCATCATTATTATGGTATAAGTCACTTGCCACTAGGAACCTGACGCCATCGGGATCCCCACCGAGTAATTCAATGGCTTTCTTGAAGGTCTCCACGTAATACGTATTGGCGACCCTCCTTATCGTGTCCAGGTCACCACCAAGTTTGTTGTTAAGCCATGAGTGTATATCGGCGAGGAGTATCGACACCTCCACACCGGCCCTCTGTAGATCAACGACCTTGGATAGGCTGACAATGCCCGTACCAATATGTATATAACCACTTATTTCAAACCCAATGTAGTGCCTAAGCTTAACCCCCCTCTCCAGGTACTGCCTTAGTTCATCGATCGTGAGCACCTCCTGCGTGGGATACCTCATTATTAATGATAATTTCTCCTCAACGTCCATCACCAAGTTGTTAAATAAGGAATAATTAAGTTTTTACGCGTCCATGGTTGCATCATCGTTAATAGCCAATCACGGAGAATACCTTATATACCCTGGCTTACGATTAAGTTTAACGCAATGGTCGAAGTCGCTATCGACGTAATCAGGGCTTGGGGCCATGTCAACGTAAGGGCTACGCATAGGTCAACCATAGAGTTAACAAAGGATGAATACCTAACGCCTAGGGGTGACTGTATCGTGGGCATAAAGGCCAATAAGGCGTTATCAGACCTGGATCTAAGGCTCAAAAGTATCATTAGGAGGGATGGCTCCATAGTCATTGCGGTATTCTCGGTCGGTGAGTACTTCGACTACGTTGTTGGGTTCGGGTCGTCAAGGCTTACGTTGAGTAGTAATACTAAGTTAATAATTAGGAGGAGTGACTATGTCGATGATGCGACATTGATGATAAAGGCCAATAAGGCCGCTGCCGATCTAAATAGGGAGCTTGTGGATAGGTTAAAGAAAGGAGAGCCTTTGTTAGTTTACATAATAGGTGTCGACTTTGGGTCGGATAGAACAGCTTAAGGCCGTAGCCCTTAGGAAATTAATCCACGTGGTATTGTCGGTATTCCTAATAATACCGTTCATAATCAACCTGAGCAACTACGGCTTAACGAATACGCTATACTTCACAGTAATAGCGCTCGGCGCATCGATTATATATGCGGTACAGGTCAAGAGGCCAATAATAACGCTCGTAATTATTGACGCAATCACGAGCGTTAGGAAGTCCATATTGCAGCAATTGTCGAAGTCCCCAATCGGTTCCGTAATATTTCTCGAGACCGTTGAGGATGGATTAATAAGGCTTGAGAAGACATTTAAGGATCTTCTCGAAACGGTGGAGAGGGATTACGAAAGGAGGAGTGGTTACTTAGGCATTTTAATGGGCGCCATAGGCGTGTTGTTGAGTCAATTGTTGGTGGGTAATTACGTAATTTATGGCATAATGTCATTAATAATATACGACACAATGAGCGCACTAGGCGGTGTATTAATGGGTAGGGTTAAGCTACCATTTAGTAATGCGACCATGGAGGGGGCGTTGATAGGCATGGCATCCCTAGCCCTAGTACTATACCTAATTACGGGCCGGCTAATAGGCACGTTTGCAATAACCGTAACCGCCGCATTGGCCGAAGCTTACGGCATAGAGGATAACCTAGCAATACCAATAACAACCTCGTTAATAGCCGCGGCACTTGGCATGCCCATCATCACGTGAAGCTCGCAATCACTTTCGTCTACCTAGTAACTTGTAAAGCTTATCCTCATCTTGCCATACCCTACTCTTCATAACCTCATCCCACAACCTATTGAACACGGGATAACCAAGCATTTTCTCAAG
>JAKMAE010000002.1 GCA_022014875.1 Vulcanisaeta sp. | reverse complement strand
GATTTATGTCTGTGACGTAAACCAGCTTGAAGCCAGGTATTTTCTGTGCCACGAAAGAGACGAAGCTAGTTCTCCTCTGCTCGCCGTCAGTGATCACGTCAAGGCCCGCCAACTCCTCCTCCTTAACCGTCAACTTAACCGCATCGTCTAGGTACTCATCCAGCTCCTCCTTACTCAACTCACCCCTGTTGAATTTATCGAAGGCCTCGATCAACCACCTGGGCCTTGGGAAGCTGCCCACCACCGACGTTACGAAGATCTCCTCAGGCATTAAGTACGGAGAACTCACTTATTTAATAGCATTTTCCCGAGGCTCTATGGCGTCGGCCCAATACCAGCCACCTTGGGGTATGGCCTAGCCTCCCAAACAGCCCTTAGCCCACACACATACCTCGTCAGCCTCTCAATACCAATGCCGAAACCGGCAGTTTGGAGTGGGTAGAGTTCCTTAAGCATTGTTAGGTACCACCTGTACTTATTCGGGTCCTCACCGCCCTCCCTCATCCTAGCTATCACCTTGACCGGCTCGTACTCACGCTCCGCGCCGCTGATTGCCTCGCCGAAGCCCTCTGGGTATAGCATGTCGAAATCCCTAAGTATACCAGGCCTCTGTGGGTCCTCACGGTCGTAGAACCCCCTGGCGCCCTTGGGGTAGTCGGTGATGAAGAACGGGTTATCATGATAGGCAGAGAGGAGCTTCTCACATTCCCACCTAATCTCCGTATTTGGCGGGTTCTTACAGCCTAACTCGTTCACGAGCTCCACAGCCTCCTTATGGGTATACCTAATGAAGGGCTTCCTGAAGTCGGGTAATTGCCTATTCAACTTTGTCTCCAGCTCCTTGCCGTGCTCCTCCTTAACACGCTTGATCACATATATTATCATGTCCTCCGCCAGGTCCATGACGTCGCTATAGGTGGCGCCGTAGACCTCTAGGTCGAGTTGGTAGAACTCGACGAGGTGCCTACCAGTGAAGACACTGTCGATCGGCTCAAGCCTGATGTTTGGACTTAGGAAGTATATCTTGCCCAACGAGGCCGCCATGTACTGCTTATAAAGTATGGCGCTGGACATTACCTTGTACTCCATGCCGTAGAAGTCTACCGTGGCTTGCTTAGCGCCCCTAATGCCAGGGTCCGTAACTGGGCCTATTATTGGCGCCAGGACCTCCGTGAAACCCCTGGAGTTTAGGAACTCCCTCAACGCATCTATTATTGTGGCCTGCACCCTAAACACTAATTTGTACTTCTCATCCCTAGCCCACCTCCATGAGTAACTAAGCCACTCCCTGAGGAACTCCACGTACTTATCCCTGTCGGCAATCATCCTCTCGAACTCCAGCACGGCGGGGTGGAAGTAGGGCTCCCTCCTTTCTGGTCCCTTAGCCATACACCTCGCAATGCCCATTGTCGCTTTTAAATGCGATCAATAAAACAACAATTAATTCACGGATGTGATTGAGGTATTAACTAGAGCTCAGCATAAAGTCTACATCGAGTGAGTCCTTAATTACCGAAACAAGTTTGTCAACTTGACTCAGTAGTAGGTCAATGCTCGATAAGGAAGACCTACGCTTAGGCAGGCCAGCGTTTTCCCTGGCTATGTTAAGCACGAATTCCCTAAACGCGGGGTCGCCTAGGGAATCATGGAGTGTTACTCCAATTATTAACTCATCCTCCCTAAACACCCCGTCTAATTGATTAACCGCCTCCCCATTCCTCTCCTTAATCACAACCAGCGGCTTATCGCCGACGTATTGGGGAATGCCCCTATGTATCTCGTAACCCCTTATCTCGACACCCTCGATGTCACCGACTAACCCAATGGCCCTCGATAGCGAAACCACCTTCTCAACACCGTAGACCGTGTTCACATTTACGAAACCAAGCCCCCTGTAAGTACCTGGTGCGCCGGCCTCCAGTCCATGCGGGTCACTTATTATTTTACCAAGGGCCTGGAAACCACCGCATATGCCCAGAATGACGGCTGAGCCCCTAATCCGAGCCAGGGCCTTGTCCATGCCGGTCCTCCTCATCCACTCGATACTGGCAATGACGTTTTTAGAGCCGGGCAGTATGACCATGTGCGGCTCCCCAAGCTCCTGGGGACTACGTACAATCCTCACGGTTACGTCACTCTCCAGGATCAATGGGTAGATATCGTTGAAGTTCGATACGTAGGGGTACGCAATCAATGCTATGTCCAGCGGACCATTACCGAGCGGTCTAAGGTCCATGGAGTCCTCAGGCCAGAGCCACAAATCCTCGATGTAAGGTAAGACGCCGATCACGGGCCTCCCCGTCCTACTCTCAAGCCACTTAATCGCGTCGTCAAGGAGCCTAGGGTTGCCCCTGAACTTATTTATTATGAACCCCCTAACCAACCTCCTCCACCTGGGTGGTAAGGCCCTCATTAAGCCAAGGCCCTGTATGAAGGAGCCGCCCCTATCAATATCGAGTATCACGAAAACCCCCGCACCGAGCCACTCAGCCGGCCTGAAGTTGGCGATGTCCTTACTCGCTAGGTTGGGTTCATAGGCCGACCCAGCACCCTCACCAACGACTACGTCGAAATCCCTACGCAACTTATTTACGCCCTCCCTCACCGCCTTCACAACAAGTCTCCTAAAGTCCCTATCAGCGAGGTAATCACTGAAGGTTAGTTGCGCCCTTGGTTTGCCGAGGATCACGTACTCAGCCTTATCCATGCCCATTGGCTTTATCAATACTGGGTTGTAGTACACGCTCGGTAGTAAGCCAGCCGCGTAGGCCTGCATTGCCTGGGCCAGGGCTATTTCACCGCCCTCAATTGTTGGGTAGCTATTCAACGACATATTCTGGGCCTTGAACGGCGCTGCGCGCAGGCCCCTCCTACTTAGCAACCTAAGTATTGCGGTCACCAACGTGGTCTTCCCCGAATCGCTCATTGTAGACACTAGGTAAATACTGGCCATCCCAGTATCCGTTCCAGAAAAAGAAAATAAAAACCCTCCACGGAGTTAACCTAGGCAACTATGGCAAGCACCGGCACCTCCCTGAGAGACCACAGGTTCTGGATTGGGCTGGCCCTGGCCGCCTTGGTGGTGTACCTCGTAATCAAGCTCTACAACGCATTGCTCCTAAGGATCCCCATCGTGGTGGTGGGTCCCGAGGGTGTGGTTAGGACCGTAGGTTTCATACAACCATACATAACCCCCATCATGGCCTACGAAATCGTCATGAGCTTGATAATGACGGCCGCGCTTTCATCCATCGCGTCCGTACTTATTTACTCATCATTAATTGCTGGACATAAAAGGCACGTAGCCGACAATGACATAACCGACACGGCGTTAATGAGGAACCATGACTTCACCAACGTCGCGCTAACGAATATGGAGAGGGCGGCAATTTCAGTTATACGCAGGAGGGGTGGCGTGATAACCCAGGCAGAGCTTGGCCGTGAATTAGGGCTAAGTAAGTACCAAGTCTCCAGGTTGGTTAAGAGACTTGAGGCAAAGGGTATAATTGAGAAGAGGAGGGCCGGTGTAACGAATGTTTTAATCCTCCGTGGCGGCCCTGGTAACGCCCTGGACAAGGGCGGTAAGGGCAGCAACTAGCGTATCCCTATCGCCCCGTGCCCTTATTACGTAGTTAACACCGTCATTCGTCAGGGACACCCCGTAGTACGAATCCCACCTAACCAGACCCAGTCTCCTTAACTCGCTTAAGTACCGCAATAACCTATCGTAGGGAACCCCCACCATCAATGCCAACCTACTTAACCTATCACAGGAACCTACCCTATCCAGCGCAAGCACTATGTCTGCATATATCTCAATCCTGGATCTAGGCCTCTTCCTACGCATCGATGATCTAGGCTATGCAACAGCCTTTAACCATGTCGTAAAGTTCCACGTGCAACTAAACGGCAACCCTATTGCAACCCTAGTGAAGCTACGTTGCATATAGGAGAAAGGAGGGGAATGAGTTTAATTTTGAAAATTTGCTTTTGCTTAGGATTATGAGTGCTTCTTAACGGAAACGTGTATCACAGGCATTACGATGCATTTACCATTACCGGTCATTACGACGTTGTTCACGGCGCCGAAGTCCACGGTAACGTCATAGCTAGTGCCATTGACGATTATTGGGCTGGGCCCAAGCGGTACTTCAAACCTACCGCTCGGTAAGGTGCAGTTGTACGTCTGCCCATTAACGACGGCTTGCACACTGACCACCACTAGGCGTATTATGTTGTACGTCCCATTGGGTAGGGAGCACTGGGCCATTAGTTGGCTCGTATTTACTAACTGCGCTAGGTCGAAGGTCGTCCCGGTCAGGGAGCAGGAGACCCACGTCTCATTACCACCGCCCTCCCTATGGAACAACACCTTGCTTATTGTTACGTATAGGTGATCCACCTTCACCGGCTTATCAGTTAGGTAAACATACACTTGACTACTTGGGGCTACTGTGGCGCCTGGCCTAATTGATACACCTGGTACCGCACCGCTTAGTACTAGGTAGGCCGCGATCCCTGCTATTACTATTATCACTATTACTAGTCCTATTACCCAGGCCTTCATATCGGTCGGGCATCGACAACGGCGGTACTTAAAAGGTATGCCCATGAAATGTGATGTGGAAAATTCGTGAATAGTTATTAAACCTAAGGAACCAATACGTGGAAGACCCGTTGATGAGGGTAACGTGGTTGAAGAGGGACCTTAGAACAATCGACCTGATAGCGTTGGGTTATTCCGACGTGTCCTCAACCTACTACTTCCTGCTTGGTATAGTGGCTCTGTACTCAGGCCAGTCATTGGCCATAACAATGATCCTGGGGTCGCTATCCATGTGGATTGCCGGTCTCGCATATGCCGAGTTCGGTAGTGCAATACCGAGAACAGGCGGTGCGTATTATTACGTAAGGCGCGAACTTGGTGACTTAATGGGGTTTCTGGCAGGTTGGTTGTTAAGTCTCGACCAAATACTGATGATTGCCTACGGCGCGTTGGGCGCCGTTAATTACCTCGGCGGCTTAATCCCTCCATTGTCCATGTGGCCCGTGAACTCCCTGGCGGCAATGGCCATTATAGCGGCGTTAATGACGATCAACATACTCGGTATAAAGACCTCGGCCAGGTTTAACCTAGCCTTACTAACCATCGACCTGCTCGGTATATTCACGCTATTAACGATAGGATACGCAACAATACTGCCGAGGGGATCACCCGTAGTATTGGGCATGCACGTCTCTATTAACGATGTGATTAGAGGCTTGGCCTACTCAATAAGGGGTTACATAGGCATTGACGTTATTGCCCAATCAACGGGTGAGGCGTTAACGCCGTTCGTGTCCGTGCCAAGGGCCATAATTAGCGTCTCCTCGCTCTCAACGGCGGTGGCGCTCGCACTATCACTACTCGCCCTACTTACCAACTCGGTAACCATAATCTCATCAAGCATTAACGACCCAATAGGTGCCTTGGCTAGGCATTTAATACGTAATGCGGCCCTGAGTACGTACGTAGCGATCTCGGTAGCCATAGTATTGTTGATAGCCGTTAATGCAGGTATTGTGGATTTCTCGAGGAGCATGTACGTCATGGGTGAGGATGGGCTATTACCGAGGGTATTAGGCAAGGTACATGGCAGGTACAGGACCCCCTACATCGCCATTGTAATATCCTCAGTGATAGCCATGCTCTTCGTGGTGCCTGGCAGTGTCGAATTGATAGCGGGCTCGTACGGCATAGCCTCGATAATCGTGTACCTAATGACGATGGTCTCCCTGGCTAGGTTTAGGAATGCGGAGAGGGAGCTCGTTAGCTACTTCCGCACGCCTGAAGTGGCCCTGGGCGGCGTTAAGGTACCTATTGTGTCATTGGTCGGATCCATATTCTACACAACAGCCCTGCTGTTTATAGCCCTGGTTAAGCCAGAATACTTAGCGGTTGTGACTACATGGGTCCTAATCGGCCTGGTAATACACATGACTAGTAGATTTTCTCTACGCAATCTACGACGGAGTCCTTCTCGCCAACAATGAGTAGTTTATCGTTAGCCTCAATCCTTAGGTCATCCTTCACAAGGACTACCTCCCCATCCCTGATCAATAACGGTATCGCCACATTGCACTTCCTAGCCACCTCATTAACGCTCCTCCCCACGTAGGGTGATTCTGAACTTATGACTACGTAATACGCCTGAACATTCTCGTCAGAAAACAACAACTGCTTAAATTGGAACTTTAGGTAATTGGCGATTTTTGATAGGACGGCGTCGACGACGGGTATAACCACCACGCCTAACTCAATAAATTTATCTAGATACCTCCCCTTATCATGATTAAGCACCACTATTGTGGGGACACCGTGAGACTTGGCCAATTCAGCAACCCTTAGATTAGTCTCATCGTCGCAGAGCGTCACTAAAAGCTCTGCCTCGTCAATGCCTACCTTCACCAGTAAAGCCTCACTCGTTGGGTCGCCTATGTACACGTAGGCAGGAACGCCCTTACCCACCCTCGCCTCATCCTCATTCCTGGATATCATAACCACATCATAGCCATTACTGACGAGTAACCTGGCCACGAAGATCCCAACCTCATTAACGCCCACCACTATGGCCCTACGCACATTTTACTTATCAGGAAGGCTACATATTTAAACCAATCCGTAGACCCTAAGCACAGCCTTACCTAAAATCAACCTGCCTGCCATAACCAGACAGGAATTTCTCCAAATCCTCCTCCCTGGGCAGGTTCTCCTCATCACCCCTCACCATGACGACCATTGCGGCAGCGGCAGCGGCCCTCCTTGCCGCATCCTCAACATTGAACCCCTTAAGTATTGATGCTAGAAAAACACCCGCATAGGCATCGCCAGCCCCTATTGGGTCCTTAACGGGTACCCTATACGCATCAACCCTAACCACTTTACCTTTCCAATTAATAATAGAGCCCCTCAAACCAAGCTTAAGAACTACCCTATCTATACCGAAACGCGAACTCAGTTCCCTAAAGACATCAACTGGGTTGGAAACCCCAAGGAGTAAATCTGCCTCATTCTCATCTAGGAATAAAATATCGACAAACCTTAAAATATCCATGAAGGCCCTAACAGCATCATCAGCATTGCGCCAAAGCTTCCTCCTGTAATTAACATCGAACGAAACAGGGACACCGTTCTTCCTGGCAACCTCAACGCCCCTTTTGGCGGTCTCCCTAGCACTATCGCTTATCGCCAACGTTATGCCCGTTGTGTGGAATAAACGTGCACTGGCTATGTATTCCTCATCAATATCCTCAGGGCTCAGGGCAGACGCCGCAGAGCCCCTCCTGTAATAAACAACATCACTAATGCCAGGTAATGGGTAATTCCTCTGCACGAAGTATATACCTGTCGGCCTCTCCGGGTCAAACTTAATGTGGCTAACATCAACACCCTCACCCCTCAACCAATTATATATGTACAGGCCAAACTCATCCATACCAAGCCTAGTGATCAAGCCGCAACTAACGCCAAGCCTCACGGCAGCAACGCAGACATTGGCCTCGCTGCCCGCCGCGTGCTTTTCAAAATACACAACATGCCTCAGGGCCCGTCCGTCACGGCATTGAACTGAACAAGCTGCTCCCCAAGAGCAACGATGTCCACCATATCAAGTAAACAACGACCAAGTGAACTTAAAGAACTATTCTTACCCAATAGAATAAGCCTCGGGGCAGAAACCTTAAAAAGATACGGCAATACTTGGTATCGGGCCCGTAGTCTAGCGGTAGGATGCCCGCCTGACGATGCCCCAGGCATGAGATCGCGGGAGATCCCGGGTTCGAATCCCGGCGGGCCCACCAGGAACATCATCTTACATTTTCCCCATCAAGATTTGGCAGGTCGCTTTACCTGTCGGTTTGTAAGGCTTCCTAAGCGTGGCCATGTCTAATCCTCGCCTTCCTGGGCCGTGCATTGTCTGTCATAGTTCCATGGGTTCGTGCGGTCTAAACCTCGTAATGCACAAAACCGGCCTGGCGCCAACACCCTGTAATATTTTGGATTTTACGGGGAGAGGTCAGCGTTGGCAAAGCTCGTCATTCATCGGTGACTCAGGCGCTCATCACTTAACAGTGGTTAAAATTAGTGATAATAAGCGGTTAATAAGCGGTCAGTGTGAGGGAAACTCCTCACTTATCGGCAAAGCGGAGTGTCATCACCACGTAATTAATGTGATGATTCAATTTAAAAGCATTGGGACCCTAGGCATAGACCGCGCCCTGCCTCGTCGAGATTTTACAATCAATCCTCGCGACGTACCCATTTATTGCGTACCTACTCGTGCCCTCACAATGAAGCCAGGGCTATGCATAGGCATTACTCACGAATACTGCCGATGGGCGTGTCGCAGTATTGAGGATAAGTCCAGAGCTAACGGTTAACACACTGGCCGTGTTGAGTAGGCGGGCTTCGTAATTCAGCCTTTATTATTCGTGATAATTAATTTATTAATTAATTTTAATACACCGTCCTGTGTGTACTCGCTGGGCGTTAACGTCTCTATACCGTCTATAGCAAGTCTCATCGCCGTTGTCCTACCAATCGCGATAACGACCTTACTAGCAAGGGCTTTCTTGGCACACCCGCTGATTGCCTCGTACGTCATTGGGCTCATGAACACCACAATATCTACGAGGTCCAGTAATTTACAGGCTAGCTCAACTGCCGTGGGGTCTACAGCCACGTCGTAAACCCGGTACTCAACGACCTCGAAGCCCAGCCTGCCCAGCTCGGTCCTCACGTAATCGCTGCCTCTGCCTGACCTTAGTATGGCCACTTTACCGCGGCTTAAGCCACTCATATACTCCACAACACCGTAGCTCGAAAACTCACGCGGTAACTCACAGTTAAGCCCCAGCCTTCTAATTACGTTACACGTTGCTGGGCCAACACCAATGATTTTAGCACTATTGCCCAACTCGCTCGTTAGCTTGTCCTTGACGTACTTAATTACAGCTGAGCTCATGACCACCACGTAATCAACGTCCGCCAGAGAAACGCTCCTTATAACGTCCTCGTTGGGTACTGTGTATATGACTGGTATCTGCACGATATCGATGCCTCTCACCTGTATTGGTTTAATCTTGTCCCGTGCTCTAAGTATCAAAACCTTAGTCATTTACATACACCGAGCTCCCTACATAACGCCTCCGCCGCCAGCCTTACCGCGTCCCTACTATTTACGGTTGGTCTCCAACCAACCTCTCTAACGATCCTCTCTATCGAGAGCCACATCCTCTTAACATCGCCCAACCACCCCCTACCGTCCGGCGTCGCCGGCCTATACGTAACCCTAGGCCTGACCCCCGCTACCTCGGTGATTATGCCTACGATATCCCTAACACTCACGGTATCCCAATTACCAACATTATACACATAGACACCACCGCCACTTGCATGTTTCCAAGCCCTCACCGTGGCCTCCACAGCATCCGTCACGTATATGTATGACTTCTCCTGAGTCCCATCCCCGAGGACCTCCAACTCACTAGGGTTCTCCCTGAGCTTTATCAATAAGTCATGTATCACGCCATGCCTTAACCTTGGTCCTACCACGTTTGCGTACCTAAGTATGACGCATGTAATGCCATAAAGCCTCGCATACGTTGAGCACATTATCTCACCAGCAGCCTTAGCCGCGCCATAGACACTTATCGGCTGTATTGGGTGGTCCTCCGGCGTTGGTAGTACCTTTGCGTCACCATAGACGGTGCTTGATGAGGCATAGACTATCGTCTTAACGCCGTACTTACGAGCAAGTTCGAGCACGTTGAACGTGGCTACAACATTCTCGTTAAAGTGAATACCCGGTTCGGTGACCGAAACCCTAACCTCGGGATTTGCCGCCAGGTGGAATACCGCATCTACGTCACGGAATACGTCTGGCCTGCTCGGCATCTTTAGGTCATCCTTCACGAAGAATACCCTATCGATAACCCTCCCCAACCTACCCAAATCGCCGGAGCTTAGGTTGTCTATTACCACCACATCGAAGCCATCATCAACGAGGCGCTCCGTTAGGAATGAGCCCATGAAACCCGCGCCTCCCGTCACGAGCACCCTCATTACAATCACCTCGTCAATAAAGACCCAACCAAAACCAGTATGAGCCCTATCACAAATCCAGGGTTACCCATGAGCAACTGGATAATAGCTAGCATCACCAGTGACGCCTTGGCCCTGACACCGGCAGTTCTGCTTATTGCAATGCCCGCCGTTATGTAAGCCATAACTAACGTGATTATTATGGAGATAACGCCTAAAACACCGAATAAGCCCGACTGAAACGCATTATTAATAAGGCTTGAGTATGTCGGAAGTACGGAGGTTAGGAACTCAATTGAACCTGGGTTTTGGTAATAAAGCGCTTGGTAGTAAATCAGCATGCTCGCATTGATTAGGTACAGTATTAGGCCGATGCCAATCACCCAAAGCCAATTACTAACCCTCGACTGCCCACTCATCATGGGTCTAGGCCCTATTAGGTTATAAACATTGCAATTATGAAGCCTGCGGCAAAGCTAACGAAGTGGCCCAGCCTGTTTATACCAACGCCATCCATGACCAGTATGGGCGGCATGGGTATTAATAACCACAGTGATTCATAGACAGCGTAGAGCGTCAATAGAAAGTTAAGTAAATGCATAGGCTTCCTAGGCTTCTTTATCATCCCCATGAACGACGCCGTCAATAACGAACCCATCAATCCCATAGTCATTGCGGATAGGCCATACGTAACAACGAGCTTCCTGTAAATTATCGATAACGCCACAGTTGACACGCCAATCCCGATAACACCAGTTACGATACTCAGCAATAAATAGTCCCGGAGCCTAAGCTCGAGAACTGCTATAGCCGTGACTAGTATGAACATGGGCAGCGTCCCAACAAGGTCGGTAACACTATCTGGGAGTAATGATGCGAATAGGTAGATGATGACGTATGCGAAGCCCTCAACGACGCCCCGACCCATCTGTGAAAGGGCCGTGTTCAATATCTCCTCAGGCCTTATCACTAATATTGATGCGAAGCCCATGAGTATTATGGCTAGGACCGAGATTATATATGAATAACCAATCCCCAATCCACGGCGTAGTCTCGCCAATACGTATATAAAGATCAGTGATAGGACAAACTCGGGAATTACGGCGTATTGACCGGGCAATACCATGGCCATTATGACGCCCAGGGCCACGATTATTAGCGTGGCTGGGTAATAAAGAATCAATGACACAACCCTACTCCTCACGAACCACATAATCAACCCAGGTATTTAAACCGTTAACCTCCACGTAGCGGTTATGGCAGGGCAAATCTTATTAGCAGGTACGTAATCCATGGCTGAGCAAAATCATCAAGCGGTGAGGCGAGTGAACATCGTGATCGTACTCCATGGGTCCGAAGACCCCGATTACTTAAGCGACGTGGACTATTTCGCCAGGAGGGCTAATGTATCGTACGCCTTTATATCCCACGCGAGGCCCCTCGTCCATGAAGTTCACGGTGATATCTACATACCCCTGTTTATTGGGTATGGAAGTGATTATGACCGAGCCGTTTCGACAACTGGTTACTCCTCACCACCCCTCCTTGACTGGCCCAGGGTTAGGGAATTCCTCCTGGGCCTAGGCCCTGGACTTTACGTATTACACGGCAATGATGACCCGAGGTTTCTAAAGGAGGTGGCTAATCTTGGTTTGGTCAATATCGCCTATTTAATGGTTAAACCAAGGCTCGAAGAAGTATTGAGCAGGGACTGCCCGGGTAGGGTAATACCTGTCTTATTCGCAAACGGTACCATCTATAAAAGGATATTAGAAGTCACGGGGGCCCTGTGCCCCAATACCTACGTGGAAAAACCGTTGTTTAGGCTCGACAGCTTCATAAACTACTTCAGGAGCTCCCTGGGCTGGTTAATTAATAATACCAAGCACCTACGGCATTGATGCGTATGGACGCATCGACCCTTGAGTATTACCTTGCAGCGATGGTGATCGCGTTCCTCATGGACATTACACTAGGCGAACCTAGGGGGCCCCTATTGATCATACACCCCGTAGTTCTCTGTGGGAAAGTATCGAGTAGGTTGTTTAGGCCGGGCGGTAAGGGCTTTGGAGCCCTGCTCTGGTTTGTCTCGGTCATCCCAATCCTCGCCACCTACTACCTCATACCCAGGTTATTGCTCATGATAAACATCATCGCCGGATTCATCATATACGCATACATACTTAAGCTCACGTTCTCGTACAAGTTAATGAGGGATTACGCCGTTAGGATACTTAGGAAGATCGAGCTCGGGGATCTTGATGGGGCCAGATCCCTGACCCAGGAGATAGTTAGGAGGAATGTTTGGGAGCTTGACCCTGAGCACCTGGTGTCTGCGGTTATTGAGAGCATGTCTGAGTCCTTCGTCGATGGGTTCCTCTCGCCATTATTCTACTATGCAATACTTGGACTACCCGGAGCGCTACTGCAGAGGTTGTCCAACACCATGGATTCCATGGTTGGTTACAGGGGATGGCCGTATGAGGATGTTGGTTGGTTCTCGGCAATGATCGATACGGCGCTTAATTACATACCTGCCAGGCTATCCGTGGTTGTAATAGCAATAGCCTCATTCCTCACAGGGCTGGATTGGAGAGGTAGCGTCAGAGTCGCCCTTCGTGAGCATGGCAAGGTACAGAGCCTCAACTCGGGCTGGCCGATGGCCGCCTTCGCGGGCGCGCTTGGCGTGACCCTGGAGAAGGTGGGTAGGTACAGGATTATTGGAGGAGGTAGAGGGCTTGATTCCACAGCCCTCAGATTATCCATTAAGTTATTCGATGTATCCACAGCCATCGCATTAATAATAGTGTCAGCATTACTTGCCATGAGGATTGCCGTACTTCCACTGATGTATTAAAAACATCAATGACGCCAGCAACCTAAGTTTACATTTTTACGTTGGATTATTTGATTATCCGTCCCGTAATATTTAGAAATAACCTTTTTATACTAGTGCCATTGCACTATTTTGGTAGATTACTATGGCTTCGACAACATCGCTAAGCGGGGGATCAACCCCTACGGAAATCGAGAGGCAACTAACGGAGAGGCAACTTCAGGTTCTACAGTACCTACTTAAAAAGGCTGTTCCACTCAAGGTATACACAGTATACGCGGATCAAGACGAGTTGGCTAGGGAGTTGGGCATGACCAGGCAGGCATTGAGTGTTCACTTAAAGAAGCTCAAGGACTTTGGCTTAATAAGGACGGGGCGGGAGTTCGTTGACGTTACCGAGAAGGCGCTGAGGGTTTTAAGGATGAGCTCGAATGAGGCGATAATTCTCGTTAAGGTGCAGCCTAGGTATAGAAGCATAGTTTATGAGAAGATTAAGGAATTACCCGTCGAGAAGGCATACAGGGTCTCTGGCGATTATGACTTAGTACTAATAACGAGGGAGGTAAACGTCAATGACATACTCAGGGTACTGAGCATGATGGAGGGCGTTGAGGATACTAAAACCTTCATCTCCCTTGAAATACTCAGGGAGTAGATCAGAACGTTAAATATTGACCTAGGTAAAAATCATCACTCCTTAATCACGAAATGCGAGACCTCATACTTTCTAGGGCAGGGAGCCGTCAGTGAAGGGTTTATTAATAATTCTTAGTAGTGGGTCGCGGATCATGGAAAGTATGAACCCAGAGGTTCGGATTGATGCTTATATAAGGAACGTCGCCGCCGCAATTGAACAAATAGAGAGGGAGGGCGTTAAAAATGAGGTTGTCGAGATAGCTAGGGCGTACCTTAAGGACTCAATTTACTACCTGTCAAGGGGTGACGTATTCACGGCGTTGGCAACCATAGCCTACGCCGAAGGCCTACTCGATGCGTTGAGGTTACTCGGCATTGCGCATTTTAGTTGGGGTAGGACTGACGAGTTATTGAGTAGGGCAAGTAATAAGGTCTTCGTGGCAGGCACCTTCGAGATAATACACCCAGGCCACATAGCCTACCTAAGGCATGCCTGGTCCCTTGGCCGTGTCGTCGCGGTCGTGGCCAGGGACTCAACGGTCAGGAGAATCAAGGGTAGGGATGTCGTGATACCCGAAAACCAGAGGTTAGAGGTCTTGAGCAGTATTGTCTATGTCCATAAGGCGAGGCTTGGTTATGAGGGTGACATGTTTAGGGTGGTCGAGGAGGAGAGGCCCAACATAATATTGCTGGGGCCTAACCAACCATTTAGTGAGGAATCAATAAGGAGTGAACTCAAGAAAAGGGGGTTGGATGATGTACAGGTGGTTAGGTTCAGCGATTACCTCGACTGTCCACTATGTAGTACTACTAAGATATTGAGGGCAATAAGTAGCAGGTTTAACCAGGGATTAAACCTCCCGTGACCTGCGCAAAACCCTCCTGGTTGAATACGAATGAGTAATTGACCAGGGTTATGTTAATGCCTATCACGAAACCACCAAAGGGATACTGCCGAGCTGGGTATATATACACCGAGGCATTCGCGGGGACACCGTTAGTGAGTAGGCAGAGTTTCGTTACATTGATGATGAGGGGTGCCTTAAATAAATCGCCAAAAGTACTGCCCGGGTTTACCGTGAGTAGTGATGAGAAGCAGTACGTGGTTTCGCCATTCCAGGACCCCCTACCTATGTACCTGCTCTCATTTAGTACCGCTACATAGCCCCTCGTAAGGTTTATATAGTGAATACAATGAGTAATTGATTGTATGCCCATGAACTCGGCCCTAGATGCATAACAAAGCTCATCATCAAACCTCCAAAGTGCAGCATTAATTTTAATAACAGCCTTAAGTAGCATTGGTGATAGTGTGCCGTTTATCACCACGGCATCCATTAAGGGGGTTCTTGAGATAGTTACTTCACCGCTCAATAACACGAAATTAGGCGGTGCCCCTGGGAACACATTTCCCATCACCGTACCTGCTTGGGTAATTGTTACGTAGTACGTAGCCGTAACATTCCTACCCAGTAACTTCCTTGCGTTTAAGAGGGCCGTCGTTGGTGCGTTCTGGTTAGTCACTACGACGTATGCGGTCGCCAAAACCGCGGCTGTAACGATTATGATAAGTATCGCTAACAGGGGTCTCATTACGTTTCGGCAATCAATACCTATGTTTTAAGCTTTTTGATCTCAACGATCCCTGTAAAACGAGACCTGTATTGGGTGGGCCCTGGCTAGGCTTAGTAGCGTTGAGCAATCCTAAGCCAGTAATTCGCCTGCTTATCGCTGCAGGCGAGGTCCCTCAACCCACCTATTTCCTTGCTTGCATCTTCATCGATGGGTATACCCAATGCGTCGGCATCGAGTATTTGCTGTATTTTCATGCCGCACTCATTATCGCCACTCCAGGGCACCTCCACGACACCGCCCTTATTGAGCCTATCCCTGGCCTCTTCGATGGATGTTGCCTTGGCAACCATGGATCTGAGGAACGACCATGCCGAATTCCTCAGGTTATTACTGATCTCGTTTAGCACGTACCTAACGGCCTCCACAACCTCATCCCTGGGTGCGGCGTACTTCTCAAGCGTGTCTCTCCTAGCTAAAACGACTTGCTTACTTTCCACGTCCTTAGGGCCTATTTCTATCCTAAGCGGGACACCCATCATTTCCCAGTAATTATACTTCCAACCCGGCGTCTTATCGGTCCTATCGTCAATCTCAACCCTAAACCCGGCATTTACCAACTCCTCCCTGATTAACTTAGATTCCCTAAGTATTGCATCCTCCGTGCCCTTGTACATTATAGGCACGATGATGACCTGTATAGGCGCCACATTCGGTGGGAGTACCAGGCCCTTATCGTCACCGTGCAGGGCTATCATGGCTGCAATAACCCTCTCGGAGATCCCGTAACTAGTTGTGTGCACGTATTCCCAGGTGCCGTTTGGCGTCAGGTACTTGACATCGAAGACCCTGGAGAAGTTGGTGCCTAGGTAATGAACGGTCCCAATCTGCATCGTCTTACCGTCGGGCATAACCGTGTCGAAGGCTATGGTATAAACAGCACCGGCGAACTTATCCCACTCAGGTCTCTGACTTATTAAGTAGGGTATGCCCAGATAATCAAAGATTTTCCTGTAAATCCCCACGGCCTCCCTCACCTGCCTCTCCGCATCCTCCCTATTGGCATGGGCTGTATGGGCCTCCTTGAACATCGAGATCTCCCTCAGCCTAATCATCGGCCTCGTGGCCTTGGTCTCAGCCCTGAAGACATTCACGATTTGGTAGACCTTGAATGGCAGGTCTGTGTGGTCCTTGATCCAGAGCTTGAACATGGGCATAATGGCGGTCTCACTCGTAGGCCTAAGGATGAGCCTCTCCTCACCGGTACCACCCTTACTGACCCAGAAAACCTCGTTCTCAAAGCCCCTAATGTGCTCGCTCTCCTTTGAGAAGAATTCGTAGGGTATGAACACTGGGAATAAAACCTCCTGATGCCCGGTCTCGTCATGGACAGCCCTTATGTATGCCTCAACGAGCCTCCTAACCTTCATGCCGTAAGGCCTCCATACATAGGCACCTTTAACGGGGTACCTATAGTCATAAAGCCCGGTCTCCATTATTACCCAGTTGAACCACTCAGTGAAGTTTCCCCTCCACTTCTCCCTAGACCTCTGCTCACCAGCCTTGATAAGTTGAAGCTTGGCAATAAGAATCCCCGGCTCGGGTTTTATAAAGGCCTTAAAAAGCATTACGTTGACGGGGCCGGAAATAATTTAAGTACAGGGCCGCGGTATACCACGGTGAGGATCAAGGTAGAGGTTTTGGATAATTGCGTTGGTTGTGGCATATGCTGGACTATATGCCCCAAGGGGGTACTAACGGGCAGGCTTAGGGACAGGGCCTACGTAGTGAATGAGGCGGTCTGCTCAGGGTGTTTCTCATGCCAGCTAAACTGTCCCTACTCCGCAATAGTAATCACACTAATTGATGCGGGTAAAGGCCAAGAGAACGGATCAGGGAGAGGTAGTCCTTATCGTTCACGAGCCTCGAGAACGCCTCCGTCAAATCCCTACTAAGCACTACGTAATCACCCACGTACTTAACAACGAACTGCACAACCTCGGCAAGCCTTTCCCTGTCCAAGACGCCCATAGCGATTAACTCGAGCAAATCAATGGGCGTTGGTATGGGCGGCCCCAGGGCTACAATGTCGAGGGAGCCCCGCCTTCGCCTAAGTATTTGCAGGGTCACGTAATCGTCTATCACAGCTACGTAATCACGCGGTACATCAATAACCCTGGCCGAGGCTTGATTAAACAGCCTTAACCAATCATTTAAATCAACCTTGGCGCCAAGCCTAAGCCGGAGCACAAGCCTCGCAATATCAACTGCGGTATCCACCGATCTCCTCAATTCCTCAATGCCGTAGTAACAATAGAATTTGGCATGTGGGTAGTCAACCATTACCTCCCTAAAGAACTCAGGTAACCAGCCCCACAGCCTCACGAAGGCTTCGCCCAACTCTCTCCTGAGTAGTTCCAATGCGGCGCCTGGGTTGGCAACAGCCACGTTGCAGAACTCCCTAGGTAGAGGCAGTGCGACATTACCGAGGCGCCTAATCAACATAGGTAGCGCGTTCCTCAGCAGCGCTAGTGAGGCCTCAGTCCGCGGAGTAAATATTACAGGCCCCACGGGTAGTGACTCGGGTCTTTTAAGAAAATCAGCACCGGATTCCTCATCAATACTCAGAGGCCTGTCTTCTCATCAATTGGTGATGTGAAGCATTAAGTACTTTTTAAATCAGTGTTTTAAGGCTGCTATGGGGAATTACGAGCCATTAATTAGGATATGCCAACGCATTAACTGCCCGGAGAGTTACCTAAGGCTTGTCATTAACGACCTTGAGGTGCTCGGTGTTAATGAATTGGTAAGTTACGGCAATGTAGAGTTCATAGGTGTTAGATTGCTCGGTAAGGGACAGAACAGCTTCGTGTTTAAGTGCAGGGTTGGTGATGAATACTACGCATGTAAGGTTAGGCGGCCCGACGCCTCTAGGCCAAGCCTTAGTAGGGAGGGTGAGTACCTAAGGCTTGCCAACTCGGTTGCGGTTGGCCCCCGATTAATTAATTACATGGGTAACGTAATCGTCATGGAGCTTATAAACGGCGTCTCACTACAGCAGTACCTAGAGGTCGCCAGCCCCGTCAAATTAAGGGGCGTTATTAAGGACTTGCTTTGGCAATGCCGTAGGCTTGATATTATTGGCCTCGCACACAACGAGCTAAGTAGGCCTCAGGACCACGTAATGGTAGTGAACGATAAGGCCTACATAATAGATTTTGAAAGCGCAAGTTTGAATAAGAGGGTTAGTAATGTCTCTCAATTACTCAATGCCTTAATCATGGGCAGGGGCCAGTTTCAGGATAGGGTTAGGTCAATGATTGGGGCCCACGTAAACCCCGAGGAGCTGCGCTTAAGTATTAGGGAGTACAAGGCGAGGAGGGATGATGAGTCATTCCTAAGACTCCTCGAACTACTTGGACTTAAGTAGTTCCTGGGCTAGGTTCCACAATTTATCTCCCAGGTGATGTATTACCTTCACGACCTTACCCCTAGTAATACTTCTCATCTCGCTCGCGGACATCAACGAGATCCCAATGGCTATGTACCTACCCTTCATATCCTTAACTAGAACTACATCGCCGTATTCGAACTCGCCGTTTATCTCCTTAATCCCTGGTCTCATGACGTCCGCGCCATTCACTATGTGAGGCACTGCGCCGTCGTCAACCACTATTGTTGGGTAACTCGGTATGTAGGTGGGGTTCAGGTAGAAGTACGTTAGGAGGGGTATGACGTACTCCCTCTGCTTCTCATCCATCTTAACCACCAATTTAGCAACCAGTGGCTTATTGTCGATTATGTAGATCGTTACTTGATCACTCAATTCATAAACCTCCACCTTCTCGGCATTCCTAAACACAGGCCCTAATTCGCCAACGGCATTGCTCAACTCCTTAATGTCCTTACTACTTAGGGGGTGTCTCTTAACCACATTTTTGCCAAAAGTCCCTGGCTAATAAATATTTTACACATAAACACCAACATAATGACAATACTTAATACTTAATAATCTAGGCTTTAGATAAACCGTGTCCTCCACTAGGACTATAACTAAGGCGGATTTCGACAAGGTAGTGCTCAGGGTCGGTAAGGTAATACATGCGGAGAGGGTTGAGGGCTCCAGAAAGCTCCTAAGGTTAATAGTGGATCTTGGGGATGAGAGGAGGCAAATAATCACGGGCCTGGCGGAGTTCTATAGGCCCGAGGACCTAGTTAATAAGTACGTTGTAGTCGTTGCGAATCTCGAGAGCAGGAAGATATTCGGTTATGAGAGCCAGGGCATGATATTGGCCACATGCGATGAGAAGAACCCGGCGATAATAACGATCGATAAACCACAGGATGAACAGGTAGGAAAGAGGGTTTGTTGATTGGTTTTTCTTTTAAAGGGCCTTTAAAAATAATCGCCGCAATGAATCAATACGTCACCCTGGACAATGGACTTAGGTTGATTATATACGATAGGAAGGACTTATCAACGGTAGGCGTGGCGTTGGGTGTTGGCATTGGTTCAATATATGAGGAGGCAGGTAAAAGAGGTATTTCACACCTGGCGGAACACATCATTTACAGGGGGTACCCGAATATAGACCTAGAGATAGAGGGGTTGGGAGGGGTTTCCGACGCATATACGGAGAGGACCTTAACGATGTACGTATTCGAGGTAATACCAAGCGGATTAAGGGACCTGCTCAAACTTATCTATAGGATGTTCGCCAATAAGAAAGTGAATGAGGAGGATTTGGAGAAGGAGAGACAGGTCGTGCTGTCTGAACTGAGGATGAGGAGTGATGACCCGGATACGTTAATTTACGACCTAGGACCACGGGCATTATTCGGTGATAGTGACTACGGGGATCCCGTAATAGGTCTGGAGGAGAGCATTCTATCAATAGACTCGAAAGACCTCGAGGACTTCCTAGAATCGTACTACACGCCGGATAACATGGTGCTGAGCATCGTCGGTCCCGTGAATATCCCCATCAACGAGATAACGAGCATGTTCGGTAAGTGGTATGGCGCCTCAAGGCCTAAGAAGACACCCTCAATGGGTAAGGGCGGCCCTATAATCGTGAGGAGACATACCGATGCGGCCTACCTATCGTACTCATGGTACATAACACTCGATAATAGAGACCCATACCTACTTATGGTTAAGTCATCATTATTAGAGTTTCACTTAGTTAATGGCTTGAGTTCATACTTAATATCGAGACTTAGGAATAGGGGTTTAACATACGCGGTCGACATGGATAGGGACCTCCTGCCCGGCGTTTATTACTACCAAATACTGGTGTCGGCAGTTAATGTGAATATCATTGATGAAGTTAGGGAGGAGGTTGTTGCCGCACTTAGGAACGTCGGTGATATATTTACAAATGAGTATTACCTGAGTAAACGATTTAACTACTTCAAATACTTAATTAATGATTACACACGAAGACCCGCCCAAATCGCGGAGTCCATAAGCTACATGGAATTGAAAGTAGGCATGCACGATATTGATAACTTCAATAAACTACTCGAGACGTACTTCAGGAATGACGTGAGCGACCTCATCACCGACGGTGTGTGGTCCATGATACTGCCCTCATAAATATTACATGAATATTGCAAGAATATTCCACTTATACGTAATGTATACGTAAACGCATAATTATAATACTGAAGAATTATTCATGTAATATTTAAGGCCCGATTGAGTAGTTTGTTATCTTTAGGGCACTTCCCGATTCTTGGCACTGACTATTTTCTCAAGGAGCAACTCCATAGCATCGCCTGCCCTGCACCTAATGATTACATCGGCTATGTAGTCGAGTTCTGTGGGTTCTAGGTTTATTATTATTACTTTACCACCCATCTCCTTTACGAAGATTGGTATGTATGCTGCTGGGTAAACGCTCAGTGAGGAACCTATGACTAGTACGGCATCGCTCATCAGCGCCAGTTCCCGAGCCCTGTCAAAGTCCTTAACGGGCTCTCCAAACAATACAACGTCCGGTTTAAGAACACCGCCACACTCATCGCAGAGTGGTGGTATTTGTCCACTATCTATTTTCCTAATGACGACATCGATGGGGTATACACGGCCGCAGGCCATGCACACAGCCCTCTTCATAGTTCCGTGAAGCTCAATCACGTTTTTAGAACCCGCGGCCTGGTGGAGTCCATCGACGTTCTGCGTAATGACCGCCTTAATCACACCCATCCTCTCCAGCTCAGCCAATGCCCTATGCGCCCTGTTGGGCTTGGCGGTGAATATGGTGCTCATCCTCACCCTGTAAAAAAGCCAGAACTCCCTCGGGTGTTGCAGGAAGTAATCTATCGTGGCAATCTCAGGACTGTACTGCTTCCACAAGCCCTGGGGCCCCCTGAAGTCGGGTATTCCAGACTCCGTGGATATACCCGCACCAGTAAATGCAATCGCATGCTTAGACCTCAATAGAATATTGGCAGCCTCCTCAATACCCTTAATATCACACTTCACCTCCGGGTCCATGTTAAGCTGCAATATTAAATTTCAATGTATTTATATATTTATTCGAAGCACTATGCCATAACGTTTAGGGTTGAGAAAAATACTTAACCCTAGTTATTACCCATAATACCGTGATGTGCTGACGACGGACTGAGCAGTTGATGACCGCGTTGGTGGCTGATGTACTACGTATTTAACGAACATGACCCATCATTGTACATTGTCATAGATTTTTTCGACATCCTCTATTGACTTGATCTCGAGGGCCTCAATCCCATAATCCCTCCTAAGCGAATCGTACACTGGCCTGTTATGGGCTATTACATAGAGTGCCGAGGAGAAGGCGTATCTTTCCCAATCCATTATTGCCAGGTTAAGTAGGTTCCTAATGCCACCCGACCGCATCGTTTCTGTCGAGTATACACTGGCTATGTACGGTATTTTGAGCCTTTGTGACAGGACCTTGGCTATGACGCTCGCTATCCAATCATGAGAGTGTATGAGTCCTATGTCCCTGGGCACCATGTACGGTATCCTAGACGAAACCTCAACAAGTAGGAAGTGCATGTACGCAACGACATCGCTAAACCACATATCACGAACAGCGTACACATGCACACCCCCATCCATGTAACTACCTTCAAAGCCCGCTGGGTGCACCAGGTGTATTTCGTACCTACTCGACAACCTGGTGACTAAGTCCCTTACCTGAAACGCTAGCGAGCCTACGACCCTATGCGGTGGGTACTCCGTGCTTATGTGCAGTACCTTAAGTACCACGGTGTTTAACAATAAATACTACTTAATTTTATTATTGCCGTCGTTGTTAAGTGCACGTAATCATTCACAAGGTTCACATAACCAAGAACCCTGAGTTTATTAATTACGTCTCGAACCTCCTCGACACTTAAACCGACAATCCGCGCCAAATCCTCAATCTTTACAGCCCTCTCCCTATCAATAGCCGCCAATGAATGTAAAGCCTGCATTATACTCCTCATCTTTGACTCGTGCACTCCTTCCACAGTGATACCATTACCCGTGGCTCCTTAATAAGTTTCACCGGTGCTTTGCGCCGTCACTAATGATTGAATGCAAAAAGCACTTATAAAGTCATAACCATGGATAGGGCAGTGATTGAGGTAACGACAGATAAGGTACTGTACGAACCCGGGGAGGACGTGGAGATAAACGTTAGGATTAGGGGGTTGGTGAGTAGGGAGGATGTCGATTTCGTGATAATGAGGGATTCAAAGGAGGTGTCTAGGCGGGTGCTTCAGGCAATACCGCCTGAGTTTGATTACATCGATTACGTGAAGCTGTGGGATGAGGGGCTCTACGAGATAGTAATTAGGTGCTGCGGTGGTGAGTATAGGGTGCCGGTGATGGTTATTGAGAGGCCCAAATCACCGACTAGGCTCGTCCTCGTGTTCCACAATCACCAACCAATACACAGGTACCCAAATGGTCATTATCACGGGCCCTGGGCCTTCCACCATACCTGGTCATCGGAACTACAGCCACTGTATGACGTTGGGCCTTACCTACTCCATGCCAGGTTGATTGATAAGTACAGGGTCTCGGCCGCATACAACCTAAGCCCGAGCCTACTGCTGCAGTGGGGTGATGCGTTAAATAACGGTGTCTTTCTCGAGGGTAAGGACTTCATCGAGTACGTGAGTCCTCGTGACCCTAGGATGGGGCTCATAAGGGAGGCCCTTACGACATACTCAAGATTAGCTAGGGAGGGGGTCATAGAGGTCTTGACGAGCTTCATAGCGCACCCAATAGCTGGTTACTTAATTGAGAAGTACGGTGTCGAGGAACTACTTAAATGGGAATTAAGGGTTGGTAGAGAAACTACAAAGCAGTTTCTTGGGGTTGAGGCTGTCGGTGCATGGTTACCCGAGCTTTACTTTTCCGAGAAGCTAGTCGACATTCTATGCAGCGAGGGTATCAGGTACACGGTGCTTGACGGTGTTTACCACCTGGGTGAGAAGGTGAGGGATAGGGACTCATTGTTTAGGTTATATAGGCATGGTTGCTTAACATTACTATTCAGGGACACGGCGCTCAGCGACCTGCTTAGTTTCCACCTCAATAAGGCGAGTAATGCACAGGAGGCAGATGTAAATGCCAGGCGGTTCATAATTGAGGTAATGACGCGGGGCGAGTACGCAAAGGATGGTGTGGTGACAGTAGCGCTTGATGGGGAGAATTGGATGGTACTACCAACGCCAAACCCATACGCGGCCCTACTCCTTGAGAAAATAATCCTCTACCTATCGAGAGCTGGGGTTGACGGTTACATACTACCAATCAAGCCCTCCATAATAATCGACGAGGCACACGAGAGGATTGATGAATTACCGACGACATCGTGGCTAGGCTCACCGAGTAAGTGGATTAGTGAGAGGGCTGATGTGCAATCGAGGCTTTGGTCGATGGCGCAGTTAGCGATCAGTAAGTGGAGGGTTTATGAGGAGGTCTTTGGTGAGGATGATGAATTGAGGATGTCCCTTGCGATGACTTTGGACAGCGATTATTACTGGGCCGATTTCGTAAATATGGAACACGTCGGTTCATGGGCATTCAATACCGTGAAGATGGTAGACGACGCATTATCAGCATTAAAGCTAAGAATAATCGAGGATGGGGACCATATCGAGGTGGTCATAAGTAATAGGTGGGTTAAAGACGCAAATTTAATAATTAATGTCGAGTCGCAGGAGACGAACCTCGAGTACAACGTTAGGATTGCCAGTAATTCATCGAGCTCCATCAGGATTGACCGTGCAGGCAGCATGAGTATTTCATTATTAACACCTAAATCAAGAACACCAATCATGAAGACAATCAAGATACATTAATCCGCAACCCTCACAACCTCCGGCCCATCTATCACGTAGATAATATCACTGGTTGATGCCCGCGTTACTAAGTAGTCATAAATATAATCAGCGCTTAAATCTTCATACGCCACACCCACGGCTATCCCCCTCATGAGTAATCCCTCCCTCAATACGTAACCGAACCCCCAGGACCAAGCCCACGAAGTAACCATCTTAAGCAAATCGACAGGTCTCAGCACGGCGCTCCCAGCCATGGCGTACCTCAGGAAGCGGATTTCCCCCCATGGATCCGGCTCGATGAGGGCAACGTTATCCGTACCGATGACCGGCCTCAGGCCTGCCCTCAGCATTGCATCAACATTTGGAAGCCTATTTACGAACTCCGCATTGGACCGGGGACTCAGCGTCACCGGTATTTTTGGCAACCTGAGTATCTCATCAACACCCAGTTGTGTTAGGTGAACCAGCATTGTGTTGCCCGTGATGAGCGTGCCCAATGCCCTATCTAAATCACCATCTGCGTGGGCATCCTCGGTCTCCGAAACATGAGTACTAATTAATAAACCACG
This sequence comes from Vulcanisaeta sp., assembly GCA_022014875.1. Taxonomy (GTDB): domain Archaea; phylum Thermoproteota; class Thermoprotei; order Thermoproteales; family Thermocladiaceae; genus Vulcanisaeta. The sequence goes on along the minus strand of JAKMAE010000002.1, from coordinate 15,030 downwards.
GGAACCGGCCAGCCTCGCCACAAGCCTTAACTCCGCAATACTGTAGTTAAGCGGTGACACTAGCGATATGCCAAACCCCCTATCGATGAAGTACTTAACCTCCTTCTCGAAGGTTTCATCGACATCCTCCTCCTCGTTCAGGTGTACGTAAACCCTGAACACGCTCGGTTCCGCCAACGGTACTATGCATAGTCCAGCTTTACGGGCTTCCTCAAGGACCACGTCTGCAAAGCGCGTGCCGAACTCGATTATTGTTAGTAAGCAACCAACACCGTACCTCCTGACCCTACGAAATACATGGGACAAACCACTCCTTAGGGATTCGGGCCTTGCCTTATGTAAATAATGATACTTAAGACCGTACGGCGCCCCAACTAGGTCATCGATATAGTACCTCTTATACAGACCCATCAGGAAATAATCAAGCACGTGTATGTGCGCGTTGGTTAGTTGTGGCACTAGGATTGTGTTGCCTAGGTCGATCACGTTTACGTAACCCGGTACTTTACCTACACCCACGATCTCGCCATCGGAGGTGTCTATTACGGCGTCATTGACCACCTCCAGGTCCTCACCAATTAGTGCATACCGTGACTTAATGCTTACCCGCCTCATCCACCTAACCACTACGCGATTAAGGATGCTTTAAGGTAAGTCTAAATATCTTTGTTCCTAAATAATCAGGAGTCATGAAGGTGGCCATTGCTGGGTTGAACCCAGGAACTGCCATGTATGCGTATTACATGGCTAAGGATGGGCATGAAGTTACGGTATACACCGGGGTACGTGGTGATGTGGTATTTATGGACTTAAAACCACATGCATCGCTTGGTATTGTTAGTAGGGAATCGACCAGGTTATTCACGAGGAGGTATCTCGAGGATGTATTGGGCATACACATCGTTAACACGGACATAAGCTCCCTAATCATCGCTAAAAACAACGAAATCGTTACGAATGGGCGTGGCAATAAGTACGATAGGGTGATTGCCGGCTCAGAAATCACACCCCCAAGCCTAGGTGGTTGCCTAAGTGTGTACATCGACACACCCAGCCCCGCAAGATACATAATCAACGGCAGAGACCCAGGTAAAAACCTGGAAATATCGCTCCTAATATCCGAGATTGGGGGCTCAATCATCCTAAGTCCCCCCTTAGCCATAGATAGCGATCTCGTTAAGTCCCTACCGATCAATAGGGCCCAGGCCTACGATGGTTGTGTAACTACGGATTATAACGTCGTAACACCAGTAATTACTGGTGATTTCACCGGCGAAACACTGGGTAGGGGCTTCGTGATGAGGGATCCTTTAAGTGGTCTAGAGTACGTAGTTAATAGGGATTACCAATTGGTGATTAGGGGAAAGTTGTTGGCATTGAGGGATTTGGGCATTATTGATTCAATACCTGCAATGCCTCGACTAGAGGTTGGCTTTTCACGGGATTGGTCATTCCTATCCATAGGCTTGACAAGGGAGGAGCTAGGTTCGGCGTTTAGGGACGTTTCATCATCAAGGATTGCCTATCACTACGGCGATGGCGACATCATAGGTAAGGTTATACACAGAGGCAGTAGGTTATTGGGTCTCCAATTGATTGTGAGGGGGGTTAGGGTGTTTAATTGGTTCTATTACATATACTCACTGGTCATGCTAGACGCCGCGGCTTACTTAATAGTCGATATGGGGTATGAGAGGGCGTCTGGAACTCTAAGGGGGTTAATAGAGCAATTGATCCTGGATATGTACAATATATAGATATTTCATATGGGAAATTAAGTACTAAGTAATAAGTTTTATTAAGGACGCTACGCATTAACTATTAGTGCCTGGGGTTCTCGCAAACGTGGATTATGAGGATCAGCTCACCAGGTTCAGGGTTAGGGAGGTACTTATAGAGGCGCGTAGGCACTCTATAGGTTATATAGATAAGATGAGGCAGGAGGTCCTTGCGGACTCCTTCTACGTACATTACAGGCAACCAATACTTAGAATGCCGAGTGAGGACGAGGATTTGGAGATGGCGGTATGGAGGTTCATAGTAACTACATATATAAGGAGTGAGGCCTATAATGAAGTAGCGAGAATAACCAGGCTAAACGGTAGGTTGTCTAGGATCATGGCGGTTAAACTCCTCAAGGTCTACAACAGCGTGTTGAGCAAGATGGATAGGAATGAGGCATTTAGGCAAGTGGTGGAGTCGGCAATCAACAGGGGGAGTGACACATCGAGAGAAAGTAGGGCTAGCCTTGAACGGGAGATAAAGTCGTTAATAAACTTCTACATGGGTAGTATGAGGAAGGTCAGCGATACCGTGAATAGGGTTAAGATGCTGTTTGGCGAGTCGGTTGGTCACGAGGTGGCTGATTTATTACTAAGCACGGACATAGACCCATACAGGTTTAGACTAATATCGATGCTGAACTCCCTGATTAAATTAATAACCGGCGCCAGGTACGTAATCGATACTGCAAGCGACACGGACGTGGAACGCGCAGGTGTGATAGGTGGTGTGAAGAGGATGACGAGGGCTTCCGAGTTCAGGGACATGATACCAAGCGAGAGGCTCCTCCTTAAGTTCGCAAAGCCCATATTTGCATATAGATTAGCCATGGGTAACGTACTCGTCAGGGAGAGAAAGGCCGTTAAGAGGCCCAGGATATACATGCTCATTGACAAGAGCGGCTCCATGTTCTACACGGTTAACGTGAACATGTTCGAGATCGGAGCGGTGAGTAAGATAACGTGGGCCACAGCGCTCGCCGTGGCCCTAGCGATGAGGGGTGGCGATCTAGTGGTTAGATTCTTCGATCAGCAGGTGTACCCAGCCTTGACGAATAAGAAGGACATAATCAAGACACTGTTGGCATTGATACCCCTAGGCGGTACTGACATAACAAACGCTGTTAAGGCTGCGATACAGGATGCGTCGGATAAGGCCTACCTAAGGGATTACAAACTCGTGATAATAACCGATGGGGAGGACGACAACCTAGACCCGTCGGTACTCACCAAGGCCAAGGCCATGTTTAGGTCCGTCAAGGCCTTACTAGTTGGTGGGGAAAACAGCGTTATTGAGAACACAATCGACACAATAAAGATAAACGAATTAACCAGCGAAAGCCTCGCCCAAATAATCAGGAAAATCTAGCCTCGAAGCAATTAATTGGTGAGTCGCAGACAATGACTTGCACGTTAAATACTCCATCAACACCAAGCCTACTTAGTACGTTGCGTACATAATCGAGTATGTACCAGGCCACGCACTCACCAGTAACGCCCTCCGGTATGCAGGGGATCTCGACGTACTCGTTAGGGCCAACGTCCCTTACGTACTCCTTACTCGACTTCAGGTACTTGCCATCGAGGGTATCAATAAGCCTCTCCATCTCATGCCTAACCCTATCAATGTCTATGACAAGGTCCCTCCTCCCGCTAACGCAGAACCTAACCGTAATGTCGTAATTGTGGCCGTGAACGCTGCCGTAAACCTCACTAAACCTAACCCTATGCGCACCTGAAAACCCCAGCCTTAGTGATAGGCAGGTCTCCTCCGTGGGCATACCTAAGTAGGTCTAAAAAGCCACTTTAAGATTTAGGTCAGATGGTTGGTAAGGTAGTAATTGCTGGGGCCGGCCCCGGTGATGAGGGCTTGTTAACGCTTAGGTGCCTCGAGGCTATTAGGGGTGCTGACGTCATCATATATGATAGATTAATCCCAAGGACGGCATTGAGGCATGCGCGGAACGGCGCAGAGCTTGTCTTCGCAGGTAAGGAGCCGGGTAGGCACGCCATGGAGGAGGACGAGATAATAAAGTTAATGATTGATAAGGCGCGCGAGGGCAAGGTCGTACTTAGACTACACGGTGGCGACCCATTCCTCTTCGGAAGGGGTTTTGAGGAGTGCCTAGCCGTGCTTGGCGCGGGCATCCCCTGCGAGGTAATTCCAGGCGTTACATCCGCAATAGCCGTGCCCGAGTCCTTCCTAATACCCCTAGTCCTACGTGGGGTATCGAGTTCCGTCGCCATAGTGACTGGGACTGAAGATCCTAGCAAGGGTAGGAGGTTCGTGGATTTTCAAAGACTGGCCACGGCCGTCAATACGATAGTCGTGTTAATGGGCGCCTCGAGGATTGGCGAGATAGCCCGTGAATTAATAAGTGGGGGTTTGAAGCCAGAGACCCCAGTCGCTATCCTGACCAGGGCATTCATGGAGGGTAACAAAGTGGTAATAACGACGCTGGGAAGCATAGTTGCGGGAAAGGTAACGGTGGAAAACCCATCGGTAATCGTGATAGGCGACGTCGTACAGCAGGGGCTTAGGGCAATGGAAATGGCGGGCATGAAGTATGAGAAGGTGTATTAGACATGGGAGGTTAACCCACCGCCTCATTAACCATGGGCCTCAATCAAATTTTACTAATCCTCGCCGAGCACAACACCCAGCGACGTATAGGTCAAGCAATGATTACTTACGGTTATCCCCAACACCGAGCCCACAGGGTTATATAGACCGGCGTTGTGCATCATTAATGATTACGGCGTTTTGCGCTTCGCCGCATGTGTATGCAAATAAATACTTAAAGTTCTTCCATAATATGACCTGACGTAAATCATTACCAATAATTGCGGCGGTTCTGACTGAGATCGACATGATTAATCACTGCATGAACCATAGATGCTGTAACGAAGCTGTGATAGATTCATTTCAGTACAGGTGGTTTAAGGTCCACTTACTTTATGGCACGTATATCCACTATAATGGGGGTGCGGGCCCCGTAATGAACCCGGCAATGTTTCATGATGTCGTGATTAAGTACTGCTGGGTAATGAGGGGTAGGGTTCATTAATGAGTAGTTGGTAGTAGTATTTACTAATTGTGATGAAGCACGAGCGTGCCTGATCGCGTGAAGACCATGCCCGTACTGAATCCGTAATAATTTAATAGCAATGGGCTATGAAATGCCTGGTGGCTCCATAGTGGTTAGGGTGTTGATACTGACCGAGGTTGACCTACCTAGTGAATTCCCTAGATGGGTTGAGCATTACCTAGGCAATATGGTTACGGTTCAGGTTAGGAAGACGGATTTCGAGGGCCTAAAGTCCCAGTTCAGGGATGTGAGGAGGGGCCAGGTAAGGGCTGACGAACTACTCGACTACCTAGAACCCAGGGTTAGGAATTACGAGGGCTTTGACAAGGTTGTGCTTATAATCAATGACGACGGCTATGTTAGAGGCCTAAACTTCGTCTTCGGCGTGGCCCGTATCGAGGGTAGCCTGGCCGTAGTGTTCACGAAAAGGCTTGTTGGCGATGCAAACATTTATTATCAAAGAATCCTTAAGGAGGTACTGCACGAGCTTGGCCACGCATTCGGCCTTGAGCACTGCAGCAACCCGAGGTGCGTGATGTATTTCAGCAACACGTTGGAGGATACCGACAACAAGGGACCAGGTTTCTGCACTGTATGTAGTGAGAAATTGAGTAGAAAGCTTCGTTTCCTACAGGGCACGTCTAGAACTAAAGCCGTATAACGTCCCGCCTGGACACCAGGCTGGGTGCATCGGCTCTCTAATGAACCGTATTGATTAAATACGTGTATAGTAATACCGCACACATGAAACGCTGGCTCCTCGCGTTGATGGTCAGCGCAGTAGCTGGGTGGAGGAATCGTAGCAAAGCCGTAGGCCAATATGAGCATGAATATGGCGACTTCGAGGTGGTAATCGATGCAGAGCTTGAGCTCGGGCCTGGTGAAGATGGGTGGTAAGTTACTGGTTGGGCTTCGGGTTAGGAAGCCCATTAACGCATGGGACGTAGCCCAATCACTACGTGGAGTTAGGATGACGGCGATAATCGACGAAGTCGGCTTAGTATTACTACATACACCACGCCACGTACCATTGCTCGAAGGCCTACATAGGGAGTACATAATGCAGGCATTAAACGCCTGGCGGGATTACCTGGAGCCTTTACCGACGGGGGTAACGCTGAGCATTATTAATAACGTATCAACACAATTCACAGAGGTACGTATAAACGACATACCTCAAATCGAGACAAACGTGGCGAAGGTCCTGACCCTATGCGGCCTAGGCAACACCACAATTTCATACTCACTATTCCTCAGGGGGTCGGGCGGTTCAGGCATGGATGTACTATCGTGCAGTAGGAAGGCCCCTATTTCACTACTTAGGAGAAACATAGACGCACTGCTTAGGCCATCGCCACCGCCGGGCAGTATGGTCATGACTAGGTACTACCCGATAGACATCGACATGAGGAGGCACCTAATCGTTCTTGGCAGCACAGGTTCCGGCAAGACCACGTTGGTTAGGAACGTCGTAAACACAGCGTTGACTAGGGGTTCATTCAATAAGGTAGTGATATTCGACATGACTGGCGAGTACTCGCTATTCTTTGCGGGACGTGGTTACGTGGCCGTGCCCGGCGTAGACATTGCCGTTAACCCCCTAGCCCTGCCTAGGCACAGGGCGAGCGAGCTGCTCGCGGTCGCGGTCCAAGCAGCCTCGTACATATACAACGAGGATAATGAGGGATTCTCATTCATACAACTGGAGATCCTGGAGAAGGCCCTCGAAAGATTAGCCAGCAATGACATACACGATCTATACCGGGTATTGACCGATCTCGAGCAGGAATACAGAAGGAATGATTATCTAAACGCCATAGCTGCGGTGAGGAGGAGGATAAGGAGGTTGATGGTGAAGGCGCTCATGAGGACTGCTATAAGTAATGATGCGCTTAAATCTCGGTTATTAATCATCAACACGGCACCGCTTTATTACCTATCGCAGGCGGCAAGCATAGTGTTCATACTCACCTTCCTAGAGATGATAAGGGGTAGATTGAGGAATGCTTTGGTCGTGATTGACGAGGCTCACAGAATCCTTGGTAAGTACGTTGTTGGTGAGACAATAATTGAAAAACTAATCAGGGAGGGTAGGCACGATAACATAACGTTCATATTAATAACCCAGAACCCGCTCGATATTAAGCGTAACGTCCTCGACATAGTTGGTCACTACGCCGTATTTAAACTGAATGGTAAGTCCTCGATGGAGGCCTCGAGCCTAGTTGGGGTTAATGCTGAGGACCTCATTAGGTTGAGACCGCTCGAGTTTTATTACCATGACTTGGACTTCACCGTTAAGGCGTACTTACTCAATAATGATAATTACGACTACGCAAGGATTTCCAGGGCGATTTATGAGAAAATGCTCGATAGGGCGCACGACATTGATTATGTGAGGGCTATGGTGAAGAGGTTCGGTAGGGCGCTCGACCCCGTAATATTGCCCCAGGTCCTGGACCTAGGTAATAAGCTTGGCTATGACGTTAAATCATTGATTGAATTAGCAATGAAGGGCGACCCTGAGTACATGGGTTTGCTGTCTAGGGTGATCATGGGTGAGGACTAAACTCATTGTTTCATCGATAATCCTCGCCATAACCTACTTCGTAGACCATAGGATATACCTAGTGGTCATAAACGTATTGGTGCCTTTAGTGTTGATTAAGGACTTGGTGGAAAATAGGGATGTTATCCGCATATTACTGAACAATGGCGAGCCGGTTAGGTACGTGAAGATGAGCCTATCGGGCATTGAAATTGATGGTAAAAGGGTAATCGGCCTTAAGGTGCTATCAACACCCATAACAGCTTCCCAATCATTTGAGGAGGCACTTGCGAGGGGGCGAGCGTTAATAAACCTCCTCGCTCAGTATAGGGCCTTCATCGTATTAACGCCCAGGGACTACATAATCGGTATTGACGAAAAGGCATGGGGCAGTATAATGCCTGAACTAACCAGGTTGGGTATAGTCGTGCGTAGGATAAGCGGTTTTGAGCTTGCAAATGCCATGAGGATGCGTGTTACGTCGAGATCGTTTGCTAGGCCCTTCATCATATTACTGTTAGTTCCCCCTCTCATACTGATTTCCGCTTACGTCCTTGCAGCAGTACCGTTATTTTACCTGGCATACTCCATAGCTGATTACGCGGGTAAAAGGTTCGTTGTCAAAATGGGGCTTAATCACGAGGTTGTAAGCGATATGCGGGCGACGAGGCTTGTTGATAATTCAACGGTAAGGATGGAGACGTTAAGTACCGCAGGTAGGATTCGCCGAGCCAATGCTCACGTAGTATTAACATTATGGGTCAATAACGACGTGCCGGAGAGAATAAAGAACAGGGCCAGCAATGCCTATGGCAAATTCCTAATGCTTAGGCACGTTAAGTACTTCATTAGGTATAAGGATTTTGAGAATACGGTCAGGAGGATCCAAAGGGGTGAAGGTGCATACTCAATTTACTTAGCGAGTACCATTGATTTTGACGCATCGTTTAAGTGGAGGTGGGTACCATCCCCATCAATATCGAAGGTACTAGCAATAGGCAACACCAAGGCCTGGTCCATGGAGCTGGACCTAGTTGCATTCACGCCATTCTTCCTAAACATTAGTGATGATGGTGGGGGCCTGGCCATCATCGGCGAGGATATTGACGGCAATGATGTTTACTGGTCTTTCCATGGGTCGAGCCCGCACATGTTAATTATAGGGCCTACCGGGTCCGGTAAGACGACCCTAGCCATGAGCATTGTTTACCAGGTCAAGAGGAGGTTGGGTGACCGGGTTAGGGTGGTGATTATCGACCCGCACGGACATGCCAGAATGCTTTCGAGGCTAATTAGGATTAGAGATGTCGATCTAGGTGAGGTTAAGGTAGTGAGTAGGGACTTGGACGTAACCATCGAGGCCATAAGAATGATGAGCCCTTTATTGTCGTTGGGGCCAGAAGGTGCTTTGCTTCGCATGGCGCTGCTTCGCGGTAACTACGTGAATAGTATAGGCGATATCGTTAAGTACCTGGAGGATCTAGCTAGTGACCCAATCCTTAGGGAGGCATACTACAACCTATACAACTCCTTAGCAATACTGATTAATTACTACGATCATGGAAATACAATTAATGTGGATGACCTACTCAATGACGATGTCGTATTCGTAATGAGTAACGTGGTTCACGAGGAATTAAATAGGTACTTAACAACCCTAATCCTCCTCACCGTGTTTAAGAGGGCAGCTGCGTCGTGTAAGGTACCGCCCTGTCCCCTGCGGTACATAATACTCATTGATGAGGCGCACAGCGTGATCGGGCTACCCAGCGAGTTGCGTGCGTTGGGTGTTGAGGGTGTGTTGACTAGGTTGGTTAGGGAGGTTAGGAAATTCGGTGTTGCGTTGATAGTACTCCTTCAACCACCACTGGACGTTCTAGACCCAGGTGTTTTGGAGAACATGGGTGTAATTATTGCGTTATCCGGTGGTTATCAATATGTCTCGCACTTATCAACAATGATCAGCGGTATTAGTAATGACGATGTTGATTGGCTATTAAGTGGTCGTTACAGGGCGTTGGTTATTAGACAGGGGGTAAGACCGATACATTTAGCCAGGCTTTACGTGGTGAGGGAGTTCCTGAGGAATTACTAAAAATATAAAATAGAAAAAGTTATGATTTTGAGAAGAAATGTGGTAAAGCAGTATTCAACTCACGGTATCACCCTCGACCTTACCATCTACGTAGTATGACCGATCTGACGTAAAGACCTCGTACCTACTGGCCTTAAGGTTCTTAACTATGTATTTAAATGCCTCCATGGGTTTCGTGTGGCTACCGCAAGTGTACACATCAACCGTTGCATAGCCATACTCGGGCCATGTGTGTATTGATATGTGGCTCTCGGCAACTATAGCCACCACAGACACACCGCCATGGACCCCAAATTTGTAGTAAAAGGTCGACACCACAGTTGCGCCTGCGACTTCGGCCGCCTCCCGAACCACCTTTGTTAGGTAGATCTCGTCTTTGAGTAGTTCCTTGTCGCAACCATATAAGTTTCCATACACGTGTATCCCATACACCAATGCGCTTTTCTCCCTACTCCCGTACCCGGGTAAGGTTTGGGCGATCATTTCCCCCAATTGTTTACGTTTTTTGAGTGAACCGAGTCAACCCCCTATATAAACATATCCCCCGCGAAAACAAGGTATTACAAATGCTCGATTATTACGGATTAGCAATAACGGCATCCTCGACGCGGGGTAATTAATAAATACTTTTTTCAAGTACGTTTACTACGGATGCAGGATCTTCGGTACTTCAGGAATGCATATCTTGAGATAGGGAATTTTATACTGAATGCGCTCAATGTGATAAGGATTGAGGATGTGGCGGCGTTTGTGGATTTGCTAGTTAATACGTATAGGAGTGAGAAGAAGGTTTTAGTGGTTGGTGCGGGTAGGTCAGGGCTTGTGGGTAGGGCGTTCGCCATGAGATTAATGCATCTAGGCTTTAGGTCATACGTACTTGGTGAGACGATAACACCTAGTGTTGGGGAGAACGACGTGGTTGTGGCTATTTCGGGTAGTGGTACGACCACCATGGTCGTCGCGGCGGCGGAAGCGGCTAAGAAGATGAAGGCTAAGGTCGTTGCAATAACGAGTTATAGGGACTCACCACTGGCCAGTTATGCAGACATCGTAGTCCAGGTGCCTGGTAGGACCAAGGTTGCTAAGATGGATGATTACTTCGCAAGGCAGATACTGGGGCTTCATGAGCCCCTAGCCCCATTGGGTACGTTATTTGAGGACACGGCCATGGTCATGCTCGATGCAGTAATAGCCGAGCTTATGTATAGGTTAGGGAAGACCGAGGAGGATGTGAAGTCTAGGCACGCGAATATTGAGGTACTTTAACTACTCACTCTCGCTCTCCATCGCCCTAACACCAACATTTATCAACCGCCTTAACACCCTATCAATCAGCCTAATATAGGCGCCCTTCTGCCCTACGAATGCTCCGAAGGCGTTCTTCTTAACGGTAACCATTAGTTCAGGCCCTGCGAAGTCGACATCGACAATGTGCTTACCGATCCAACCAACGGGGTGTAGGGCCCTTATCCACTCCTTGAAGTTGAGGTTCATCTCCACAGTCCTGATTTTTAAATTACTCTCGCCCTCTATGGCCTTTATCCTCTCTCCACCCTTACCCACAACCCTGCCCAGGTGACCCTCCTTCGCAATTATTAACGCATCGGGTACATTCTCACTCTTAATGCCTAGGTTCTCCTTCTCCTGCTTGAACTCTATGACGGTTATCACGTCGGCATCCGGCGCGTGCACCCTTATTAAATCGAGCAATTGCCTCTCGGTATTGCTCAAGTCCCTCTTCCTCATCCTCAACTCAAAGGCGACCTTAATGCCCCGCTTAGCCCCTGGCCTAACTATGTCCTTCAACCCCAGGTCAATAACAACCGCGTTCTCCTCGTTAAGAAGCACCTCCCTAAGCAGCGTTGCCCCATCCTTCTCAACACCGATTGGTCTCTGCAGTACCGGGTCGCCGGCGATTATCAAGCGTGAGTTCCTACCAATCCTCATGAGTATTTCAGCGGCATTTTCAGGCTGCGTGCTCTGGGCATCATCTAGGAATATTAAGGAGTCATCGAACGTCCTACCCCTGAGGTATGAAACGTCGGTGACGATTACCTTGCCGTCCTGAAGGAGCTTCATTATTTCCTCCCTACTTATGAACCCCTCGAGTATGTCCTCGAGGTATGCACCGGCGATTTTATAATACAGGTCGCCGAGCTCCTCTGGCGTCAGTGATTTACCGGTGCTAACATCCACCACGGGCCTCGCTATTATGAACTTCTTATACGTACCGGCCAGGACCGATGATATGCCGTATGCGCAGGATATCAGGCTCTTGCCCGTGCCGGTTGGGCCGAAGACCCCGACGATCTCGTTCCGCGTATCCTTAAGCGCATTAATCAATCTCTCCTGCCCTATGCTCATTGGTTTAACCTTATCCAATAACGACGACATCGATCATGAATAAAATTAAGGCTTTAAATCCTTATCTGCATTAGCCAAACATCGTCCTGATACTGGCGGGCCTCTCCCTACAGACCTCCTCTGCAAGCCTTATTGGGTCTGTGAAGTACTTAATCCTAACCACCTTCCTATCATCTATATACTCAGGGAATGCTTTAGGGAAATTATCACTGCTTAGGCTAGTCCCCACGAGTGCGTAAACGGGCTTCCCCATTGCGTAGGCCAGCATCATCTCGATCATTGTACCAACACCACCACCGAGCGAGACAAGTACGTCACCCGACCGAACCAGGATCACGGATCTACACCTAAATTCACAACCGCTGTCAATCCTAACAACGCCGCTCGGTAACTCAACGTCGTGCCTCTCCAGGGGTAGTACAACCACGACCTTGAAACCAAGCCTTAACGCCTCATCAACCACGAGCTTCATCAAGCCCCAATAACCCCCAAGGAGCAGTGTCGAGCTTGGGCATCGTGAGTATAGCTCCTTTAGGAAGTCCCTGACCATTGACTCAACCTTAAGATCTACATCGCCGCTGTGGGCGGCAATTGCGATCTGCATCGCCTCACTGTGGATTGCTTACCTAATAACTTTTGACCTTGGCCTAGCGCGACTTACCCAGTGCCTCGATCATTCTGGGTATTACGTGGTTATCCACGACATACCTAATAACGTCCCTACAACCATTGCAATTTATAGTCGATACCTGGAAAGTGACCAATGACTCATCAACACCCCTTATGCGGCTTAATGCCTCATTTACCTCGTCGGCGGTGGCTATATCGGTCTTGTTTAGCAGGACTATGATTGGTGATTTGAAGCTGGACCTAACCTCCCTCAACAGGTTGATTTGCTCGCTCAGTGAATAACCGCTGTGGTTTGTTGGGTCTATTATGAATACGATAACACTGGCCAAATGCCTAAGTGCTAATATTGCCTGTAGCTCAATCCTATTGCGTTCGCTTAATGGCCTATCAAGGAGCCCCGGCGTATCTATTACCTGTACCTTAACATCGTTAAGTACTGTGAAGTGGCCAACGTGCAGCTCTCTCGTTGTAAATGGGTACTCGGCAACCTTAGGCTTACCACTACTCACACACCTAACGAAGCTGCTTTTACCAACATTGGGCATCCCCGCAACAACGATGGTGAATAATCCCGGGTCTATATCGGGTAGTTTCTCGAGCTTTATAGCGGCGGATTTCAGGAAGTCCAACTCGGGCTTTAGATCCATTATTAAGTCCCTAATCCTGGCAAGGAACTTCCTGCGCGCCTTAACTATGTCCTCCCTTGCAGTTGCTGATTTGATTGCAATGACGGCGTCCCTGTAGATGGACGCCACGGCTTTCGTGGCATGACCAACCTTAGCGAGGGAGTGCTTATACATAGTCCTGTCAATCAGTAACTCAATCAACTCCTTATAGAATGGATGTAGAGAATCGAGGAAGGGCATGCCCAGGGCTACGTCCCTAAAGGTATTGAATAAGTACTTCCGAACCTCCTTAACCCTCCTCAATTCAAGCCTCGTCAACCTATCAATACCAGGTTCAACACTCGGGCTCTTGGTTTGCAGGCTAAAGTAAATACCAACTACACCATTCCACAACTCCTCACTGGTGGGTATGTACGGTAGCTTAAGCATTAGTAATGACCTGGCACTATCACTGCGACCCCTTAATAAACGTTTTCAGCAATATACATAGACTATATAGTACATGTTTTTAAATACCTTACTAAAAAGCAAAGTGGCGTGAATAGGGTAAGTACTGCCGGTTTATTAATATTCATTGGCGTATCCGAGTTTCTATTAGCGATGTTGGTGACTGAGGCGCTGTATCCAGGCTATAGCGTATCCATGAACTATATAAGCGACTTAGGCGTTGGGCGCACGGCAATCATATTCAATTCCTCAATAATAGTAATGGGGCTCCTCCTAATAATAGCCTCAGCACTACTCACACAACTAAGCAAGGCACTGGCAACAACAATAGCGCTCACGGGAATAGGGGCAGCGGGTGTTGGTATATTCCCCGAGACAGTGCACCCATTTCACCTAATATTCGCATTAATAGCATTCCTATTCGCCTCAATCTCCTCATACCCAGCAGCAAGAATCTCAAGAAGCCCAGGCAAGGCGCTCTGGCCAGTACTGGGGACAATGGGCCTAATCGCCCTAGCACTGTACATAACAGGGACATACCTAGGACTAGGGCCAGGCGGGATGGAGCGAATGATTGTGTACCCAAACCTACTATGGGCGCTAGGCTTCAGCGCGGAACTAATGAACCGCCATTGATAGGCTTTACGTCGCGACCACATGAATAAATCAGATTAGGATGCCCTCATCAGGAATCAGATAACCCCGAATCATCACCCCAGCATTATATGCTCCCTCATAATTTTAAAGATTGGTGGTTAACGATCACCCGTTCCCCTCATCTCGGCGTGTCTAATCACCGTTCATCTCCTGTCGGGACTTGCCCCATCCTCGGGTATCATCGCTCACTGCCCACAGGCATCGTGCGCCGGTGATTCTTGACTTTAGGGGCAGTGTCATTAGGTTGCGCCAAGTCTGTAGGAGCGAGCCTGGCTTCGTTGTTGAGGTCCCAATGCCCAAATGGGTCGTTGATAGGATTAAGGAAGGCGGTGATGTTGGGTTTGCAATGATTGGGCTTAAGGATGGCGAGCCATACCTAGCCCTGGTCGCCGAGTACCATACGAATTCAGAAGACTACCGAGTACAACACGCCCAGTGTGCGGGCACGAACTAACACAACGAAAGGGAAGAGTAATGGTTTGTAAGAAACTGCGGACTCGAGGCACCAAGGGACCTGGTGCCCATGCACTGGGCAGTAAAGATAGAGATAGAGAAAAACATGCCTCCCTAGGGGATGAACCGAGGCACTTGCAGCTCATTAAATCCACAACACAGTCACGTATAAATCAACGTGAAACACCCACGAGACAAAACAAGACCTCGCAACCTCATAAAAGGAATTGAGTGTTGGAGCCGCCGCCGGGATTTGAACCCGGGACCTCCTCATTACCAGTGAGGCGCTCTACCAGGCTGAGCTACGGCGGCGTGTTTTCTCTATGATGTTTGATTATAA
>JAKMAE010000127.1 GCA_022014875.1 Vulcanisaeta sp. | reverse complement strand
GAGGTCTATGAGTTAATGGCCTTGTACCCACAGGCACGCACAAACAGACCAGGCATTGAATACCTGCCATACCCAATAACACCGAGACCAACAACCAGGGAGGGAAGATAACAACAAACTTAAAAAATCAATATGGAAAATAAGGCTGCGGCCGTAGTCTAGCCTGGTCTAGGATGGCGGCCTTCCGATCCAGGCGGAGCAGAAAGCCGCAGAACCCGGGTTCAAATCCCGGCGGCCGCACCATGTTTTTGTTTTGTGTTTTCTGTGGTTGTTTCCCATGGATGTGGGTTTGCGAGTCCGATCCAGGAAAGTGTTGAACTATCTCAACCCTAGCTCGGCTCACTTTTTATGAATGGCCAAGGTTAAGAAAGTCCCCGTGTAATAAGTAATTCCCGTATATAGTTTAGACCCAGGGTTAGGGCCCTGCTTGCAGTGGTTGTTCTCGCCCTGGCGATAGCCTCAAAGCCATTTTGATCGCTAATAGTGTCAGTGCTACGCCATCACCAATCTCCTCTGTCCGTATTGGCGAGTTTAGCGAGGTTAATTACTGACGGCATAATACAAAGTGACCAAGGTCTAAAATTCGAGCTTGACGTGTACTTCTCGGGCACGATGAACTGGGACGCAATGGCAACCGGCTATGGCAATGTAGGCGCATCATACAGTGCAAACAAGAACTATGTATGGGGCAGCCCAACGTATACCATTGGTTCCCAGATTACGCAGCCCGGTTCGGTGTATTAGTAAAGGAGTTGATTGAGGCTGGGATTGGGAAGTGTTTTTATTTAAGACAGGGCCTCGTTCAGGCTTACTTAATGTTCTCTTCCCGTTCAATTTCCTCGAGCGACTTATCTAATACGTCAACTGCCTTATCTATGTGTTCTTGCTTAACCGTTAGCGGGGGTGCGAATCTTATTACGTTGCCGTTCCAACCACTGGTTACGAGGAGGATACCCCTCCTCAAAGCCCTGTTTAGGCATATGTCGCTTGCCTCCTTTGTGGCGGGTTCCTTGGTTTTTCTATTCTTAACCAACTCTATACCTATCATTAAGCCCATACCCCTGACCTCTCCAATGAGTGGGTGTTTGTCGTAAAGCTCCATCAACCTCTTCATTGCGTAGTCACCCATTTTTCTCGCGTTTTCCAGGAGTTCCTCCTTATGGGCGTTGTAGTAATCAATCGTGGCCTTGACAGCGGCCATTATCAACGCTGAGGCTCCAAATGTTGAGTGCTCGTCATTCAATTGCATTGCTGATGCAATCTCCTTCCTAGTGACCACGGCAGATGCCGGTAACCCACCCGTCATACCCTTAGCAGCAACGACTATGTCAGGCTTGACATTGAATTGCTCAAAAGCCCACGTTGTCCCCGTCCTACCCATACCCGTCTGTACCTCGTCAAATATTAGTAATATTCCGTATGTATCAAGGACCTTCTTAAGTCTCTCAAAGAAGTCCTTTGGTGGTACGACGATGCCGCCAACTCCCTGTATCGGCTCCGTCACGAGGCAACACACGTCCTTTATCGCCACATAGTTTATGTAATACTCTATAGTCTCAACAGCAGCCTTACCGCACTCCTCAGGTGGCATTTCACCAAACGGGCACCTGTATGGGTATGGGAACGGCGCCACCAACACGCCAGGTGGTAATGGCCCATACTCCTTCCTCCGCATTCCATGGTAAGCACCCGTTAGGTATGTTCTACCGTGGTAACCGCCCATGAGGTACATGACGTACGTATTCTTAGTATACCTCTTAGCAATCTTTATTGCGAGTTCGATACCCTCAGAACCACTCAATTTAAAGTGTACCTTGTTGTACATGTTCCTATCAGGGAACAGGCTAAGCACGGCCTTTGCCGCGTTGAGAAGTTCCTCGGTGTACCAGTTGTAACCATTACCCGCAACTAACCTCCTAGCTGTCTCGGTTATGGCATCAACAAGCCCAGGTGGGTTATGGCCTAGTACTGCCGTGGTTACTACAGTCATGAAATCGAGGTATGTATTACCATCAACATCGTACACATATATATCCCGCGCCTCCCTAACAACGATTCTATGCGTTGGGTACAGGTTTGTCATCAAGTACTCATCTAACTCCCTAAGAATCTCCTCCGATCTACCCATTAAATGAAATAAAAACTACACCTTTTTAAAGTTTAATCTATGTACTTAATAAAAAAGTCGCATTTTATCGTAAATACTTAGTGAATTAACCTAGCCTTAATCGATTAAGCATAGATTTTTTCCTACCGCGAGGTTGCGGTTATTAGGAAATAAATAGTTTATTTATTTATCAATAGAAAGGTTTTTAAATCAACGACCTAGGGGTTCCTCGATCATTATGGAAACGCAATCGCAGGGCCAGTATGGCAAAACGGTGGAATCAGCGGCGGAATCGGTGATTGACTTATTATTTAATCCAAAGTCGGTGGCGATAATAGGTGCCACGCCCAGGGAGAACAGTGTTGGTGGCGTTATTACTAAGAACTTATTAACTAAATTCAAGGGTAAGGTGTACCTCATTAATCCAAAGTACGACGAGGTTAACGGCATTAAGTACTACAAGTCCGTATTGGATATTCAGGACGAGGTTGACCTATGCGTTGTCGTGGTTCCTGCACCCGCCGTCCCTAAGGTAATGGAAGAGTGCGTGAAGAAAGGCGTTAAGGTTGCGATCATCATCAGTGGCGGTTTTAGTGAGGTTGGTGAGGTTGGGGCTAGGCTTGAGGAGGAGGTTAGGAGGATCTCGCTGGGTAAGATCAGGGTTTTGGGTCCAAACTGCATTGGCGTTTATAATGCGTTTAATGGTTTGGACACATTCTTCCTTCCCGAGGATAGGATGGGTAGGCCTAAACCTGGCCCTGTGGCTTTAATTAGCCAGAGTGGTGCCG
>JAKMAE010000022.1 GCA_022014875.1 Vulcanisaeta sp. | reverse complement strand
TCTGCAATGCCATGTTAACCGACGCAGCCAGGGTTAAGGGCGTTGAGGATAAGGTAAAGATCCTGGATATAGCCGAGATAATAAGGGGCTCCATGGTGAGAGCCTATGAAACGAAGCAGGTGTAGGCAAAGGCGTAATATATTCAAAAATTAAATTAATTTAAAAACTAGGTCTTAGGCCATGGAGGGCAAGAGGATAATCGCGGTTGGCGCCGAGGCCATCCTATACCTCGAGGATTGGTTAGGGCTTACAGTGCTAGTTAAGGAGAGGGTACCTAAGGGATACAGGAGGGCTGAGTTGGATAATTACATTCGTAAGTTGAGAACGATAAATGAGGCACGTGCAATGATAAGGGCCCGTAAGTTGGGCATACCCGTTCCTCGCATATACGATGTCGATCTCGTAAATATGAGAATTAGGATGGAGTATCTGAGGGGTACTCCCCTGGTTAAATTAATTACAACTGGTGAAGTACAGCCTCAAGTACTTAATTATTTATATACAATGGGTAAATACCTAGGTCTACTCCATGGCGATGGGTTAGTCCACGGTGACCCCACACCAGCTAATGCGTTAATTGTTGGTGACGAGCTATACCTAATAGATTTTGGATTAGCGGAGTTCCTCGGTAGGAGGCCCAGAAACAACGATGTTAGGGCCCTCTATAAGTTAGCCATAGACCTAAACGTAATGCTCAGATCGCTGGAGGCCCTGCGTAAAGACCTAAGTCAGAGACTCTTCAACGAGTTCTTCCAGGGTTATTCCGAGACATTGGGGGCAGAGCTTGCGTCCCGGGCTTATCAATTCATGACTAGGATTAGGAGGATGGTTAGGTATGCCGTTAGGTGAGGGTTTGACGAGACGACAAGACAAATTTTTAAACTCACCCTAATAATCGTTAGACGTGCCTCATCGCAGTAGGCATAAGCGCGGTAGGAGCTCAAGCACTAGGCCTGTATCAAAGGTGGCGCCATCGTGGGTACCTTACACGCAGGAAGAGGTTGAGCAATTAATAATTGAACTAGCCAGGAGAGGTTTTCCGCCATCCATGATAGGCATAATACTTAGGGACCAGTACGGCATACCATCGGTTAAGGCAATACTTGGTAAGTCGATAACCGACGTTCTCCAGGAACATGGTTTGGCACCCCAAATACCCGAGGACTTAATGAACCTAATTAGGAGGGCAGTGAAGATTAGGAAGCACCTTGAGGAGCATCCCAAGGACCTCAGCGCAAAGAGAGGTTTAATACTTGTCGAATCGAAAATACACAGGCTAGTCAAGTACTATAAACGCGTCGGTAAGTTACCGCCCGACTTCGTATATAAACCGGAAGCATTCTCGATGCTTGCTTAATCAAGTGGTAAGACCTCAGCGATCACGTAATTACCATCCTTACACCGTACCCTACCTAATTCTTTAAGGAGCTTTATCTTAACACCCTCCCTCAGCACCTGGTCGTTTGGTACGTACATCCTTAACTCATCACAGATCACCCTGGGTTTAGTGTACGTTATAGTCACCCCCTCGATGAATAAATTAACAGGTATTGGCGCAATTATTGGTTGTTCCTCGACAATTACGGGTACCATGTCCTCACCCGTCAATAGGCACTTATTGGGTTGTGGTAAACCTACGTGTCTAACCTCAACGATTCTATAGACCCTACCTAACTTAAGCCTACTGACGCAAATGTTGAATAATCTACATTCCCTACACTCATTAGGTATTGAATACAGCCTAAAGGTCCTACCCACCACCGCCTGCTCCTTGCTTATCAACGTCATTATGCGCTTTCCATGATCACTCATGGTCACGACCAGTAAATAACCTGTTCCTGATAAGGTCTATATTGAAGAGTAACTCGCTTAGTAATGATTCGACCTGTTTGATGTCGTCGATGTTCGCTAATGATGCTGGGTTGTGGATGTAACGGGCTGGCGTAGACAATACCAGGGTGGGTACCCCGATGCCGTGTGTATGTATTACACCAGCGTCAGTACCACCGTACTGATTCACCTGGATCTGGTAACGAATCCCCTTAGCGTCGGCTAGCTCCATGGCTATGGATAGAAGCTTTGGGTGCGTTATCATGGATCTATCAAACGCCCTCAGGGCAACGCCGCCAC
Source organism: Vulcanisaeta sp. (assembly GCA_022014875.1). Classification (GTDB taxonomy): domain Archaea; phylum Thermoproteota; class Thermoprotei; order Thermoproteales; family Thermocladiaceae; genus Vulcanisaeta. Next base: position 12,838 of record JAKMAE010000022.1, on the reverse strand, counting down.
CAATCCTTGTGATCCAGAGGTCCTCGCTTGTCGTGGGTACATCCGCGGCCACCGTGGTCTCGACAACAAAGGCTAGCTGGGGGTTTACGTAATTAACGACCGCGTTTATACCCCTCAAACCAACCTCTTCCTGCGTATTCCATGCGAAGTAAAGCGATAAATCACCACTAATTTTATTCTTAATGTTCTTCAGGACATCGATTAATACTAGGCAGCCAACCCTGTTATCGAATGCCTTACCAACCACAATTGGGCCCCTCTGCTTAAAGACTCCAATAAACGTACCTGGAGTACCCGGTAAGATCCCTGCCTTAATCGCCTCATCCCTAGACGTAAAACCGGCATCTACATAAAGCTCCTCGAACTTTGATGGAGGCTTTTCCTTACGTAGATGGGGTGGGTCAACCCCAACAACGCCGACCACGTCCTCCTTTTTACCCATGAAAACGAGTTCCTTATCAAGTAAGACCCAGGGATCAAGCCCACCTATCGGTATTATCCTCAGGAAACCCCTCTGGTCAATGTGTGAAACCATCACGCCAACCTCGTCCATGTGAGCACTAATTAAGACCCTGAATGAACCGTTACCTAACCTAGCGATTAGATTGCCCAGGTTATCAATCTTAACCTCGTCGGCGTAATTATATATTGAATCCATTATCAACCTCCTGACACGATCCTCAAAGCCCGATGGCCCGATTTCCGTCGATAATTTACCCAGCAGTTCCAGGTCCATACCTGTATCAACGTAGTTATTTCACTTAAAAGTTTGAATGCTCCGTTAAGCTAAGGCGTAATTTTTACCTTCCGTAATTAAACCCAATACCTCATCCGTCTTCCTAATCGATGACCACTTATCCATAAGCCTCATTACAGCCCTTATGGCATCCACATTTTCAGGTACCACAATGCTTTCTTGGTGAACTCCCTGCATCAGGAATAATTCGTTCTGAAACACGGTTACCGAGTCCTCAATTACGGCGTTTTCAAATACGTCACCCCTGGGTCTCCCAATATCCCTAGCCCACTCAATCACCTGGGCCAGGGACTCGAACTTTCTAGATGAGGAATTGAACAATAATATTCTCGGGGTTTCCTCGAGAACCTTAATCACCTCGCCCCTACTTACTAAGCCGTCGAACTCTATGTTAACCATGTGTAGATGCATTATGGTGGTAGGGACGGCAACAGCCATGGTGACTATGCTCACTGAAGGTATGACCGTCATCACGTCAGGCCCGTGGTGGCTGGGCACGGTTGCTGGGTTGAAGACAACGTCATTTATCGGTCCCTTTTTGAATTCCCTTGGGTCGGCGCCTCTCCTTACTATGTATGCCCTGACCTTCCTGATTTTATAACCATGAAGTAGAAACGCGCTTATTAACCTAGTTAATGCGGTTGTATTGCAGCTAACGACCCTAACGAACCTCTTGCCAATAGCCATGTCGTAATTGGCCAGTGCATTGAAGCTAACCTCAGCAACCTCGGCCTCCTCACCGCCCTGGAAAATAGCCCTCAAACCCATTGGTTCATAAAACCTAGCCTTATTCTCGGCACCAACACCGTCAGGGGTTGCATCCACGATAATATTAACGCTCCTTAGGAGCTCGTCTACCGTGCCCGACACCTTTATGCCAACCCTCTCAAACTTATCGACCTTATCCTCGTACGTATACAACCTAATGCCCTTACGTACAGCAACCTCACTCTCGTAATCGGGGTTTTGCTTAACAACGCCTACTAACTCCATGTCGTCCATCCTCATTACCGCATCCGCAACCCTCTTCCCTATCGTTCCGTAACCCACAATACCTACCCTGACAACCATAGTCACACCCAGAACCTGGACTTCGAGATCTCGAGAGCCTTTATACCTGGTAGGTTCGGGTCAGCCAGAAATTGAATAAATGCCCTACCGCCTGTCGAGACGTGGCTTATTCTATTTATTAAGCCAAACCTCTTGGCCGACATTATTGTGTGGCCCCCACCAATTATTGTGAACTCGGCATTCTCAACCATCGACCTCATCACCTCCCTAGTACCCACTGCGTACCTATCAATCTCAACCAACCCTAACGGTCCGGTCATTATTGCAATATCGGCCAAAGCAATGTACTTACTGAACAAATCAACCGTGGCTGGGCCAATATCGGCATTTGACTCGGCCTTTATTGGATCAGCAACGTCCCCACCCAATTGAACGACATCGACTGGGAGTATTATTCTTTCCCTGAATGCTCTCATTATTTCAAGGGCTTCGTTTATAACGTCCTGCCTCACCCCGACATTACTTAATAGTTTATCATTGTTATACCTCAAAGCGAGAAATAATTGACCGACCAAACCTCCGACCAGGACTTTATCGATTAACCCCCTGTTAAGTAGGGCCTTTATGGCCTTAACAGTCTCGGGGACCTTGGCGCCACCCGCAATAAGTACTGTAGAAGTGCCCCTGCTACTTAACACCTTCGTTAACGCCGTGATCTCCCTCTCCATGACTAGGCCCATGCAGCTTGGTAACACGTATGGGAAACCGACAATGCTCGGTTGGGATCTATGCGCCGTTGCGAACGCGTCGAGTATGAAGTAATCAAACAATGGCGCTAATTTTCTAACTAAGTACGTATTAGCCAACCTTTGCGGCTCACCCTCAATAAGCTCCTCACTGACGAACCTCACATTATCTAACATGAGAACCTCACCAGGCCTTAACCTACCTATTTCCTCACGGGCTTTTGGCCCCATGACGTCATCCACAAACCTCACATCAATCCCCACGTACTTAGTGAGAACCTCCACGTGCTTCTCCAACGACGTGAAGTCGGGCTCCCCAGGCCTTCCCTGGTGCGTGATAACCACGACTGGAAGTCCCGAATCAACGAGGTACTTAATCGTCTTCGAGTGAGCCTCAATTCTATAATCATCGAGAATTTTTTCACCAGCCTTGTCCATGGGCACGTTCATGTCGACCCTAACCAAAACCCTACCCTTTAGGCATAGGTTTATTGTCGGGAGTGAACTGGGTATACTGAGTAAACTCATACCACCTAGGGATAATTTGGGTGGTATATTTAAAATTTTTCTACCATATTAATAATTATTTACATTAACAATTAGGGCAGGAAGCACGAAAGGTTTTAATTGAGGAATGACCAGGTTTCGCGCTAGAGGAAGATGATTAGTGACTACATGAAAGGTGGGCTTAAGGTGGTTGTTGAGAAGAATAGGTTAAGGGCGTTGAAGGAGGCTGCGAAGAATATCGAGGAGGAGTTCGGTGTTAAGCTTGTAATAAACGATGAGGCTGGCGAGGTCACGATAATTCCTGGTGATGGCGCAAGCTTTGATAAGTTAATGAAGGCTAAGAGCATAGTAGAGGCTATATCGTACGGCTTCGACTATGAGGATGCGCAAAACCTGAGGAGTGATGATTATACGCTTGAGGTTATAGACCTTAGGGATTACGTGGATAAGGACAAGGTAAACCACCTAAGTAGAATTAAGGCTAGGATAATCGGCGAGGATGGTAGGGCGAAGAGGGTCCTTCAGGAAATGACAGATACAAAAATAGTCGTTGGTGATAAGTACATAGCCATATTGGGGCCTTACGAGAACGTAAAGGCGGCAAGAAGCGCCCTTGAGATGCTGATTAAGGGTAGGCAACACGCTACTGTCTATAGATGGATACAGAATTGGAGGAGGGAGATGAAGTATAGGGAGCTTATGGAGAGAATAAGCAGGACCTATCAGGAGGATATTTATGAGGGTGGGGAAGAGGGCGAGGGTTGAGAGGGTTGGGCGGCTGCCTCCGCAACCTTAACCTCCTCAGCCGCAGGCTTAACAATTCCCGTTGGATACCTCAAAACCTTTATCTTGTAGATCTCGACTTTCCTAAGCGGATATATTTTCTTACCGGCGGCAAACAATTGATTACTGAGGTCTCCGTAAACGGCGGCCTTTACGAAACCGTCAAAATCAACCTTACTTGAGAACTCGGTCAACACATTCATGAAGGCCTTCCTAATGGCTCTCTTCTGGCTTGATTTACACCTAGTTGGCGTCATGGCTAGTACCGTGACTCTAAGTAATGCATTATCTGTTGTTTGCACATCCTGTATCAGTTGTATTAAGCTTGAGCCCCTTCTTATCAGGCTTCTAACGTAGTCCCTAGTCAGCTCCATGCCCTTGAACCTGGTAAATGCCTTATCTCCCTCAACCCTGTCTATTTGGAACCTTAACTTGATATGCAAGTGACTAAGGTCTCTCGTGATGTCGAACAGCGTTATCTCAAGGGTCCTGTTTATTAATTTAGATGGCTCGTCGGCCGGTACCTCCCCTATCTCTACACTATTGAATAATGGCGGTGCGTAAACTACGAACCATTTCTTTATCATCCATTTACCTGCCTTAACCTGTTTCTGCTCCGACACGGTAATCCTACCGCTGATTGCGAACCCCCTTTTATTTTTTTACCTTCGCAGCTGTTTAAGAGATTCCGACACAATCCTCGCATTCCTAATCAAATCATCTAAAGTATTGTAGATACTCAACAATTCCTCGCTATCCACTTCATAGTACAACTCATAGATTAATCTATTACCGTCGCACAGGATCCTCGATGATAAACCTCGCGGCAAATCCTTCTCATCAGGCATTAGGGATTTCATCATTGCTTCGCAATCCTCCGGTAATTCTGTCGGTATTTCAAGCATCACCTTACCCTTAATCTTCACCGAACACACCCCTTATGGCAATTGAATAACCTGGACGTTTAAACATCAACTGCGCATCCCTGACTTCCTCGCCTTCGTTAAAGATGCACGTTACCTGGTATGGGCTATCCCGAAATACGAAATTCACACCCTGTCTCTCACTGCGGAAATTCATGATAGAGCATAGCCTATCTATTAACGTTAATGATGGCCCATGATCAATATCTATGCTGCCCGCCTTATCGATCTTACCCACGTAATTGCCCAGCATTACTACGTACTTCGTGGCCAAACCATCCACATCCTTAACCCCCTCTGGGTTGAGTATTGGAGCCATGACGCCATTCACGTACTCCCAAAGCACTAGTTGAGCCTCTATCGCAAGTATTGAGTCGAGAACGTCTATATTGGAATCAATCCACTTCCTATTCCCAAGCATGAGCTTATCCAGATAATCGCCCCTGAGGCCGGCCCTGAGTATTAAGTCGCTTAAGTACTTGAAGAGGTCCATAACCTGTTCCTCACCTAGGTCCCTATACATCGCATCGACCTTCTTAGTAACAGCCTTAACCAGGTTCTTGGCCTCCGATTCATTACCCGTTATGCCAGGTATAGCTGGTGAAAACGCCCTAGAGAGCGCCGTGCTTAGGGGTAGCCTAAGGATCCCGGGTAATGCCGGGTAGTTGATGGGATCCGTTACCGACCAGGCGTTGAAGGATGATAAGTCATAATTCGGGATTATCGTTGATTCGTAAATAATAGACGCCTCCAGGAACCTCCTGGAGTCCCTGCCTAACTCATTACCTAGTAATTGCCACATAGTCTGTGATAGTGAGTCTGTATATTCAATACTAACCTCGGCATTTACCCAATCAACCTCATGATTACTCACCACGATGATGGATTTACCATGTAGGCGCTCTTCAATACTTCTGAAATTCATAATGAGAGGCGGGTCGATGAATAATACGGAGCTGTACCTCTCAATTACATCTCCTAGTTCCCCCACGGACTCTAGCGTTAATAATGTTAGGTGCGTTATTAAGCCACTCTTAAAACGCTCATTTAGTAGTACGATTGATGGTAATAATGAGTTAATAAAAGGAGGTACAATTATTAATAAATTATCACGCGAATTAACTATTGAGTCCATTGCTAATTTACTTCTAGATTTCACGCCTTAATTGGATTTAAAAATGCTTTAAACACTTATCTCCAGTTCCTAGGTGTTTATTTCGCAACGGTGGTTAGGTTATACGTAGACTGACGTGTCCTTAACCATTTTTATCCTCAACCAATCCTTAACATCGATCTTAAAGCTGTGCTCCACCTTATCCCTATGGAAATTATTCATAGTGCAGAAGGGTATTATTCTGCCGTCAGGGGTTGCATAGTGTATGTCGCACCTCTGCACCCTCTGAACGTCGAAGTTAAACACGTCCATGAAGTGCATTATGCCAAGCCCAACTACGTTGAACATTACCTTACCCAGCGACTCGTAATCCTTCTTAATCAAGAAATTAGCCAATATATCCCTGAAGCCCTTATGCTTGACGTATTTCAGTAACTTAAGTACTTCAATGGTAGCGACCCCTCTCCATATACCACCCCTAACGGCCTTGTTATACAGGTCCCAAACAGTCTTCTCGAAACCGTCGACATCCACGACCTTCGTTATTGGTAAAATCTCCTTCGAATCCTCATCGTAGTATATAAACGTGGATGCCCCACATACAGGGTTATTACTGAATATTGGCTTTGGATTGCCTGTGATTGCCTCAACCAATTTGCCAATAGCCACGGGCCAATTAACCGGTCTCCAATCCCACTTACTGATCTTACCCCCTGTCTGGATTTCTATTTCATTTATTACATCCGGTATCGTAATCCTAAACTGCCTAATCTCCTCGGGGCTGTACTCCCTAGCCCTGCCCGCGAATGCTACTGGCTGTATGTTGATCCACCTAACCACGTCCCTGTTCTCTATCGCGAAGTCGATTATCTTGCCTATGTCCTTATCGTTGTAGTTCCTCGCCATAGTCACGACCAGCACTATTGATCTATGACCAAGCTTCCTCGCATTCTCTATCACCTTCTTCTTTACAGCAACGTAGGCCTTCGGATCGTATAACCTATGCCTCCACACGCCCTGGTTATTCGGGTCTACCGTGTCGAACTGCAAATAAAGCGTTGATAAACCAGCGTCAAGCAATGCCTTATAGTAATTAATGTCGTAGGCCAACCTAATCCCGTTAGTGTTTACCTCAACATGGTCGAAGCCGAGCGCCTTCGCCATCCTAATTATCTCGGGTAAATCATTCCTTAACGTGGGCTCCCCACCACTGAACTGTATTGCATTAGGGGCCCAGGGCTTCTGAGCCCTCAGCGTCCTCAGCATCCTCTCTATCTCCTCAAGCGTTGGTTCATAGACGTAGCCTGCGGCGTAAGCATTCGCAAAGCATACCGGGCACTTCATGTTACACCTGTTGGTGACGTCTATTATCGCGAGGACGGTGTTCGACTTATGCACTGGGCATAAGCCGCAGCCCTGTGGGCAACCGCTCGTCGCTAGGTAATAGTTTAGGTCCGTGTTTGGGTTTGCCGTACCCTTACCTATGTACTCAGGGGTGTCCCACTGTAGGAAGTAGTAGTAAAGCTCCGCATCGCCCCAGTACAGGTCCCTAAACGTGCCGTGCTCTGGGCAGGTCTTCTTGAGCCATATTGCGCCGTCCTCCTCATAAACAACCATGGGTATCTGCCTATTACAGACGGGGCATACGGAGACCGTTACCTTAACGACCCTGACGTGATCGGGGAGGCCGAACTGCTTCTTCCACATTTGCTGCAACCTCTCATTCTCTAAGGCGTTTTTGTAGTGCCTTGGCAACTTGAACCTGCTTAAATCCACAAGGGGCTTTCGCGGCCTTTGAACCTCCGTAGTTAATTCAGTCCTCGCATATAATGCTTGGACCATTACGGTATCTGGGGGGTAATTACTTAAAAACTTTGTCACTAATTGATACTCTCAGAAGTGTGAGTTATGAGCATTGAGAAAAACTTCAGGGAAATTGCAAGCCTCATTGGCCTGACGAGTTATGACATTAAGGCATACTTGGCCTTGGTCGAGCACGGACCCCTAACGGCTAGGGACCTCGCCATGAGGACCGGCATACCCTCGTCCAAGGTTTACTCAGTACTTCGTAAGTTATATAGGCTCGGGCTTGTAGAGATTGATAATAAGAAAAGGCCTGAGTTGTTCTACGCGGTGTCGCCAATGGACGTGTACGGCAAGATAGTCCAGAGGTTCACCGACTACATCAACTCATTAAAGCCCCTTATAGACTCGCTACAGTTAATGTATGAGTCGACATATAGAGGCAGGATGGCTGCGCAGAGCGAGGTGCTCTACGTGGTTAGGGGTTTAGATAGTACTAAGGAGTTCATGATAAAGTCCATGGGTTACGGCAATATCGACTTTGCTACACCGTACATAGAGTTGCTGGACCATAGGATAATTTCCACGCTCGAGGAGGTCTCGAGAAATAATGAGGTTAGGTTGTTGATTACCCAGGACCTTGCGGAGCACGTTAAGGACTTACCACCAAGGATACACATTAGGGTTAGGGATAAGTTATTCGGTGGTGGCTTAATCGGCATTGGCGGGGTTGTCCTAGTCATAAGGCACGGCACTAATTACATAAGCCTATACTCAAGGCAGGATTACATAATTGACATAGCGAAGACATACTTCAATTACCTATGGAGCAGCTCCAGCACCATCCAGCGTTAAACGTTTAATATCAACCCAACCCCTTCGGTAAGCCCTTCTCATCCCTCTCAACCCTCCTTCTTGGGTATATCGCATCAACAGGCCCCTTACTGAATATCTCCAGGTACTTCCTCAGAACCTTAGGTATTATCACGGTGCCATCAGGCTCCTGGTAATTCTCGAGTATTGCCGTAATGGCCCTCGTGCTCGCTATCGCCGTCGAGTTAAGCGTATGTACGAACTCCCTCCTCATGTCCTTCCTGAGGACCCTAATGCCCAGCTTTGCCGATTGCCAATCCGTGCAGTTACTGCATGACACCATCTCCCTATACCTACCCTGAGCCGGCATCCATGCCTCCAAGTCGTACTGCTTCGCGGCGCACCTACCCATATCGTGAGCGCACAGAACAACCACTCTGTAGGGTATTCCAAGCCCTTGCCAAAGCTCCTCCGCATTCCTTATCAACTCCTCATGCCACTTCCAGCTCTCCTCAGGGAGTGAGAATACGAATTGCTCAACCTTATGGAATTGGTGAACCCTGAATATCCCCTTCATATCCCTATTACCAGCACTTGCCTCCCTCCTGAAGCTTGGGGAGAAGCCCACGAAGAGGAGTGGCAACTGATCCTCAAGAAGCTCGGTGCGCCTTAGGTAGGCGGCTATTGGGTGCTCAGCCGTGCCTATTAGGTATAAGTCCTCGTTCTCCACTTTATACACCATGTCCTTGAACGTCTCCATATCGAGGATCTCCGACAAAACCTCGTATTTAAGCATGTATGGTGGCAGGACCAGCCTAAAGCCCTTCTTAGTCAAGTGATCTATGGCGTATGCAATGAGCGCGAAATCCAGCATTACTAAGTCATCAAATAGGTAGTAAAACCTGGAGCCAGCCACCTCCCCCGCCTTTACCGTATCCCCCATCTGCAGGACATACTCAAGCATGTCCGCGTGGCCCACGGGCTTCCACTCTATGGTTTCGTAAGGTACATTAAACCCGAAACGCTCCGTCTGTTCCCTAAAGTCATTTACGTAGCCAACCCACACCTTCGGTGTTCCGTAGAACCTAATTGGTATGGCGTCAACACCTTCCGGGCAGTTGTACGGTACATCGGCATGGACTAGGTTTGGTATTGACCTAAGCACTCTCTCCCTCTCCTGCTCTATTACTTTCAGTTCCTCCTCCTTTCTACGAATCTCGTTCAACAAATCCTTAGCCTCCCTAATCCTCGCCTCCCTCTCTGCACCGCTTAATTTACTGATTTCCCTACTAATCACATTGTGCCTATGCCTCAATTCATCAATCTCAGCCTTAAGGGCCCTCCACTTATTGTCTAAGTCGATGAATTTATCGACAACGCCCGTGTCCATCCTCCTCTTCCTAAGGGATTCCCTGACAATGTCTGGATTCTTCCTCAAAGCCTCCAGCAAACTCCAACTCATTATGGATATGCGGAGGCGTGAATTATTAAAATTTTAATTTAATCGGAAATCACTTAAATAGCTCGGCTAATCTAAGGATGAACTCCCACTGCTCGTCGATCTTCTGCTCCAATAACTTTATGTCCTCAGGCTTCAAGTGCGCAAACCTGCCCTGTATCTTGAGGTACTCCTCCAGAGGCTTCCTCCTTGATTTGTCCTTATACGGAATGCTAGGCGGACTTATTGTGAGCTTGCCCTGGTTGTACTCCCAAAGTATCCATGCCCCTGTCTCCACGGCTAAACGAGCCGCCCTTATTGTGTATGAGTCATCCATCTTCCAACCAGGCGGGCAGGGTGCGTGTAGGTGTATGAACCTGAAGCCCCTGACCTGCATGGCCCTCCTAACCTTGTCTATGAAGTCCATTGGGTACGCTATACTTGCGGTGGCTACGTAAGGCACCTTGTGCATGAGCATTATTAGAGCCACGTCCTTCCTATCCTCAGTCTTCCCCCTGGGCGATGTTGTTGTCCACGCCTTCCACGGCGTGGTACCGCTGGCCTGTATACCGGTGTTCATGTAGGCCTCGTTATCAGCCATTATGTATAGTATATCCTCATTCCTATAAGCCGCACCGCTCAGCGTGGCAAAGCCTATGTCTGCCGTTGCGCCATCGCCGGCCCAAACAACGACGGGGCCCTCATTACCTCTTTGCCTAATGGCCCTAACAAGGCCTGATGCGACGGCGGGGCTTGACGCGAAGGGCACGTGAAGCACAGGCACGCTGTATGCGGTGTAGGGTGCGGTACCTGGTATAACGCTTGAGCACCCTGCTGGGATCACCATTGCGAACTTCCCATCAAGCGCCATGGCTAAATGCCTCATACCTATTAACAGTGGGCAACCCGGGCACGCCGCTGTGCCAGGCATTATGAACTTCCTAGTTCCGTACTTGTGGAGTTCGGATAGTGTGACCATGGCATCACCTCTCGATCTTAGGTATGTACCAGTACTTCCTAACCCTAATGGGCCCCTCGCGCTCAACCTTATCGATGAAGTCCTTAATTATGCCTCTAAACTCGTCAGGGGATACGTCCACCCCTCCAAGGCCTGCTAAGACCCCCTCAAACGATACGTTACTCGGCACTAAACCGCCTATCTCGCTTGCCAATATACCGCCTAGGCCTGCCGAGTAGTCCCTATCGAACACTATCACGCCTCTCATACCGCTTACCCACGCCGTTATGTCCTCCTCAGGGAATGGCCTTATGTACCTAAGCCTCAACAAACCCACTGGGTAACCCTCATCCCTCAGCCTCTCCACTGCGTACAATATGTCGCCACTCCAGGCGCCCATTGACACGGCTATGTACTTAGCGTCACTACACCTATAGCATTCAGTCAATGGGCCGTAATTCCTACCCGTTAACTTACCATACTCTGTGTAGACCTCGGCAATCACCCTCTTGGCATTCTCCATTGACTCGTCCATGTACTTCTTAAGTAATGCGTGGTAAGCGTCGTCCCTCGGCAGGTTACCCATCGTTATCGGTTCACCGCCTGGCTCTATGGTATACGGAATCTTCGGGTTCCTCGGCGGTAGCCATGAATCGACATCCTCCTGCGACGGTATGTCCAGGGGCTCTGCCGTGTGGCTCAGTATGAAGCCGTCGAGACCGATTGCCACGGGTAGTAGGACCCTCTCGTCCTCGCTTATTTTAAATGCCGTGAGTGTCATGTCGAACACCTCCTGCACGTTCTGGGCCATGCCAATAATCCAGCCGCTATCCCTAATCGCTAATAAATCGGTGTGTTCGTTGTGTATATTCCACGGAGGACCCAGGACCCTGGTAACAACCGCCATAACTATGGGGACCCTCGACGCGGCCGCCCACCAAAGCATTTCATACATGTAGAACAAGCCGTGGCTTGACGTTGCCGTGAACGCCCTCGCCCCACCTACGGCTGCCCCGTAGACGGTAGCTAAGGCCGCGAACTCACTTTCAACCCTTATGAAATCAGCCTTTAACTCACCCCTCTCAATCATTTCGCTGATCCTTTCCACAATCAGTGTTTGCGGTGTTATTGGGTATGCAGAGACCACGTTAACCCTGGCCAACTTAACGGCTTCGGCAACTGCATGGTCACCAATCAGCACCTTCCTGACCTGTCTTGCGAGTGATGCTTGGCGCGTCACGTCACACCACCCCCTCCCTAACCATGTCTATTGCCTTTACAGGGCACACGTCCGCGCATATTCCGCATCCCTTGCAATAGTCATAGTTAATACGTACGCTCTTATCCTCAAGCCAGTCAATCACGTTCTCGGGGCAGTAAAGCCAGCATAACCCACACTTCGTGCACTTGGAATAATTAATCACGGGCCTATACACACGCCAGGTACCCGTCCTACCACCGGCGCCGGGGGCGGGCGTTGAGAGTAGTAACCCTCGAAGCTTCTCCGCAACACTCATATTACTCACCCCTGACTAGTTCATAACCCATCCTCACAGCCTCAGCGTTTAGCCTGGCCAGGTCCTCCCTACCTATGAACTCGGGCAACGACTTAATAATCGAGTCTAGGGTTACTATGCCCGTGACCCTAGCCACGGCGCCAAGCAATGGCGTACTTACTATATGCCAACCGGCAATCACGAGCCCAAGCTTCTCACTGATCGATGTGGCATCGACATGGTAAGTCCTATAACCAGTCCTGACGGGCGTCGGCGAGTTAATCACAATAATCGAGTCCTTACCCTTCATTAGCTCGTCTATATTCACCAACTCAATCACGTTTGGCGCCAGCACCACCAATACATCAGCCCTCCTCACATTACTGTGCAGGTTGATTGGCCCATCAGCTATCCTAGCGTATGACTTAACCACCGCACCCCTACGCTCAGCACCGAACTCGGGAATAGCCTGGCCCCACTTACCATCCT
>JAKMAE010000126.1 GCA_022014875.1 Vulcanisaeta sp. | reverse complement strand
TAATAATTCATTAAACAATCAAAACTAATTACGATACTTCGCTACCATTTATCCTTAAGAGTTGTTATTTTAAATGAACAGGTACAACAGAAAAAGCAATCATTAACAATAACACGTATGATTGGACAAAACACAAGGAGGTACGGGATTGCCATAATAATTGGTACGTTAGCCCTGTTGGGCATAGTGCTTGCCGTGGTATTAAACCTATGGACACCCACGAAATTCCCTGGAGCGATGTCATTTGAACCTGGATGCGTATGCTCGGGTGTATCATTCACGTTTGAATTTCCGCCGCCATTACCTGGCGAGGGTTAGCCCTTTCTATTCGAAATAAGTATTAAAATAACTTAGTTTCCCTTAGTTTCAGTTCCTCAGCCCTCATCACTGGCTATGCTCAGTGGGCTCTAAATTCATCAAACAAGGCGAGTTGGTTTCAACGCCTATAAGGTTTTTGTTGGGGTTGCGTTCAGTTTAGAACCGATTCTTCATCCCTCCGCGAACTCGGCACTCATCACCATAATACATTTATTACTGCGCGCTTATTAACCATTAATGATTCGTACCTTCCTCGACAACGGTTTAACGGTCATTGTTCACCGAATGCCTGTGGATGTTGCCGCAATATACATGTTCTACAATGTTGGTGCTAAGAATGAGTACGCCGGCATCTACGGTGGTTCTCACCTTGTTGAGCACATGTTATTTAGGAAAATTGAGGGCTTGGACAAGAGTATTGATGAGCTTGTCGAGGGTGTTGGTGGGTACTTCAATGGCTTCACGAACTACGACTACACGGCGTATGTGGAGGTGCTTCCGCTTGAATCCGTGGAGTTGGGTCTCGAGATCGAGAGTAAGAGAATGGTTGGCGCATTATTTGATCCTGGGGAGTTCGAGCTGGAGAGGAAAATCGTGCTTAGCGAGTTTGACATGAATGAGAACGAGGTGGACTTTAGGTTGATGTACAGGGCCTCGATGACCGCCTGGGACACCCATCCCTATAGGTATGCTGTGATTGGTTTGAGGAGGGATCTAAACAAGGTTTCCAGGGATGAACTGTACAGGTACTACAGGCGTTATTACAATACGAGGAACGCAGTACTAGTGATCATCGGCGGTTTACCGGAGGAGAAGGCTATTGAGTTGGCTAGGAAGTACTTTGGTGGATTGGGGGAGGGTGGTGATGCTGGTTCCGTGGAGGCTTGGGATGAGAACATGCCGGGTAGGGTTAGGATCGAGATAAGGGCACCGCCTAATGAATCGCCGAGGCTGTTATACGCCATTAAAGTGCCTGGCGTTCACGATATAGAGGGCTTCAGGGAGGTTGTGCTCTTCGACTTCGTGGTCTCCGGTGATAGGGCGTTCACATACGGCTTAACTGCCCGAGAACCAATGGCTGTGCCAAGGTCCTCTAGGTTGTATAGGTTGGTTGAGGAGGGTCTTGGCGATGTTGTGTATAGTTATTACGAACCAACACTCATGAACAACCTGTACTACGTAATAGTCTATGGCGTGAAGGATCCGGATAAGGTTGTTGGTAAGATTGAGGAGTTGATAATGGAGAGACCGAGTGATGAGGAACTTGAATTCGCCAGGGAGAGGATCATGGCTAGGTTGTCCTTCTCCATGGATGCACCCAGCAAATTAGGGCAGTTGTACGGGTTATCCCAATTATTCACAGGTGACCCAAATGCAGTTACTAAGGCTATTGAGGATGCCACGAGATTGGGTAGTGATGAGTATATGGATTTCGCGAGTAAGTTATTGAGTTCTCCAATAATCATCACTTATAGGTGATGGGCATGAATAGACTATTCATTAAATCGCCCGTTAATGATGTTGCCGTAATAAACCTCGCACTAAACCTAGGCTCGCTCCAGGAACCAGTTCCAGGAATTGCAAATGTGCTAATACCACTGTGGAGAATGAGCGACTACGCGAAGGAGCTTGAAAGAGTGGGCGTCTCCTTCGTAATCGAGAAGGGGCTTGATTACCTAATGGTTAGGGTTAAGGCTAGGTACTCGGTTATCCCCAAGGCGGTGGAATTACTGGTAAAAACCCTGCTAAATCCGCCAATCGATAGGTTGGATGACGCGATTAGGGAAGCAGGTACTCGCATTACGCTATCTAGGGAGGATGTCATCACCCTATCTATAGCCGAGGCATTAAAATTGTTATTTAATGACCATCCATACTCGAGACACCCCACGGCTTATGAGTATAAATTAACGGGGATAACGAAGGATGATGTTAGGAGGGCGATTGATGGATTACGTGCTATATCCCTAACGGTTGTGGCCCCTGAGGATGTGGTTGAGGTTGATCTACCAAGTGCTAACTATGTGGAGATACCCGTTAGGGGATTTGGTAGTGGTAGTAGGGATGTTAGGCTTGAGGGTAAGGTACAAACCGCGGTTGTAATTATGTACCCAACATACGGTATAAAGGACGTTGAGAGGTCGTTTAAGATGGACGTCGCTAATACAGTAATAGGTGGTATGGGGTTGGTATCTAGGTTGTACAGGGAGGTTAGGGTGAAGAGGGGGTTGGCGTATTACGCCTACTCCATGTACTGGCCACTGGGTAGTTCTGGTGTGTTCATCGCAATGGCTGGTGTGCGTAGGGAGTTCGTTAAGGATACCATCGATATTATGCTGAACACGATAAGTAATTCATCATTGAGTGATGATGAGTTGGCTATGGCTGTGAGGAATAGGATCGGTAGGCTTAAGGTCATGAAGGAGTCTCCTGAGGGTATCGCCAACGTACATTCGGTAATACCCACATACGGCCTACCGAGCGACTACTATGATAGATACATAAATTATATAAGGAATTTAAGGCCTGAGGATGTGGCTCACGAAATAAGAGGCTTGCAACAACCCGTCATAGTTACTGTAGGTACGTAACATCGCTATATCCTATTTAGGAAAAATTTATTAATATATAAGGTCCTTGTTTCGCGTGAATTACCTAAACCGGAGCACAGGAAACCCAGTAAAATCGCCCTGGCTTACTCAGGCGGT
>JAKMAE010000125.1 GCA_022014875.1 Vulcanisaeta sp. | reverse complement strand
GGGAGCTCGTGGGTCATGAGTATGTGTTGATTGATAGTGATGTGCCCGTGTTTCCGGGTAATAGGGTTAGTAGGGATTCACGTAGGGTGATAGTAATGTTAAAGGGTGGTGGTAGGGTTCTGATCAATGATAAGGAGTATGTAATAACTGGTGATGCTGAAGTAATTGAGTTACCTGATACAGACAAGGTCGTTATTAGGAGGGTGATGCAATGAGCCTTGGTGTTATTGATGTCGGTACGACCAACGTGAAGTTAATCATCTACTCCAGCGAGTTGGAGCCACAGTATCAGGAGGTCATTAATGTACCAACATTGTTCCCAAGGAGTTACTATGTTGAGCAGGACGCAAACACATTGAGGGGTGCGTTTAGGCACTTAATAAACGTGGCTAGGGATAGGGGTGTTAAGTTCCTCGGTATTTCTACGTATAGGGCATCAACCATTGCTTGGGACAGGTCTGGGAATCCACTTACCAACATTGTTACGTGGCTTGACAGGAGGGGGCTTGAAATAATCAATAGGTTCCCATACAACCTACTGAGGAGGTTGCCGTTGATGAGTAGTGTGTTGATACCAACATCACCCGTTGTGCAGATACTGTGGTTGTTGAGGAATAGGCGTGATATCCTTGAGCGTGTGAGTAGGGGTGAGGCTTACATTGGGACGTTAAGTTCCTACCTAGCCTACCTAGTCAGTGGTAAGTACATAAATGACGCCACCAATGAGGCGCTGACAGGGCTTTGGCATCCAGGTAGGTTGGAGAGGATAGGGGTTGTTTATGATGTTTTGAAGATACCCAGGGAGGTGGGTCCTGAGGTTACTGACAATGTTTATGAGTATGGCGAAATAGATGGTGTCAGGGTAGGCGTCTTAATTGCCGATCAACAGGCGGCTATGATAGGTGAGGGTTGCCTAACCTCTGGTTGTGGGAAGGTAACTAATGGAACAGGTTCTTTCGTCGATGTTGCAATTGATAAGTTTAGGCTTGCTGGTGATGGTTTATTACCACTACTCGTGCTCAAGATTGGCAACAGCCTATTCTATGGTGTTGAGGGCTTCTTACCTGCCACCGGCTCCGTCATTGATTGGTTAATAAAGTTGGGTCTTTTAAGCACACCACAGGAGCTGGATAGGTTAATGGGGATTAGAATCGGGGATTTAGTGGTAATTCCGGCATTGGCAGGTGTTAATGTTCCTCAAAGACCCTGCGCTAGGGGCTTCATCGATGGTCTCACCCTGGATACCAATAGGGAGGTTTTTGTGAGGGCTGTGGTTGAGGGTATTGTTCAATTAGTCGCCTTAATATTCGATAAAATAAGGGGCATTGCTAATGTTGGGTTTGTTAGGGTCGATGGCGGGCTCTCTAGGAGCAACCTCTTTCTTAAATTACTCGCCACAGCACTGGGTGTTAGGGTTGAGAGGCAGTTCGATGTTGAAGCTACCGCTAGAGGTGTTGCCGCATTGCTTAAGGTGTTTACTGGCGAGTTAAACCTTAGGGACTTAATTGATGGTGTGCATGTTAAGGTGGAGACTGTGGCTGAACCAAACGAGGAGAAATTGTCATTAAGTAGATCGGTGGTTAGGAGGATTGTTGAGGGGATGAGATGCAGGACATAATCAATAAACTAATCAATGCGCTAGGTCCCAATAAGGTACTCACTGATGATGAGAACTTAAGCAGGTACGCAAGGGATTTTTGGCCGTTGTTGATGATGAGGGAGCAGGTTCTTCATGAGAAAATACCCAAGCCCTTAGCCGTTGTGGTTCCAGGTAGTGTTAACGATATATCATTAACACTAAGGATAATGAATGAGTATGGCGGGGGAATACCGATTGTTGTTTATGGCGGTGGTTCAAGCGTTACTGGAGCCTCGATGGGCAGTGGCTCAATAATAATCGACATTACGCGATTAAATAAGGTACTAAATATTGATACTTATGACTTGACAATAACCGTTGAGGCAGGTGCCAAGTTAAGGGATGTCGAGGCGGAACTCAATAGTATGGGTTTTAGCCTTAGGCATATTCCTCAGTCATTCAATTACGCAACAATAGGCGGATTAATAGCAACAATGAGCTCAGGCCAGTACAGCACTTTATATGGCAATGTTGAGGATGCCATATTAAATCTGGAGGTGGTGCTACCCACGGGCGAGGTGATTTGGCTTAGGAGAAACACTGTTCCGCGGGCATCAACAGGGCCATCACTTAAGTACTTATTCGTTGGTTCCGAGGGTATGCTTGGTATTATTACAAAGGCTGTTCTGAGGATTGTTCCATTACCGAAATCCACAAGGTATGGTTCATTCACCTTTAACGCACTCAATGATGGTATTAAGGTGCTTAGGGAATTGATGACTAGGAGATTAGTACCTGCCGTGGCGAGGCTTTATGATGAGTATGAATCAAGCATAAGGTTTGGTATTGCCAAGCCAACATTAATTATTAGTTTTGAGGGCTATTACGACAACATTATTGACGCAATGTGGAATGAGGCTAGGAGAGTTATTGAGGATTATGGTGGTGAATATGCCGGCGAGGATTACTTCGAGAATTGGTTAAGTAGTAGGTTTAATGTTGAGGAGGAAATTGATAGGGTTAAGAAATTGGGGCTTTGGTTCGATACGATAGAGGTTGCAGGCACTTGGTCTAGGCTACCGCAAATATATGCTGGGTTTAGGGATGCTTTAATGAGGGTTGAGGGAGTTGTTGCCATTATGGCCCACATATCCCACCTATACCTAAATGGTGCGTGCATATACTTCACAGTATTATTTAAACCAATCATAGAAACGTATTGGAAGCTCTGGGATGCAGCCATGAATGCGGTCCTAGTTAATGGCGGATCAATAAGTCATCACCACGGTATTGGTATGCTAAGATCGAAATGGGTAGGCAAGGAGCTTGGTGATGCCGTGAAGATCGTGAAACTAATAAAGAATGCCCTGGATCCAAACAGTGTCATGAATACGAAGAGCGGCATGTTCTTTCCCGATAATTTATAATAATAATGGGTATCGCTAATTTGAAATTCATTCACTT
>JAKMAE010000124.1 GCA_022014875.1 Vulcanisaeta sp. | reverse complement strand
TTAACCCTAGGGAGTTGAAAATAAGCGTTGTAAAGAGGGCGCTGGAGAGGGCGGGCATTTCGAAGGCCCTTGACGACCCGGTTCTCGCGGTCTCGAAGGTCGGCGATCCCGTGATACCCGCCATGGCCTCAATAGCCATTGGGGCGGCTAGGGCCGGGTCCCACGTAATACTGGCTGGGGGCACGCAGATGGGCGCCGTATTAGCCTTCATAAAGGCCTTCGACAAATCCGCACTATCGAGACTCGCCATAGCCACAACCAGGTGGTTAATTAATGATAAATCGGCGGATTTAGTAGGGCTCGTTAAGGAGGTGTACCCAATACCCGTGGTATCGTCAAACCTAGACTTCAAAGACGTGCCCTACGAGGGCTTAAGGGCGTTTGAGGAGGGCTTCGTCAAGGAGGGGGTTGGCGCAGGCGGCTCGTTGGTGGCTGCATCGATAATGGGCTTCGACCTGGGAAGGATCAAGATGGCTATATTGAGGGACTACGAGGAATTACTGAAAACGCTTAGGGTGCAGGGCATGTGAAACCTAATAAATTCGCCGCATGGCGGTAAAGCGTGGTTATTGACCTAGCCGAAGTAGCAAAGGCACGTGGATGCAATGAGTATTGCCTGAACATAGCTAGTAGGCTTAGGGCGCTCATTCTACGTAAGTACCAGGGTGAATTCGGACTCGTAACGCTCTTCGGCTCCCTAGTTCGCGGTAGGTTTACGCAATTAAGCGATATCGATATTGGCATTAAGGCTAGAAACCCAGAGAACCTGGCTGATGTACTGCCGCAATTCATAATCGACGCGGCGCTGGAGTTGGGGGTTGTCGAGGATAAAATCGACGTGGTGGTGTTGAACGTGGGTGACCTACCCATTGGGCTTAGGTTCGATGCTGTGGTGAGGGGTGTGCCTATATACGTGAGTGATTGGGATGAGTACGTTAGGGAGTTCGTAAGGGTGTTCAGTGAGTATGCGGATTTCCAGGTCTTCAGTAGGGCTAATAGGCTTAGAGAGAGGTATCTGGAGGCCCTGAGGAGGGTGGTCCATGGGTAGGATTAGTGATTTGGTGTCGTTCATTAAGCGTAATGTGGAGACCGTGAAGAACCTCGTAGAGAGGTATGGCGTTGATGACTTGATTAATGACTACGTATTACTCAACGCGGTGTTACACATGTTGCAGACTAGTATTCAGGCTCTCATAGATATAGGTTCAATAATACTATCCCAATACCCGTATAAGCCACCGTCAACTTACTCGGAAATCCCATCCCTACTCTCCGAGGTTGACGCATTAAGTAGTGGTGAGGCTGATGTGTTTCGTAGAATGATAGGTTTCAGGAACGTGGTTGTTCACCAATACTCAGAGGTTTCCCAGGACTTATTACGCAAAATACTCGAACACTCGCTATACACCGACATGCTTAGGATTGCCTTGAGACTTTATGAATTCTCACTGTCCCGCGGAATAGATTGTTAATCAAGCGCGAGATCAAACACGAAAACCACGTGATTAATATAGACACTACACATTTACCGTGAATGCCCTGCTTAGGTTTTTCAAAACCCTGTTATTCACGAGCTTGTAAAGCTCAATATTGATTTTATTATCCATGATTGTCATTTCGATGAATGACGGTCTCATCGAACCGCCTGCACCACTCCACACACCAGTTACGGATCCAGGGTTCACGTGGATCACGCCCTTATATTCGGTAATGAATGGTGCGTGAGTATGTCCCGACACCAACACGTTGACGTTAATTGTCTTCGCAATCCTCGTTAAGGCCTCAATATTGCCTCTCGGTCTTACTTGGTCTCCGTGAACGACGCCTATTTTTACACCGCCCACCTCAAATACGGCTTGCTTGGGCAGGTCGAGGTAATCCATGTTACCCCTAACCACGTATTGCCTCCTCCCGAGTTTCTTAACGAGACTTAATACGTCGGGATCCACTAAATCCCCCGTGTGTATCACTATCTCGTAACTCCCCGATGCGAAGATGTCCATGAACTCGCCAGGTATTTCGTCCGCCCTATCATGGATGTGGGAGTCACCGAGTATTAAGACTTTGTACTCAACCATTCCTGTCACCAATACAGCACCGCGATAAAAGCCCTTTTACCCGTTATGCAGCAATACTTAATAGCAACAACGCCCTGGCTTAATCATACATGGCGAGCCTACCCCTAGAGGGCCTAAAGGTTGTCGACCTAACGCACTCAGCCGCGGGCCCCTTCGCAACATCGATACTTGGCGACCTTGGCGCTGAGGTCATTAAGGTTGAGCCCCCTGAGGGCGACATGACCAGGACGTGGGGTTACGTGATTAGGGATGGCGTTAGTACTTACTACCTCGCCATGAATAGGAATAAGCGCGTTATTAGGCTCGACCTAAAGAGGGATGAGGATAGGAGGAGGCTTTACGAACTCGTTAAGGACGCCGACGTATTCATTGAGAATTATAGGGTTGGTGTTGCCGAGAGGTTGGGTGTTGATTATGAGACTATCATGAGGATTAACCCTAGGATTATCTACGTATCCATTAAGGGCTTCATGCCGGGTAGTAAGTACGAGGATTACCCAGCATTCGACATAGTCATCCAGGGCATGAGCGGCCTAATGAGCGTTACCGGCTGTGAGAATGGCGAATTCGTGAAGGTCGGCGTCCCAATAACCGACATGATAACGGGGTTCTTCGCAGTCATAGGTATTCTATCGGCGTTAAGGATTAGGGATAGAACGGGTAGGGGGTTGAGGATAACCGTGCCGATGCTCGACTCCGCAATTTACGTAATGGGTATACACATACTCTATTACCTCTTCACAAACGTTGTGCCTAAACCAATGGGTACCAAGTACATGAGTGTCGTCGCCCCATACCAAGCCTTTAGGGCCGGTGATGGTAGGATGTTCATACTAGCCATAGGCAATGACAGGATCTGGAGGCGGTTCTGTGAGGTTATTGGCAGGCCTGAGTTAGCTGACGATCCAAGGTTCAGGACGAACCCCGATAGGGTTAGGAACCAGGGCGAACTCGAGAGGATGCTCCAGGAAATATTCATGA
>JAKMAE010000123.1 GCA_022014875.1 Vulcanisaeta sp. | reverse complement strand
TAGCTACAGGAGATCCAGGCTTGTTCGCTTATTGAATGAGCTCAATGATGTACTGAGAGGTTGGGAATCGTTCAGGAATAGGCTGGTGGTGAGGGATGGTAATGGAGGTATTAAGGGGTTGTGACCTGGTCATTAAGGAGTACCGATTCAATAAGCACATAGTGAGTTCCCCATCACTATTCACCGACCTATCAATGGCCGATTACGTAGAGTTGGTGGTTAGGGTTAGCAACAATGAGTATCACTACCCCTACAGGATCGTTATTACTAACCTGGGTGACCTCCTTCTGGTTAGGGCCGATGTTTACGGTGATGATAGGATTAGGAGGCACAAGGCCTCGGTATGCCCCTTCATAAAGTGTCGATACTTGCTTGGCCCATTGTCAAACGTGAGGTTTGTGGTTAGGATCCTTGGTGTCAACAACCCAGACCCCCTAATCAGGGTTTCCTAGTGCCTGGTGTCGACCTGGACACCTCAAATAGTGCGTTTTTATCTCCGTATAGGTGTTCTCCTTAGCCCTAATTAGCGAGACTCTATCTATCATCAATGCCCTGCCGGAGACTTCATCATTGAGTCCCAAGTCCTCGATTGCCTGGACTAGGTATTGGGGGTTTACCTTACTCCTTACGTAGGCAATCGTTATGTGTGGTTTGAAGTCTCCAATGTACCTATCGCTTATACTTACCCCGGAGTTGTTTAATGCATTTAGTATTGCGGATCTTAATCTTACTAATTCTTCCGTTTTCTCTATTTCTATCGCTATGACCCTTGGCCGTGACGGGGTTGGCAGTAGTATTATTTGTCCCGTGCGTACGGTAAAGCACGGCATGTCACGAACGGCCTGCCCCACCTTATAGTCCGCTTCATCGCTTGGCTGTTTATCGCCGATGTAGACCAGGGTTATGTGGTGGTTTTGCTCATCCATTGGTACGGCTGGTAGTGCCTTGATTAATTGCGTTATATTCAATCCTCTTATCAATACCCCATAGAAGAACCCCACGGTGGTTACGTAATCCTAGGTGTTTATTAATTTGGCACTGGATGCGGGGTTGGATTTTTAAAGCCCCATTTGACATTTGTTGCGTGTCCAATACCGTTAAAATAACCGTCAAGAGGACGCCCATGGATTATGTTGAGAAGCGTCGAAGGCCTGATTGGTGCCCTGGCTGTGGGAATTACGGTATATTACAGGCATTGTACCAGGCACTTGCGGACCTAAACCTAGACCCCAAGAACGTATTTCTAGTGTCTGGCATAGGCTGCTCAGCCAAGACGATACATTATGTAAATGCCAACGGCGCCCACACACTACACGGTAGGCCAATACCGTACGCCACAGGGATTAAGTTATCGAACCCGAACCTCGAAGTCATAGTGATTGGGGGTGATGGTGATTTAATGGGGATTGGAGCTGAGCACCTGGTCCATGCAGGTAGGCGAAATGTTGATTTAACAGTCCTAATGTTCGATAACGGCGTCTACGGCCTGACTAAGGGCCAGGCAAGCCCAACATTGAGGAGGGGCGTTAAGACGAAGGCCCTCGCGAAGCCGAATATATACGATGCCATAAACCCAATCGTGCTGGCCCTATCGGTTGGTTTCACGTTTGTTGCACGTGGTTATGCATACGACGTTAAGCACCTAGCCTACCTAATTAGGGAGGGTATTAGGCATAAGGGCTCGGCATTCATCGATATTTTACAGCCCTGCCCAACATACAATGATGTTAACACGAAGGAGTGGTACGAGGCGAGGATCTACAAACTGGAGAGCGACCCCAACTGGGACCCGGTGGTTAGGAACCCAAGTGAGGAGGAGGTTACGAAGAAATTAACGCAAGCATTCCTCAGGGGTATGGAGTGGGGTGACAAGATACCCATTGGTATCTTCTATCAGAACGAGTATGTACCAACATTTGAGGAGAGGATACTCGAGAGGATGCCCAACTACCTCAAGGCGCCACCAGCCCTAAGCCCATTGGCAGGTCCCGATGGTGCAACCATAGTGAATATAGAGAGCATACTTAGGGAGAAGGAGGTTTGGCCCTAGACGTAATTACTAAATTATTAAATAGTTTTTAATGCATCATCAATAACCTTAATCGCCCTATCTGCCTCATTAAGGTTCCTAACATTTGCTAACCCAGTCATAATAACAACCAACCTAGCGAGCTGCCTCAAACCACTGAGCGAGCCCCTAAACACCAGCTTAACGTCCTCCATACCCAACTCCCTGACAACCCAAACCTCGAGCCTCACACCATACCTCCTACTAACCTCCCTCACAATGCTCGAAGCACTGTTATTACAATTAACTATGTTTATTGCGACCAACGTGCTTGGTGGTCGGTACAGGTCATTCGTCACCTCAATCAACTGCGCATCCGGGCACTCGGCGTCGCTGATCGGATAGGTATGGAAATCGGTCATTGCCAGCACTGTACCGCTATTGAGTAGGTAACTCACGAATGTCTTCGGTGAGTTATCGAGTGCGAGTGGGGATTTTGGTGATAGTATTACGATACCCACAGCCCTTATGACCCTTCCCAAGGCTCTGTAGGCATATACGTCATTTATGCCAAGCCTCTCACCGTACTCATTGTGGAGGTCCAGTACTAACTGGACGAACCTGGACGGTTCCATCAGGGCTTAAGTGAGTTTTATATGTAATTTAATTTATTTTTGTGTGGTGATGGAGGAGGAAGTAGAGGATTTAGTAATGAATGTGATGGAGGGCGATGCAGAGGCCTTTATTAAGCTTATTGATTTTGCCGAGAGGAACTATAGGAAGGCACTGTACATAACGGGTTTCGTGGACATCGGCGACTACACACTCATTAAGTCATGCACTTACATACTAATTGACAGGTTTAATGGGGTTGCCTACGCATTGATTAATAATGGCGAGCCCGAGGTCGCCAGTTTCGAGGTTGATAGCGGGGATGTCGCGGCAGTGATCAACGAGGTCTGCGGAGGTGATGAGGATTAGGGAGATAAAGGGGTTTGTCTTGTTTTTTCTTGCGTGAAGATGACCGCCATAACTGACTCATGATGGTGATGAAG
>JAKMAE010000021.1 GCA_022014875.1 Vulcanisaeta sp. | reverse complement strand
CACACTCAGCACGGCGGTGGCGATAAGCCCTGGGCTCAGCGCCACGGTACAGACCGTCACGCCCATACTCAACAACCTATACCTAAACATAAAGAGTGCAGAGTATACGCAAAACATCACTGAAGCACAGTTGGCGTTGTTGAGGGCCGAGGTATCCGTAATTACTAAGGCGGTGGGCAGTCCAGGGGTTAGGGAGGAGTACCTACGATCAATAATGAGTACGTGGGAGGGGCAGTTGATGGGTTGGGTGAATTCCACATACCTAAACATAACAGGCACACTAGGTGTGAGTGCCTGGTCCTACGTGAGTGGTAACGTAAGTGCATGCCTGTCCGCAGTGAATAGTTTGATACCCAGCGTTGCCGCGGGAACAATAAGCCCAGAACAACTCGTTAATGCATACACCACGTGCTTAGCCAGGGAGGAGGCGCTTAAGCTCCTCGCAAAGGCTGGGGTTAAGGCGATCATGAAACTGCGTGAGGAGTCCAGGGTATTACTTAGGCTTGGGTATGTTAATTACAGCAACTACTTAGCGAGCATGGGTAATGCGTGTGGCAATGCTATGCTTAATAGCGCAATCGCGGGCAACATAGCATCCCTAAACGCCAGCATAAGGACTTGCACTGCATTGGCTAGTCAATACGGGGAGCGCATAGGGTATGTATTAACCATACTCAACATTAGCAGTACCAATATTGAGAGGCTCCATGAGACGCTGGTTGAGCAATTAAAGGCCCATGGGCTGAATACTACGGAGGCTATGATCTGCTGGGTTAGGATATACGGTAACTTAAGCCCAATTATATACTCAACAATCAACTCGGTACTGAACGGCACAATCACTCCGCAGTTAGCCGCCAACATGATCAACAACTACTTCGTAAGTCTCAACTCAAGCATTCAATCAATAGCGGCTGGGTGCATTAACCTAACAGCACCAAGGCCTGGCAGGTACACGCCCATGGTCGGGGTGAACCAGACGCAACCCCAGGCCATGCCGATCGGGCTTGAACTAAGCGCTAATGGTTCCATAAATTTGGCACTACTCATAACGAACCCAACACAGACCAACCTATACATAAGCGGTCTCGGCCTAGGAGGGCTTTACTGTAGCTTCAGTAATGACTTAACGTTAAGTGCGGGCTCGCAGGGAGCCTTAACAATAACGCTGTACAGTACCGGCGGCGTGATCGAAGGCACGGCCGAGTTAATCACGTACGCAGGCGTTACAGGGACTCAGGAGACCACGTTGGAGTGTAGGGGCTCGCAGACCTTCATGGTTGGTGCGTACTACACGGGTTACTTAATGCTGATAAACGGTGAGGAGCTTCAATTCCAGGTCCAAGCCACCAACTTCGCAGTACCCCCTGGGCCATGGCCGTAAAAATCAGGATTAATTAAATTCCGCCACTCTTTAAAGGATGTGAGGTATGTATGATGATGCCCTAAGAATCCCTGCCCGGTGACTCCTAAATTCTCCTTAGGCATTGATTGAGACTTCGTAGGGCAATGCGGGAATAACTACCCTGGGGCCGAGACTAACTAGAGACTTGTTGAGCCGTCCTAGTCGTGGTCTTAGAAGACCCATTGGTAGGTATGTTAAAAAGTGTTAATAAGGGCTTGTGGTTTAAGCACCTCAATGAATGCCGTATTGCTCAGGAAGGTTAAGAGGGATCCTCGGGAGGTCAGGGCCTGGTTTAGGGATAGGTTGTCGAAGCCTGGCATAATAATTGCACCGGGCGCGTTCAACGCGTTTGTCGCGTTAATGATTCAGCAATTAGGTTTTGAGGCGCTTTACGTATCCGGCGCTGCCTTCAGTAGCTCATTGGGCCTACCCGACTTAGGAGTCTTCACGCTAGATGAGTTGGTCAGGTTTACGAAGTACATAACGGATGCCGTGGACATACCGGTCATCGTGGATACCGACACGGGTTTTGGGGAAACACTGAATGTTGTTAGGACGGTGAGGGAGTTCGAGGCCATAGGGGCCGCGGCAATACAGATAGAGGATCAGGAGTTACCAAAGAAGTGCGGCCACCTATCTGGGAAGCACGTGGTTAGTGCTGACGAGATGGTTAAGAAGATAAGGGCCGCAGTCGAGGCTCGGAGGGACGAGAACTTCCTAATAATTGCTAGGACCGATGCACGTGGCGTTTACGGCCTTGAGGAGGCGATATGGAGGGCCCAGTTGTACGTGGAGGCCGGCGCCGATATTATATTCCCGGAGGCTCTCGAGAGTAGGGAGGAATTCGAAAGATTTGCGAGGGAGGTTAAGGCACCCCTGCTTGCGAACATGACGGAGTTCGGTAAATCACCTTACCTAACGGCTAAGGAGTTGGAGGAGATGGGCTATAAAATCGTCATATTCCCAGTCACGACATTCAGGGTGGCTATGAAGGCCGTAAAGGACGCACTGATTGAGCTTAAGGAAAAGGGTACCCAGAAGGGCTTGCTCGACAAGATGATGACTAGGCAGGAGCAGTACGAAGTAATTCATTACTGGGACTACGAGAATTGGGACAAGGAGTTAAACGAAGAGGTAAGTAGGAAATTCGCGGGTAAGTTGAAGATTAGGTAATTACCTAGTCCGTAAGGGTCATTAAAACCGCCTGTGGGTGTTGGGTAATGCTAAAAATAATAACATTAACTATGTATTACGTATGTCAACCCTAGGCATAAAGAGGGTTGCCGTCATAGGCGCCGGCACGATGGGTCACGGAATAGCCGAGGTCTTCGCCATGGCCGGTTTCGAGGTTAACCTTATGGATATATCCGAGGATATCCTTAGGAACGCTATCAATAGAATTAGGGATAGCCTTGAACGATTAAGTAGGAGGGGTGAGTTGAGGGAGGGCGTAGACGTTATAATGGCTAGGATAAGGACAACCACCGATTTAGCTAGGGCCGTTAGCGATGTGGATTTCCTGGTCGAGGCCGTGCCTGAAAACGCTGAGTTGAAAAAGAACGTGTTTAGGGAGGCGGACAAATACGCACCGCCCCATGCAATATTCGTCTCGAACACCAGCACGATACCAATAACCGAGCTTTCAGAGGCTACGAATAGGAGGGATAAGTTCGCTGGCATGCACTTCATGAACCCGCCGCCGCTTATGAAGCTCGTTGAGGTGATAAGGGGTAAGTACACAAGCGATGATACCATAAACACCGTTGTTCAACTGGCGAGGGTACTTGGTAAGGAGCCCGTGGTTGTTAATAAGGATGTGCCTGGCTTCATAGTGAATAGGGTCTTATTTAGGGTCATGCTAGAGGCATGCCGCGAAGTTGTTCAGGAGGGTGTTAAGATCGTTGATTTAGACGCAATGGCCAGAAACGTGCTTGGACTACCCATGGGGCCCTTCGAACTACTTGACTACATAGGGCTGGACACAAGCCTATTCATCGTTAAGGCCATGATGGAGAGGGGGTTCAGGGCCCACCCATGCCCACTACTTGAGGAGCTCGTGAGCAAGGGTAAATTAGGCGTTAAGTCGGGCGAGGGCTTCTACAAATACCCAGGCCCTGGGCAGTACGTTAAACCCAAAATACTACCGGAGCAGGGCCTCGACCTCGACCCAGTAAGGCTAATGGCGCCAGCGATCAACGAACTCGCATGGCTAATTAGGGAGGGTGTGGCCACAGCGGACGACATAGACAAGAGCGTGAGACTCGGCCTTAATTACCCATGGGGCTTGACGGAGTTCGCTGACGAGGCGGGGCTAGACAATATAGTCGACGCGTTGAATACGTTAAAGAGCGTAAGTGGTTGGGAGGAGTATGAGCCCGACCCATTGCTCCTTGAGTACGTGAAGACCGGTAGGTTGGGTAGGAAGACTGGCAAGGGATTTAGGGACTACCCCGAAATTGAGGAGAGGAGGTTCGAAGAAATAATCCTCAGGGTCGACCCACCGGCCGCGTGGATAATCCTAAACAAGCCAGATAAATTAAACGTGCTAACTCCAAGGATGGCTGATGAGATCGTGAATGCCCTTAGGATGGTTGAGGACGACCCTAGGGTGAGGGTTGTGGTAATAACAGGTAGCGGGAGGGCGTTCTGCGCAGGTGCTGATATTAATCAGTTCCAAAACGCGACACCAATACAGATGTTCAAGGCAATGAGGCATTACCAATCAATGACCCTTGAGATAGAGTACTACACAAAGCCCGTGATAGCTGCAATAAATGGCTACGCCCTAGGCGGCGGGTTGGAAATAGCCATGGCCTGCGATCTTAGGATAGCCTCCGAGGAAGCCCTGCTCGGACAACCTGAGGTTAATCTAGGCATAATACCCGGCGCCGGGGGTACACAGAGGTTAACAAGGCTAACGAATCCTGGCATTAGTAAGGAGTTGATACTTACGGGTAAGCAGATAAGTGCTACAAAGGCTCTTGAGTACGGTATCGTTAATAGAGTCGTTCCTAAACATGCACTTGAGTATGAGGTTAGGAGGTGGGTTAAGGATCTCGCGTCCAAACCACCGCTGGCGCTTATGCTAGCTAAGTACGCCATTAATTATGGAATTGAAGCACCAATATGGAGCTCACTGAATGGCGAGGCCTCACTATTTGGTGTCGCAATTAGTACTAAAGACGCTGCTGAGGGCGTGAGGGCATTCCTAGAGAAGAGGAGGCCCAAATTCACCGGTGAATAATTAGGGTTTAAATCGAAGACCCTCACCACCGATTATTTCCACTAGGACCAGCGCCGTAGGCTAGGATTGATGAATTCGTTAGGTTCGCGTATAGGGATGTCGTTATGATGCTTACGGTCTTCGGGCCTTAACTTCCTGAACCTTGTATATAATTGCCATAGTCATTAAATAATCAATCGGGAACCCAGCTATTAATGACACCATGGCTAAACCTATTACGACAACCCCTCATCGTATTTCATTCCTAGCTACGTATTAATAAATATTAAAATTATTGTTTTAAGTTCTGAAGTACGTAGTTAAGCCGTATGGTTAAGACAAATTTTGATGCGCGTAAGTCGATATTCGTCGAGAGGCTCATCGAGGAGGGGGCCCAGGGTAGGGTCGACTTTGACATCTACGACTTCCTGGTGGCATTTAATAAATCATTGAGCGATTACTACACGACAAGTAGTTGTAGCGGTCGTATTGCGCTGGCTAAAACGCCTAGGTTGAGTTACACGAAGAGCTCTGGCTTGTTTAAATTCATTGTTAAGTGGCATAGGCCCGTCACATATAATGAGGTACTCAATGTGTTGAGTAATGCCGGTGATGGTGATGTTTGGTTGCTGGTTAGGGCCCCAATAATGCACTTCGTGGCTAGGAACATGGATGGTGCATTGACAATACTCAGGATAGCTAGGGAAGCAGGGTTCAAGCACAGCGGCATATACTCGATCACTCACGATGGTGTTGTGGTGGAGGTTCAGGGTGAGGATAGGTTCGAGGTCCCGATAATGATTAATGGGGAGTTAATAGTGTCCTTGGATGGATTAAGGAAGTTAGTTGATGTGGCAAATGAAACCCTCATTTTCGGCAAGTTCAGGCTGGCCCACCTAATACGATTAATTGAGGTTAGGTTGATGGGTAAGGATTGGTTAGGGGAAATGCCGAGGATTTATTTCCAGGAGTCCTACAGGGAATTCAGCGTTGACAAGGTCAATGCTGGGGATTATATAGAGTGATGCGTGCATTGGTTAGTTTTTTAAGGCTTGTTAAGCCACGATGTTGGTGGGACCATTGCAATAATGAGGGAGCCAATCCTAGAGGTCATCGATATTAGTTATAGTTATAAGACTGAGAGGGGCCCCATACCCGTCCTCAAGGACATAAGCTTTAAGGTCTATCAACGCGAGTTCGTTTCAATAGTTGCGCCGACGGGTACTGGTAAGACAACGCTTCTGAGAATTATAGCAGGCTTGAGGAGGCCCGATAGCGGTAAAGTGTTGCTCATGGGCGAGGAGGTTAAGGCCCCAACGCCTAAACTCGCCATGATATTCCAGGACTTCGCCCTGTTTCCCTGGCTAACGGCGCTCGAGAACGTAGAACTAGCGCTACTTCATAGGAGGGACCTCAGTAAGGAGGTTCGTAGAGAGGTTGCCAGAAAATACCTCGCGTTGGTTGGGTTGGAGGGCTTTGAGAACTACTACCCAAGGGAGTTGAGTGGCGGCATGAAGCAGAGGGTTGCGATAGCGAGGGCGTTAGCTGCACAACCAGTGGTTTTATTGATGGATGAGCCCTTCGCAAACCTCGACGCAATAACTGCGGAGGGTTTGAGGGCGGAGATCTACGACATGGTATTTCACGAGGAGTCCACGGTTAAGGCCGTAGTAATGGTAAGCCACAACCTTGAGGAGGTCGTGGAACTGAGCGATAGAGTCTTAGTGCTTGGCGGTAGACCCGCGAGGGTAATTGCCGAGGTAGATATTAAATTGCCTAGACCTAGAAACACCAGGGATCCGGAGTTCCAGGACTACCTAGATAGACTTTACTCGCTATTATCCATGAGCCTAAAGGTTTAGGTGGTAGACATGGCCTTATCATCAATAATTTCGGTAATCATTACGGCAATACTCGCAACACTAGCGACATTCGGTAGGGTGGCATTAACGATCATACTCAGCATAGTCCTAGGTTGGTTCCTGGGATATGCCGCAGCAAGGAACGGACTTTTTGAGAGGGTGTTCCTCGCGGTCGTGCAGACCATGGAGGCGGTGCCAGTCATTACGTTCTTCCCACTGGTCCTGTTATTCTTCGTGAGAGGGATAGGTGGTTACTTGGGGACTGAGTTGGCGGTCGATTTCCTGGTCTTCACGGCGGTTGTTTGGAATATCTGGATTGGCGAATATGAGTCCATAAAGACCGCGCCTCAGTCCCTCGAAGATGTCGCGGAGATGTTTAGGCTTGGTTTCTGGGGTAAGTTTAGGCGCTTGTACATACCAGTGACTATGCCTAGGATAGCGGGTAACGTACTTGTTAGTTTCGCCGACGCGTTGTTCTACATAGTCGTTAGTGAGGTAATTACCCTGGGGACAACTACGTACTCGGTATTCGGTATAGGCGCATTGATTGCCTATTGGACAGGTAGGGGGGAGTGGCTTAATGCACTCGTAGGGCTTGGGGTACTAGTTGCCCTGGTAACCACGGTAGTCTTTGGGGTGCTTAGGCCATTTGTAAATTGGGCCGTTAGGTATAGCTATGACCCATTCATGGAAATAACGAGAACGAGGGTCCGGAGACTTATCGTTACGAGGCGTGTAAGGACCTTCGTTGCTAGGAATTTAAAGTACGTGAGGAGGATTGTGGCGGTAGAGGATGCGATAATGCCCGTGTTCATTAGAGCGACAAGCTACGCCGTTAGGCATAGGTTAACCATAAGGCCAAGGCCAAGGGGCGTGTTGACAGCTAGAGAGAGGTACGTTAGCGCATCCCTACTAATTGCAGTGGCTGCTTGGTTTATCTACGTTGTTTATTCGACGTGGCGAACCACGTGGGTACCAATAGTAATTGATGTATACATGCACGGCATGCTTTACCTATATTACCTAGGCCTTGATTGGTTGAGGGTTGGTGTGGTGACCCTTGCCTCCATAATGACCGCCATACCAGTGAGTTACTTAATGGCAATGAATAGGAGGGCCGAGGCAATATTACTACCAATACTTGAGGAC
This sequence comes from Vulcanisaeta sp., assembly GCA_022014875.1. Classification (GTDB taxonomy): domain Archaea; phylum Thermoproteota; class Thermoprotei; order Thermoproteales; family Thermocladiaceae; genus Vulcanisaeta. The sequence continues at coordinate 7,545 of JAKMAE010000021.1, read as the reverse complement.
TTGGCGTCAATACCGGCATCTGCGTACTTACCATTAATTACTATACCATTCACTACGTACTTAGCCAAAATCCTTGGTATACACGCCGCGCTTGAGCTGTTGGTTTTCATAGTGGCTTACCTAAGCACTGCCTGGTATGTCATATACAACATGTATGTTGGCGTAAAAACGATACCGAGGAGCCTATGGGACGTCGCAGATAACCTAAGGCTGAGCAGGTGGCAAAAGCTCAGGAAGTTGGTGATCCCAGGGGCCATGCCCGCCACGATAACGGGCCTAGCAAGTACGGTTGGTTCGACGTGGGGCGGGCTTGAGGTTGCGGAGTATATACAGGGCATTAACGGCCATGTATACATGGTTTCGGGATACACGGCACTAATGGATTACTACACAGCCGTGGGTAACGTAGTGGGTCTGGAGGCCATGAGCTTAATACTTGCTATAAACGTGATACTACTGAGCGTTTTCGTTTGGAGGAAATTGTTTCAACTAGCTAGGGAGAGGTATAGGCTTGAGGGTGCAATAACCCTTTAATTCATGTGTTATTCTACGTAATCCGACTCGTACATGGGTAAGAAAATTTATAAATATTTTATTGAATGCACATAAATAGTGGATGATTTATGCCTGTAGAGGGTATGGAACAGGGGGCAGAGGGTTACCCTAGGACGACAATTATGGTTTCAAAAAACGTGGCGGCCGAGTTATCCCGCGTGGCTAAGAACAGGGGTAAAACATTATTCTACGTCGCAACCGAGGGACTTAAGTTAGTGTCCGAATTAGTTAAGGATGGGTTTGAACCTAGTGATTTACTGTATTTCTGGAGATTGTATAAAATACTCAGCACAATGGATGTGATACCTATTCCCATGAAACTAATCGAGGAGGTCTGCATAACGATGACGAAGACTCTCACGAGCGTTTCCGTCGACAATAGGGTACCAAGCGATTTGAGGGAGGAGGCAAGTAAGGCCCTTAATTTACTGTGGGACACCTATGAGAAGTATGGGCATCAAGTGGCGGCTTTAATAAAAATGGAGTTCGGAAATCTCGAGGAGTTACTCGAGACTATATCTAGACTCACACGGTTGTTGGCTGTCAGATACGTCGAGGTTAGGAAACTAGATAATAATACGATAGAGCTAATGGCAATAGGCCCCAGCGGCACTACGGATATAGGTAATAAAGCCCTCATGGCGTTTATAAGGGGCTTCGTCTCTGAGTACGACTATGAAGTAGTGCAGGAAGAGTTGAGGGCTAACGTACTCAGGGTGGTTCTTCGAAGAAGGGCCTAAGACCTTAGATTATTATTGTTGCTAGGTTCGCTACGCTGGGCCACCTTAGAGCCGCCTCCATAGCCACTGGGCCGTGGATCTCGCTACCCTTGGGGACGCCGTTTTCGTCGGTTATAACTACGGCGTTATCCTCAAATGCTATCCAGGTACCATCAGGTCTTCTATACGGTCTCCTCTGCCTAATCACTACGGCCCTAAGTATCTGTTTTCTAACCTCGGGCTTGCCCTCGACAACGCTGACGACGACCATGTCGCCAACTGCCGCTCCAGGGATTTGCCTGTGCACCGGCTTGGCTGTATGGCCGATTACGCCGATTACCTTAACAAGCTTGGCGCCGCTGTTATCGGCAACGGGGACTAGGCTGTTTATGAATATACCAGGTGTTTTGTGGTAACGCCAAGAAACTCCTACCTGACGCGCACCACCCCTCTTCGCCACGCCTAACCCCTCATCACCGCGTCTTCCTAGTTTTTAAGGCTTTTCTCACGTGCGTTGGCTAATCGTTGCATTAACCCCTACTAATTAATTGTAGACCCATTGACCTAGCTATTTCATTAATCGTTAATTTCCTCAATACAGCGTCTATAATGATTGCCACTACGTTATTGATGCTGACCCTTACCTGGGCCTTAGTATCCCTGTCCCTTATCGTCACGGTATTATCAATAGGCGTCTTATCATCTATCGTTACCGCAAAGGGCACACCAAGCGCATCGTACCTAGCGTACCTACTACCTATCGTTCCGTCATCATCATACACAGCCTTGACGCCGGCCCTTGAGAATTCGCGGAAAATCCTCTTACCAATACTTACATACTCATCCTTCTTGATTATAGGCAATACGGCAACCTTTATCGGCGCTATGTCCGGCGGCAGCCTAAGTACCGGCTTACCATCAATTTCCGTATACGCGTGCTCCAGTGTAACATAGATTATCCTATCCACGCCAAAGGAGGGCTCCACATCGTGGGGTATGAACCTCTCGACGAACACCTTTCTCTTCTCCTCCTTTATGAACACCATGTCCCTCGTTATCGAGTACCCATCCACAACAACCACACCCTTACTGTTCAACTCATTAACCAACCACCTCGGGTCAGCCTTACTTATCGCCTGCATGACCCTGGGCGCCTCGCTAGCAAACGCATCCCTAATCCTCTGCGGGTTTGGGTAAACCCTGACCTCAACAACCTCCTTAGGCGTGCTTAACCTCCTCTCCACTGTCAGATCATAGCCGCTGTACTTCATGTGCCTACTCAGGTCATAATCAGTCCTGTACGCATGGCCACTAACCTCAACCCAGCCAAACCTCTCGCTGTAGACCATCTGGTCAAAACTGGCGGCGGCGTAGTGAGCCCTTTCCTGGGGTAGCTTGGCCAGGAAGTACTGGTGATCCAGTGGTATGCCTAGTTCGTTCATGTATATGGTGGCTAGACCCATGAAGAAGGCCATCCACTCATTCGGCACAACGCCGCTCTCGACAGCCTCCCTAGGCCTAAACTCCCTTGGCTCTTTAATACCAGCCGCGACATCCTTCTCGGGCACTATCCTCAACTTAACATCTAGCTCGTCCAAATACGGACACCTGGGATTCTCCGGGTCAAAAAAGAACTCTATCTCCATCTGTGTGAACTCCCTGAGCCTAATCAGGCCCTGCCTCGGCGATATCTCATTCCTACCAACCTTACCAACCTGGGCTATACCAAGTGGTAACTTCCTACCCATTAGATTAAAGACCTTTGGGAAGGAGACAAACATTCCCTGGGCAGTCTCAGGCCTTAGGTAGCCAATGTTCTCGCTGTAGGGGCCTATGGTTGTTTGAAACAGTAGGTTGAAGGCCTTGACCTCGCCTAACTCACCACCACAGACCGGGCATTTAATGCCGTATTTCCGAATCAACCCGTTAAGCTCATCGAGACCGAGCCCCTCAGTCTTTATCGAAATACCCCTCTTACCCAACTCCTCCTCTATTAAATGATCGGCCCTGTACTTACGGCCACACCTAGTGCACTCAACTATGGCGTCCGTGAAGTGCTCCAGGTGCCCGCTGGCCTCGAAGACTATTTTAGGCATTATGATTGGTGTCTCAATCTCGACTATGAAGTCCTGGTATGGGTATATGAACACCCTGCGCCACTTCTCGATAATGTTCCTCTTCAACTCGACACCCAGTGGTCCGTAGTCGTAGAAACCGCCGACCTCCGCCTTACCCCTGTAGATCTCGAAGCTTGGGTAGAAGAACCCGCCCTCGCTCATTAATTCCAGGAACTTCTCGTAATTCATCAAGCATGACCGAGCAACTCATCCTTAAATAAACCTTTAGGCCATGTAGTTAAGTACGTCGAGTATCAGCCTCACGATGACAGGCAAGGACGCTAGGCCTGGGTCGTTCGGCGGCGAATATTCAACAATGTCCAAAACCTTAACCCTGGAGCCCCCATGGTCAAGCACAGCCTCTATAATCCTCAACAGCTCGCCGTAATTAAGCCCAAAAGCCTCGGGGTTACCGACGCCGGGCATTATCGAGGGGTCCAGAACGTCGACGTCAATGCTGAGGTGTATAGGGCCTGAGTAACTATCCAGTAGCTCCCTGACCAATAGCCTCAACTCATACCTGCTCATTAATTTTAAATCCCTGGTCATGAGGATGACGGAATTGTTGAGGTCTCTAACGAAGGTTAATTCCTCAGGGTCGTAAGACCTAGGCCCGAGAAATAATAGCAATTCTGGCCCTACATCCTCTATGATCCGCCGAACAAACGTTGCGTGGGACAGGGATTGACCGATTGGCCACTCCGTCCTTGAGTCAAAGTGCGCATCAACATGTACGTAAATCCCATACGATCCCTGACTAGCCCTTAGGGCCCTCGCCGCAGCTAGACTTAGCGTGTGCTCACCACCAATATTGACGACCCTACCCCACCTACTCAGGGCCTCGCTAACGACTGACTCTATCCTCCTAATGTTCATATCCACCAAGCCCTGGAGTAGCGATACATCACCCAAATCACACGCCTTTCCCAAAGCGTCGACCCCAAGGTCAATGCTTGGCGTGAACTCGAAGTACTGGCTCCACTGCCTAATCACACTCGGTGCAAATCTGGTACCGGGTCTAAAACTGACCGTGTCCTCCATTGGAACACCAAGGATGGGTATACCAGAACCGCACCTGGGTATTCCGAAGAAAGTGGCTACACCACTAACGTAGAACTCCAGGTCAACCATACCTAACCACCCCATGCACAGTTCGATCCAAGAAACCGGCAGGCAACCGATCAGTTAAGGCAGGCCTTGGCGGGGCACTTTTTACAGCGGTTAGATCGCTACCCCTCGAATTATGAACCACCGAATTAATAACCACACACCTTACGTGGTGGTTCTCAACCAAGGTTGAGCACTTAGCCTTAGGGAATCCCTCAAAGATCGAAACCCCCTCAATAACCATGTACGCAACCTCATCCATTATTGCGCATAAGACGAGTTACCTTATAAATATTTGAATGGACGTAAAGATACTGAACATATGCTCTATATGTGTATAAAGGTCTATTAGAGGGTAAGGAAAGTATAAAGTAAGGGTTTATAAAAGACCTCTACAGTGATCCCTCGATCCAAGATGGCCAACTCTACCGTGGAAATTACATTCTATGGTAGGGGAGGTCAGGGCGCGGTTACTGCGGCGCAAATAATCGCCCAGGCGGCGATTAAGCGCGGCCTATTCGCCAGCTCATTCCCTGAGTATGGAGCTGAGCGTAGGGGTGCCCCTGTCAGGGCTTACGTCAGGTTGTCTAGGGAGCCCATTGTCGCCAGGGAGCCTATCGAGAGGCCGAATATCTCGGTCGTGTTCGACGTGAGGCTATTGAGGATATTCAACATCCCAGCCATTACTAGGGACACGATTGTAGTGAATGCATCAAGTAAGGATGAGGTTAAGCAGGAACTCTCTAGTTTCAATGGGAAGGTTATCTATGTAAATGCCTACGGGATAGCCATGAAGCACTTGGGCAGGCCCATCGTGAACACAACAATGCTGGGCGCGTTGCTGAGGGTTCTCGACCTCGTTGATATAGAGACCGTGAAGGCGCTGGTCATGGAGACCTTCGGTAGTAAGGCCGGTAGGGCAAACGCGGAGGCCCTAGAAGAGGCTTATAAGACAGCCGAGGTGGTTTCGTAATGATGAGAAACGTGACATGGAGAGACATACCAATAGGCGGCGTAATACTTGAGCCGGGCAACGCACGTAATAACATAACTGGTACCTGGAGGACTCAACGCCCAGTTATAGACCAGGACGCATGCATAAGGTGTAGGATCTGCTGGATGTACTGCCCAGAACCAGCGATACTGGAGTTGAGGAAGCCTTACGTTACAAAAAGCGGTAGGAAGTACGAGGTAACCTACGAGATAGATTACGATCACTGCAAGGGGTGTGGGATCTGCGCCCATGAGTGCCCAGTTAAGGCTATAAAGATGGTGCCCGAGGTGGGTGGGTAATGACGAAGGCGTTGAGCATTAGGGAGGAGGTTGTCAAGGAACGCGTAGGGTTGACCTCGAACTACGCGGCCGCCTACGCCGTTAAGGCTGTCGACGTAGACGTCATAGCGGCGTACCCAATAACGCCTCAGACAACAATTATCGAGAAACTGGCAGAGTTTGTGGCCAATGGGGAGCTAGATGCTGAGTACATACCTGTCGAGTCCGAGCACAGCGCCTTATCCGCCGTGGTTGGTGCGGCGGCGGCGGGCGCTAGGGTTTTCACAGCCACGTCAGCGCAAGGTCTCGAGTTCATGCACGAAGTATTACACATAACCTCGGGCCTTAGGCTACCCGTAGTCATGGCCGTGCCGGGGAGGGCACTGTCAGCGCCAATAAGCATACACGGTGACTACCAGGACCTAATGAATGCCAGGGACACCGGCTGGATAATAATGATTGCCTCCACGGCGCAGGAGGTCTACGACTCAATAATAATGGCCTATAGGATAGCTGAGGACAGGAGGGTCCTGCTCCCAGTCATGGTTTCATACGACGGCTTCCTCATGAGCCACACCACAGAGCCCGTCGAGCTATACCACGAGGAGTACGTGAGGAGGTTCACACCGAGAAACCTAGAGAGGTATAGGCTTGACCCAAGGAAACCAATAACGATGGGTGTCATAGCCAGCCCGGAGTGGTACTATGAGATCAAGTACCAGGTAATCCACACACTTAAGGAATCCAAGGCCGTGATTAGGGAGGTGCATGAGGAATTCAATAAAGCGTTTGGTACGAACTATGGCTTAATCGAGAAGTTCATGGTTGATGATGCGGACTACGTATTAATAACATACGGAGGCGCATCGAGCGGTAATGCGAAGGAGGCGGCTAGGAGGGCTAGGGAGAGGGGGTTGAGGGCTGGAGTCGTTAGGATAAGACTATTTAGGCCATTCCCAACCGAAGAGCTTATCGAGGCAATTAAGGATGCAAAGGTCGTAGCCGTCATCGATAGGGCATTAACGCCAGGCAATGTTTATGAGGGGCCGGTGGCCAGCGACGTAATATCAGCCCTCTACAGTAGGGGCATTGAGAAACCAGTTGTTTCGGTCGTTCATGGCATATCCCAGAGGACGATGTTTGTCGAGGACTTCTACAACCTCTATAAAATGCTTGACGAGTACTCAAAAACTGGTAAATACCCAGGAAGTACGATATTCATGGGGTTGAGAACATGAGGATATACTTCAGATCAATCAGGGACTTACCCGTTGAGGAGTACTTCGGACCTGGACAATTAACATGTGCTGGTTGTGGCCCCTCAATAGCTGTTAGGTGGTTGTTAAAGGCCGCCGGTCCCGACGTAATAGTAGTTAACGCAACGGGGTGTATAGAGGTCACAACGACCGCCTACCCATACACTGCCTGGAGCGTCCCCTATATACACGTGGCTTTCGAGAACGCCGCGGCCGTGGCATCAGGCGTTGAAGCGGCACTCAAGGCGTTGAGGAGGAAGGGTATACTTGACACTAAGGCTAAGGTCATGGTTATAGCCGGTGATGGTGGTACTTATGACATTGGTCTTCAATCCCTCAGTGGTATGCTTGAGCGTGGCCATGGCGTGCTTTACGTGCTCTATGATAACGAGGCCTACATGAACACGGGGATCCAGAGGTCAGGAGGGACGCCGCACTTTGCCTGGACAACAACATCGCCGGTCGGTAGTAAGTTGAGGGGTAAGGTCCAGAGGAAGAAGGACATAATGAGCATAGTCA
>JAKMAE010000122.1 GCA_022014875.1 Vulcanisaeta sp. | reverse complement strand
AGAGGGGTAGGTGGACGGTGACCGAGCTAGAGAAGGCAGTACTCAGGATAAGCAAGCACCTGGGGGATTGGGTTAGGGCAGTGTGGGACGAAGCCAACTACCTACACGTGTGGGGATTCCACGAAGCAAAACTGGACAGTGAGGACGTAAGGGCACGACTACCAGACATAGAGAGAATGGTTAGGGAGGCTGAAAAGGTTCTCTCAGGTAGTAATTAATTGCTACTGATTTATATACCAACCTGCCAATTCATTATTGTGGTGCTTCCTAGCGACTATGGTCCTGGGGATATTGAGTTTTGGCTTGAGCCTCCATTGATGCTTTCTATTCAGTCTGACGTGAGGAGGATGGTTGAGGAGAGGGTTGATGAGCAAATAATGGGTTTAGTAAGGGAATTAAGGCGCGAGCTTGAGGGTAGGGGCTTGGTAAGGGCGATACCTAGTTCATCAAAGCCACTCAATGCCTATGCCATAGACTCCAGCTACCCAACACCGCCGCTGGAGCTAATTGGTGGCGTCTTAACGGTGCTCTCCTACGGTTATGTCGGTTACTTAAATGGTTCGTATGATAGGTACATGACTGGCGAGGTCGTTTTTGAGGATGTGGCTGAGTTTGAGAGGGTAATAACTAGGAGGGCGCAGGTTAGGGAGAGGGAGTTGGCGATTAAGTTACTTAGGGATAAGGCTAGGGGTAGGAAGAACATAGACGTGATAATACTCGATGGTGAAATACCAATACATCCACTACCCTACAACCTGCCGGTCGAGGGTGGGGCTCTCCGCCATGTAATTAACGTCATTGGTGAATTACTTAACCTAGCGAGTAAGACTTCCACACCAATTATTGGCGTGGTTAAGAGGGTTAGGTCGAGGTTATTATCCATACTGCAGGGTAGGTGCCTACCTGCAAATGATAAGTTAATGGCTACTTTGGCGTTGAATGGTGGTGAGTATGTAGTGTTGGGTAGCTACGGCGAGGTGCTGCCCCAGTGGGTTAGGGTTAATTATGGTGATTGCGAATTACGAAAGAGGTGCAAAGGTGGTGATTGCCGGGAGGTAATAGGTCTAATGGAGAGGAGGCTTGAGGAAGGTCTCCATAATTTAGATAAGGTATTCAGCGGCGAGGCGCACCCTGGATTGGCACATCTAAGGGAGGTGGAGGTTGTGTTTTACAGGTCGCGCAATGGTGCGCCGGCAGTTAAGCTCGAGGTTTATAACCCGCAGGGTAGCGCGTTGAAGCTTGAGGATTTAGTGGCATACCTAGAGTCGCAGACCACGGACACGGGCTACCCATTCCTGTTAGATAGGGTTGATGAGTACGTGAGACTTAGCCCTAGTATACTCGATTATGTAAGGAACCTAATAATCAGGGGGTCTAGGGAGGCAAATACGGTGTTATTAACAATGCTGCAACTAACGAATCCACAAAAGGCATACCTCGTCAGGCGCCTCGAGGCTTAGGGTTAGCCTGGTTTAAATCATCGTAGTAACGGTACAAGCGCTACTCCGAACTCTAACATTGAGACCATAAGCATCACTACGGCTGGTATTACATAACCACCAATCAATACGTGGGTTATTATTAACGAAGCTATTGGAATGCCCTCGGTCAATGTAACGATCACTGCATAAACCAGCAGCGTTAATGCTGACGGCATAACACCCTCAGTTATTACACGTTCAAAGAGGTTTGCCATGACAGCCGTAACGTCAATAGGCAAACTAAAGGCTAGTAATACAGGTGCCTGGGTGCTCAATGATAGCCCGTGAAGTACTGCCATTATTAATACCGGCGTCGCAACTACGTAATAGGTCATTACTGTAACTACAACCTTACTAAGTAAATTCTTAACTGGAGATATTGGTAGCAACCTGAAAACCACGGCGCCCATGAACTCACTCATGTATAATATGTATGGGACAAGGGAGGCGATAAATGCTAGCCCGGTGGTTATTGCGAATATGGTCAAAGGTTTTATGGTCCTAAACCCAACCTCTGCGGTGAATATTATGAGCGATACCCAAAGACCCAGCGGTAAGGACCATAGGGCGGCAAGTCTCGACCTAAATGACTGAATAAGATCAATCATGATCAATGCTATTAAGTGATTCCTCATCCTAAAACCCCTAGGTGACTTAGCGCTTACGGTCCACGCCTCGCCATGTGTAATTGAATTTATGAGCCTAGCGGTAGCTGCCTGGAAGGTTACGTAGGCTAACACCCCGAAGATGGCTATGTAGATAATCGTTAGATATAGGGGGTAGCCCGGCCCATTTATGAATAAACCACCCAGCACTGGCATGAAGGAGAACTCGGTGCTCAGTTTATTTGGGTTTGTAATTATGATCTCCATAATGGTCCCGATCATTATTATCACTATCATGAACGTGATCGCTAAAGTCCTGGCGATATTAACCTTCACAGGGTTCCTCGAAACCCTCTCTGAGATCAATATGAACCCCATCGCCGCCGCAATCCCAAGGAACGCACCCTCAACAGCCCCTATGAGTGGGTATGGAACGCCACGTGTTATTAAGGATAGGGCAGTTGATGTAGCAAGTGAGAAGTAGATTGGTAGGTCCATGGTCATATAGAGGGACAGGGCGAACGCCCTTCTTACTAGGCGTTGTTCAAGGGGTAGTGTTAGTAGTATTGCCCTAATATGCTCAATGTTTTGTAGCGAAAACGTGATATTAATCGATGATGAAAATACGAAAAAGAATGTAAATAAAAACGTTTCCACCAGACTTAGGCCCGGTTCTCTAAGCATGTAGGGTATGGTGCCGAATATTATTATATACAGGCTGGATAATAAACCCATGACTAGTTTATTGTACCTAATTACTCTAAGGGCCCGCTTTATGTTCAACGGCCTTAAACCACTTATTCTAGACGCCGTGTACCCCTGGTACATCAATTCCCTGTATAATACAGAGACCAGTTTACGTACATTGGTCATGGTCATAACCCATCAAGCAATGCCCTGATCTCATCATCTGCATGGATTGCCTTGAGGAGTGCGTCCTCGAGGGTGCCGGCCTTAACCCTCTCCTTAACCTCATCAATCGTCCCCTCGGTTATTAAGATGCCCTCGTTCAGTATGCCAACCCTATCGCAAACCCTCT